>NZ_CM173463.1:0-377500 GCF_057773645.1 Brachymonas sp. KE5
CCTGACGCACGAGATCCTGATCGACGAAAGCTGAGCGCAGGACGGACGCTCAGAGCTCCGCCATCAGGTAGTGCGAGCCCGCCACCGGATTGTGGTAGTAGGGCGGGATCTCCACGAACCCCAGTTCCTCGTACAGCGCGCGCGCCGACTCCATGTCGTCCAGCGTGTCCAGCAGCACATGCTGGTAGCCGGCCATGCGTGCCGCATCGAGGATGCCCTCGGTCAGCAGCCGGCCCAGGCCGAAGCCGCGAAACATAGGACGCACGTACAGGCGCTTCATCTCGGCCGCATCGGCATAGTCGGTTTCGGGCAGGGGGCGCAGGGCGCAGCCTCCGGCCACGGCGCCGTCCACCAGTGCCAGCAGCAGGGTGCCCTGCGGCTGTGCATAGGCACCCGGCAATGCGGCCAGCTCCTCGGCAAATCCCTGGAAATCCAGATCGATATCCAGGCTGTCGGCATATTCCTGCATCAGGCGGCGCGCCTCTTGCAGCAGTTCCGGCGTGTCGACCGGCTGCAGGCGGATTTTGGGGGGAGGGTGGTGCTCGCTCATGGTCTTACATGTAGCTCGCGCTGACCTCGCCCGCCAGCGAGCTGACCCAGACCATGAAGCCGGCACAGGCGGCAAACAGCAGCAGGGCGAGCAGACGCGTGCCGGCGGAATCGCGGCTGGCTGGGGTGCCCGGTGGCAGCTGCTTGTCGCCCAGCAGCATGGGGCCGACCAGGTTGCGCTTGCGTGCCACCCGATAGAAGACGATGGCACCCACATGCAGCAGCACCAGCGAGATGATCAGCGGCTTGGCGAGCTTGTGCAGGCCGGTGAGCGTGCTCACGGTGTCATTGGATACCAGGTGCGCCAGCGGGCCCGAGAAGGCGATGTCGTCGTAGGCGAACAGGCCGAT
The DNA here is from genome assembly GCF_057773645.1 of Brachymonas sp. KE5. NCBI lineage: Bacteria > Pseudomonadati > Pseudomonadota > Betaproteobacteria > Burkholderiales > Comamonadaceae > Allobrachymonas > Brachymonas sp. KE5. The sequence goes on from NZ_CM173463.1 coordinate 900, forward strand.
CACGCCTTGCACGCCCAGTACCAGCAGCATGGCCCAGACGGAAAGCGCACCCGCCGGGCTGTGCCCCACTTCGTCGAGTGCCTGTCCATCGCCGCGCAGGTAGCGCAGCATGCGCGAGGGGCTGTAGAGAAAGTTGGCGAAGCGCGACCAGTGGCCACCGATCACGCCCCAGACCAGGCGGAACAGCAGCAGGGCGAGCACGCCCATGCCGGCGCGCAGGTGCCATTCCATCCACAGGCCTCCCACGGTGCCGCTCACCACCAGCACCACCACCAGCAGGGCCAGGGCCCAGTGGAACAGACGGGTGGGAAGATCCCAGACGCGGACAGGAACGGTGGAAACCGGCTCGACAGACATGTAGCAGTGCGGGGCAATCAGGTAATGGATGGACGCACGGCAGCCTTGCAGACGGCCATGCCAGAATAACTGTAGCACGGTGCGCGGCACTCGTGCCAATGCAGGGAAACCTCCATGCCTTCGCAAGTGGGCGCAACGGTGCCCGCTTCAACCCCCTACCAAGACGACGAGGAAACTGTCCCATGAAGAAACTCGCCTGCCTGACGCTGGCTGCCGGCCTGTTCGCAGCCCTGCCGGCCGCTGCCCAGTCCTTTGCCAAGGCCGAAGACGCCATCAAGTACCGCCAGGGTGCGTTCAACGTGATCGGTGCGCATTTCGGCCCGATCGGTGCCATGGCCACCGGAAAGGCCCCCTACAACGCCAAGTCCGCAGCGGCCAACGCCGAAGTGGTGGCCTACATGGCGCGCCTGCCGTTCGCCGGCTTCACGCAGGGCAGCGACAAGGGCCAGACCCGTGCCAAGGCCGAAATCTGGAAGGACAGCGCCAAGTTCAAGGCCGGTGCCGAGAAGTTCCAGGCCGAGGCAGCCAAGCTGAACACGGCGGCCAAGAGCGGCGACCTGAACCAGCTCAAGGCGGCTTTTGCCGATGCCGCCCAGACCTGCAAGTCCTGCCACGACAACTTCCGCAACAAGTAAGTCCTGCAGACGGCCACAAACGAAACAGCCCGCGAAAGCGGGCTGTTCTGCGTGGGCTGCTACTGGCGGATGATGCGGATCAGCTCTCCGCCAGCAGCTTCTCGATCAGCGTGTGCAGCTCCTTCTCGTTGGGCGCACCCACGTATTGCTTGACGATTTCGCCACGCCGGTTCAGCAGGAAGGTGGTGGGGGTGATGGTGATGTTGCCCCAGTCGCGCGCCACCTGGCCGGTGTTGTCCAGAGCCACCTCGAAGGGCAGCTGGCGTGTCTTGACGAAGTTCAGCACATAGGCCGGCGGATCGTATTCCATCGCCACGGCCACCGTGCGGTAGCCCTTGGCCTGGTATTTGTTGTAGGTGCTCACCAGCATGGGCATCTCGGCCACGCAGGTGGTGCAGCTGGTGGCCCAGAAGTTGACCAGCGTGACATTGCCGTTCCATGACTGGGTAGTCTTTTGGCTGCCGTCGAGCATCACGAAGTTCGACTGGGGCGCGGCATCGGGGCGCAGCGAAAAATAGGTGGCGGCGGCCACACCGAACAGGGCCAGGAAGCCCATGATGGAAAACAGGCGTTTCATGCAAGCGTTCTCGAATGACTGGACACGGGCCGCACGCACAGGCGACCCGGACGCCTAGTGTATGCGCATTGCGGTGCAGTCCCTGCGGGAAAGCTGCAACAGGGCAGGACGGCGCAGGGTTTTTCATGGGCCGCTGCTGCGGGAGGCGCGTGCTACATTGCTGCCACACCGTCCGCCAGCCGTGACGGGATTGCCGGCTTTAGTTCCATGTCCCTGCTTGATCGCCGCGGCGCCATCCTGGTGTTCCTGGTGTGCGCCTTCTGCTATTTCCTCTCGACCCTGCTGCGCGTGGTCACGGCCACCATTGCCCCGCAGCTCACGGACGAGTTCCAGCTGGGCGCGGGCGCACTGGGCCTGCTCTCCGGCGCCTACTTCCTCGGCTTCACGCTGACGCAGCTGCCGCTCGGGCACTGGCTCGACAAGCTGGGTCCGCGCGCCATCCTGTCGCGCTTTTTGGTGCTGGCGGTACTCGGCACGCTGCTGTTTGCCTGGGCACAGGGCCTGGGCAGCCTGTTCGCGGCACGCCTGCTGGCGGGCATCGGCCTGAGTGCCTGCCTGATGGCGCCGCTCGCCGGCTACCGGCGCTGGCTGGATGGCCCGATGCAGCTGCGTGCCAATGCCTGGATGCTGATGACCGGTTCCTTCGGTATGGTGGCCGCCACCCTGCCGGTGCAGTGGCTGCTGCCGGTGACGGGCTGGCGCCTGCTGTTCGTGGCGCTGGCGATCCTGATGGCGTTGGCCACGCTGCTGGTGCTGCGCGTGCTGCCGGCCTGGCAGCTGCCCTCCGGTGCGCCAGTGGCGGCTGGCAATGGCAGGCCCGGGCTGCGCGCCGTCTGGACGCATCCGCAGTTCATCCACTACATTCCGATCGCCCTGGTCAACTACGGCGCCATGACGGCCACGCAGACGCTCTGGGCCGGCCCCTGGCTCAGTCATGTGGCCGGATTCACTCCGGAGCAATCGGCGCGCGGCATGTTCATCATCAACCTGCTGATGCTGCTGGCGTTCTGGCTCTGGGGCCTGCTGATGCCGCGCCTGCTGCGCGCCGGCATGGAGGTGGAATCCATGATCCGCCGGGGCCTGCCAGTCAGCATGGCCATCCTGCTGCTGGTGATCCTGGGCGGCACGCAACTCGGCGATGCAACGCTCTGGCTGCTGGCCGCATTCTGCGTGACCTCGACCGTGGTCTCGCTGGCGCAGCCGGTGCTGACGCAGCGCCTGCCGGTGCATCTGGCCGGCCGTTCGCTCACTTCCTTCAACCTGCTGGTGTTTGCCGGCGTGTTCCTGGTGCAGTCCGGCGTGGGCCGGCTGGTGGATGCGCTGCAGCAGCGCGGCTGGCAGCTGGCGGATGCCTACCGTGGGGCTTTCGGGGTGTTGCTGGCAGCCTGCGTGCTGTCGTATCTGCTGTTCCTGTGGTACAAACCGGGCCGCGTCGAAGTATCATCCTTGCAATGACCAATCCGTGTCCGTCCGCGCGCCGGCCGCCTGCGCGTGCCCGGACACCGTTTCCTGCATGAACCAGATCCTCATCATCGCCCACGAACCGCTGGCGCAGGCGTTCCGGGCTTCGGCCTTGCATGTCTTTCCCGACTGCGGCGACCGTGTCCATGCGCTCGACGTGCTGGCGCACGAAACGCCCGAGCAGACGCTGGAGCGCGCCCGCCTGCTGATGCAGGACATGGTCTGTGCCGGCACCCTGGTGATGACGGACGTGCTGGGTGCCACCCCCTGCAATGTGGTCACCCACCTGCTCGAACGGCAGGAAGCCATCGGCTGCCAGGCACCGCTGCGAGGCGTCACCGGCCTGAACGTGCCGATGCTGCTGCGGGCCGTCTGCTATGCCGGGCTGCCGCTGGACGAGATGCAGGAACGCGCCCTCAGCGGCGGTGCGCAGGGCATCATGCCGATCGCCTGCGATCCGGATGCCTGCAGCCAGGACGAGAAAGAATGATTCAGCAAGCCATCACCATCAGCAACCGGCTCGGGCTGCACGCCCGCGCCTCCGCCAAGCTCACCAAGCTGGCCGGCTCCTTCCCCTGCGAAGTCTGGGTCACGCGCGGCAGCCGGCGCGTCAATGCCAAGAGCATCATGGGCGTCATGATGCTGGCCGCCGGCATCGGCACCGAGATCACGCTCGAGACCAATGGCGAGCGCGAGGAGGAGGCCATGCAGGCGCTGGTCGACCTGATCAACGACAAGTTCGGCGAAGGCGAGTGAGGAAACGCGGATGACGATCTCGATCCACGGCATCGGTGTCGGCCGGGGCGTGGCCATTGGCCGCGCCGTGGTCATCGCGTCCAGCCGCTCCGATGTGGGCCACTATTTCATCGAGCCGGAGCAGGTCGAGGCGGAAATCGCCCGGGTGCATGAGGCGCGCGATTCGGTGGTGCAGGAAATCCAGCTGCTGCTGGCCACCATGCCCAAGGAAATGCCGGGCGAACTGGCGGCACTGCTCGAAGTGCACATGATGCTGCTGCAGGACGACGAGATCTTCAGCGGCGTGCGCTACTGGATCGCCGACCGGCTCTACAACGCCGGCTGGGCCCTGTCCACCCAGTTCGAGCGGCTGGCACGCCAGTTCGACGACATGGAGGATCCCTACCTGCGCGAGCGCAAGCTCGATCTGGAGCAGGTGATCGAGCGCATCATCAAGCGCATCCAGGGCCAGCAGACGTTGCTGGCGGTGCAGGAAAACGGCCGCCACGAGGGGGGCGAGGCCAATCTGCTGGGCGAGGACGCCATGGACGTGCCGCTGGTGCTGGTGGCGCACGACCTGAGTCCCTCCGACATGCTGCAGTTCCGCCAGAGCGTGTTCAAGGGCTTCGTCACGGATGTGGGCGGCAAGACTTCGCACACCGCCATCGTGGCGCGCAGCATGGGCATCCCGGCCGTGGTGGGGGCACGCACTGCCAGCCAGCTGGTGCGGCAGGACGACTGGATCGTTATCGACGGCGATGCCGGCGTGATGCTGGTCAACCCGTCCACCATCACCCTGGACGAATACCGCTTCCGCCAGCGCCAGGACGCGCTGGACCGCTCGCGCCTGCTGCGCCTGGTCAATACCCCGGCCGTCACGCTCGACGGCGAGAAGATCGAGCTGCTGGCGAACATCGAGTTGCCCAAGGATACCGAAGCCGCGCTGGCGGCGGGCGCCGTCGGCGTCGGCCTGTTCCGCAGCGAATTCCTGTTCATGGGCCGCAAGCAGCATCTGCCTGGCGAGGAGGAGCAATACCAGGCCTATGTGCGCGCGCTCGAAGGCATGCGCGGCCTGCCGCTCACCATCCGCACCATCGACGTGGGCGCCGACAAGCCGCTGAATGACAGCGTGCCCGATGCCGCCCACCTCAACCCGGCGCTCGGCATGCGCGCCATCCGCTGGAGCCTGGCCGAGCCGGCCATGTTCCTCACGCAGTTGCGCGCCATCCTGCGCGCCGCCGCCCAAGGCCGCATCCATGTGCTGATCCCCATGCTGGCGCATGTCAGCGAGATCCGGCAGACCCTGCAGATGCTGGATATGGCGCGCAGCCAGCTCGATGCCCGCGGTGTGGCCTACGGTCAGGTGGATCTGGGCGCGATGATCGAGGTGCCGGCAGCCGCGCTCACGGCGCGCCTGTTCCTGAAGTATTTCGATTTTCTCTCGATCGGCACCAACGACCTGATCCAGTACACGCTGGCCATCGACCGGGCCGACGAATCGGTGGCGCACCTGTACGACCCCATGCATCCTGCCGTGCTGCAGCTGCTGGCCGACACCATCCGGGCGGCGCGCGAGGCGGGCAAGCCGGTGAGCGTGTGCGGGGAAATGGCCGGGGACACAGCCTTCACCAAGCTGCTGCTCGGCCTGGGCCTGCGCAGCTTCTCCATGCATCCGGCGCAGATCCTGGCCGTGAAGCAGGAAATCGTGCGCTCGGATACCGGCAAGCTGGTCGACTGGGCACAGTCCGTGCTGCAGAGCGAGGATCCGGCCGCTGCCATGGCGCAGAAGCCCTGAGGCCGGGAGCCGGCTGGATCAGGCAGAAACGATCTGCAGCGCCGGCAAGTTCTCGGGATCGAGGCTTGGATCGTCGAGTGCATCGCCGGCCACGATCGGCTGGGCCGGTTGCGCCAGCAGCTCGCGCAGGAAGTTGGGCTGGGCCAGCAGCGCCTGATGCATGGCGCCGTTGTACAGCTGCAGCTCGCGCAGTCCCAGTTCGGCAATGCGTGCATCCACGGTAGCGGCATCGAGCGCCAGCGGATCGGCACTGTCCGACGCGACGGCCATGGCCCAGAGCGTGCCATACAGCGGCACATACTGCAGGTAGGGACGCACCACGCCGAACACGCTGCGCAGCGAGGCCATGATGCGGGCCAGTGTTTCCGGACGGTGGATGGGCGACTGGATATGCAGCGACAGCACGCCGCCTGGCGTCAGCTTGCTGCGGCAGGCTGCATAGAACTCGCGCGTATACAGCTCTACCGCCGGCCCGAACGGATCCGTCAGGTCCAGCACGATCTGGTCGAAGCGTTCCTCGCACTGTTCGACAAAGGCGCGGCCATCGCCGATCAGCAGTTCCAGCCGCGGATCGTCAAAGGCGCCACGGTGGATGGAAGGCAGCCAGGTGCGCGCCATGGCGATCACGTCGGCGTCGAGCTCGGCCAGCACCACGCGCTGCATGTCCGGGTGCTTGAGCAGCTCTTCGGCGGCGCCGCCGTCGCCGCCGCCAATGATCAGCGCCGAACGCGGCCGACCGAAGGTGACGGCCGGCAGGTGGATCATCGGCTCATGGTAGAAGAACTCGTCGCGCTCCGAGGTCATGAAACAGCCGTCGATGCGCATGGCGCGGCCGAACAGCGGCGTGTCCACGATCTCGATGTGCTGCATGGGCGAGCGGCATTCGGCCAGCAGCGCGCTGGTGCCGACGTAGAAGCCGAAATCGCCGCTCAGGGCTTCCAGTGCGTAGCGGCCGCGGGCGGCCGGGGTGGCGGCGCTCATGCGCGCACGACCCGGTGCAGGTGCGGCTCGGTCGGCTGGAAGGCGTCCATCAGTTGCTTGAACAGTGCTTCGGCCTTGCCGGAGTTGTCCTGCGAGTAGCTGCACACGTACACGTCCAGCGTGACGTAGTCGTCTTCCGGCCAAGTGTGCAGCGACAGGTGCGACTCGGCCAGGACCACCATGCCGGTCACGCCACCGCCTTCGCCAAAGCTGTGGAACAGGCTGCCCACGGAGGTCAGGCCGGCTTGCTCCACCGCCTGCAGGCAGAAGTTTTCGATGGTGGCGGCGTCGAGCATCAGGCGCTCGTCGCAATGGCAACCGTACAGGTCGCCGATCAGGTGCAGACCCGGCGCCTTGCGCGCCACATGTGCTGCGGCCGTGCGTGCCGGCTGGCCGAGAAGGGTCTGGGAGGAAGTGTGCATACGCATCTCCACGATGAGGGTGGCAACAGAGACCGTGCCGGGACACGATCGCGAAGCAGCGTCGCGGGACACTGACTGGCGTCTGCCGCGGCGTCAGCAGCGGCAAAAGATGGCCGGCTCAAGGGAGCCGAGAAAGCCCATCAGTCTAACATGGGAATTAAGTTGTGCAAAATCAAGGGCTTATTTGCAGGTCGAGCGTAGGGGTATGCCCCTAGCCGGGGTGGCGCCGCGCACCGACAACGGCTGCGCCCACGATCAACAGGGTGGCCAGTGCCAGCAATTCGCTCGGCGCCTGCCCCCGGCTCCACAGCAGCATGCCGGTCGACAGCAGCGGCGTGAGAAAGGCCAGCAGGCCCACGGTGCGCGGATCCGTGCGCTTGAGGGCCGCATCCCAGACAAAGAAGGCGCCGCCCAGCGGGCCGATGCCGAGCAGGGCGATCAGCCCCCAGTCGCGCGGCGAGAGCGTCACCGGTGCTTCGAAGGCCCGGTGGAACAGCAGCGAACCCATCCCCGCCAGCAGGCAGAAGCCGCCGATCGCCGCCGTGCGGAACGGGGGCACGCGCTGGCTCAGCAAGGAGTAGCAGGCCCAGGTCAGCGCGGCCGCCAGCGCCAGCAGATAGCCGGTGAGGGTACTGCCATCCAGCGCGGCCGTGAACGAGCTGCCACCGGCACGGGCGCCATCCAGCAATGCCAGTACCGCACCGGCAAAGCCGATCAGCGCCGCCGCCAGATGCTGCCAGCGAAAGCGCATGCCGCGCAGCAGCAGCGGCGCCAGCACCACGATGCCGAGCGGCCACAGATAGTTGAGCAGATTCACCTGCACCGGCGGCGCCAGCCGGAACGCTGCAAACAGCAGCGCGTGATAGCCGAGCAGCCCGACAAAGCCCAGCAGCAGCGTCGGCAGTGGCACCTTCCAGTCCGCCCAGCGTCCGCGCGACAGCGGCAGTGCCACCAGCGAGCCCACCAGCAGCCCGAGCCCGGTCAGCAGAAACGGCGGCACATGGCGCAGGCTCACCCCCAGCGTGGCCAGGCTGGCCCACAGCACGATTGCCGCCAGGGCAAACAGCACGCCCTGCCGTCCCTGGGTGCGATGCACTCAGACGGTCTCGCCGGAGGGGGCAGCGCCAGCGGCCATGGCCTGCTGATCGGCATGGTAGGAACTGCGCACCAGCGCGCCCACGGCGGCGTGGCTGAAGCCCATCTCCCTGGCCTTCTCCTCGAACATCCTGAAGGTATCGGGATGCACATAGCGCTTGACCGGCAGATGGCTGTTGCTCGGTGCCAGATACTGGCCGATGGTCAGCATGTTGATACCGTGGTCGCGCATGTCCTGCATCACTGCGAGAATTTCCTCGTCGGTCTCGCCCAGGCCCACCATCAGCCCGCTCTTGGTCGGCACATCCGGGAACAGCGCCTTGAACTTCTTCAGCAGGTTCAGCGAGAACTGGTAATCGCTGCCCGGACGGGCCTGCTTGTACAGGCGTGGCACCGTTTCCAGGTTGTGGTTCATCACATCGGGCGGCGCGGCCTTGAGGATTTCCAGCGCGCGGTCATCGCGGCCGCGGAAGTCGGGTACCAGCACCTCGATCTGCGTGGTTGGCGACAACTCGCGCGTCTTGCGGATGCAATCCACGAAGTGCTGCGCACCTCCATCGCGCAGATCGTCGCGGTCCACGCTGGTGATCACCACGTATTTCAGGCGCAGCGCGGCAATCGTGCGCGCCAGATTCTCCGGCTCGTTCACGTCCAGCGGGTCGGGGCGGCCATGGCCCACATCGCAGAACGGACAGCGGCGCGTGCACTTGTCACCCATGATCATGAAGGTGGCGGTGCCGTGGCCGAAGCATTCGCCAATGTTCGGACAGCTCGCCTCCTCGCACACCGTCACCAGCTTGTTCTGGCGCAGGATGTCCTTGATCTCGTAGAAGCGCGTGCTCGGGCTGCCCGCCTTCACGCGGATCCAGTCCGGCTTGCGCAGGATCTCGTGCTGCTCCACCTTGACAGGAATGCGGCTCAGCTTGGCTGCGGCTTTCTGCTTGGCGGAGGGGTTGTAGGTGTCGGTGCTCTGCGCCTCGCGCACGACAGGGCTGCTGCCGGCGGGAGCGGAAGGGTTCTGGCTGCTCATGGTTGTCTCTGTTCTTGAATGCCGCAGTGTAAACGCTGCGGCTGCTCTGCTCCAAGCCGCGCGTGCCAGCCCGCCGGCGCGCAGGGATAAGCCGTATCGCCCGTCCCGCCGCGGGGCACCCGGACACCCCGCCTGGCTAGGGAGCCAGACGGGCGGCCAGCATCTCGCCCAGGCGCCGTGCGGCCTCGTCCCAGGAGGTGGAGACGCCGCAGTGCGCCAGATCCACCGTCTGCAGGCCCTGATAGCCACACGGATTGATCCGGTGGAACGGTTCCAGATCCATGTCCACGTTCAGCGCCACGCCGTGGTAGCTGCAATGCCGACTGATCTTGATGCCGAGGGCCGCAATCTTGCCCAGCCCGGCAAATTCCTGCCCGGGCACGCGCGGGCCGCTCAGCGCGCTGTGGTCGAACGGATTGCTCAGCCGCACATAGATGCCCGGTGCTCCCGCCACGCGGTGGCCGGTCACGCCGTAACTGGCCAGCGTGCGCAGTACCGCCTCCTCGATGCGGTACACCAGCTCCTTCACGAAGTAGCCGGCGCGCTGCAGGTCGATCAGCGGGTAAGCCACCACCTGCCCAGGGCCGTGGTAGGTCACCTGTCCGCCGCGATTGGTCTGCACCACCGGAATGTTGCCGGCGGCCAGCACGTGCTCGGCCTTGCCGGCCAGGCCCTGCGTGAACACGGGGGGATGCTCGCACAGCCAGATCTGGTCCGGCGTGTCCGCCGTGCGCGCATCCGTGAACGCGCGCATCTCCTCGAACGCCGCGGCATAGTCCAGCCGGCCGCGCCATACCAGTTCGGGCTGCATTTACAGCACCACCTTCACCATCGGATGGCTGGTCAGCGTGCGGTAGAGCTCGTCGAGCTGCTCGCGGCTGGTGGCGCGCACCGTGATGGTCACGCCCAGGTACTTGCCGCTGGAGCTTTCGCGCAGCTCCACCGTGCTGGCGTCATAGCCCGGATCGAACTGCCTGGCGATGTGGGTGATGGCATGGACAAAGCCGTCCACGCGCTCGCCCATCACCTTGATCGGGAAATCGCAGGGGTAGTCGATCAGGGAAGGGCGGTCTGCAGGGTTCTCGGAGGTCGGTTCAGACATGGCAAGTCGGTCGGGTAATGGTTGACGTGTGCGTAAAAGGCAACAGGCTCCGCATGCGGCAGCCTGCCGGCCGCAGGGACCACGCAACAGGGCGATCCGCTGCAAATGGGCACGAATCATGCCAAATACAAGCCCTGCAAGGCCCTTGAGCGCCGAAATGACGGGTGCCGGCAGTGTACTCCTCATGCAGCAAGACGCCCATTCGTCACCGAAAACCCGGTTTTGCCGACACTTGCGTGCAGTTCCTTCAACGACACTTTCAAAAAATGGATGCCAAGGTGTTTACCTCCGGGGTGGCCTGCGTATAATGCCGGTCGACGGTATGTGCCCAACTGTATGCGGGGTAGCGCTTTGTAAATAGGCAGGATCCCGTGGACAAATACCAGCCCTTCGACGACGAAACCGAACAGGAAGAGATCATTCCCTGGACTGCAGAGCAGGCCCGGGCCTGGCGGGAAGCCAACCCCACCCCCTCGCTGTGGCGCTTGTGGCGGGTGCAGGTAGCGGTCGGTGTCGTGCTGGTGCTTGTTGTCTGGTTGCTGCAATTGCGGGCCGGGTGGCAGTGGGGCGTGGTACCGTCAGCGGCGTACGGCGTGCTTGCCGTGCTCCTGCCTTCCGCACTGGCCACTGGTGGCGTGCTGCGGGGCTGGGGCCGGCAAATGCAAGCGCAGCGAAAGGTTGGTGGTGCAGGATTGAGCTTTGCCACGATACTGATGTGGGAAGGCTTCAAGGTCCTCTTCAGCATCCTGATGCTCGTGCTGGCGCCGCAACTGCTGCGCGAATGGATGAGTTGGCCAGCCCTGCTGGCGGGCTTCGTGGTGACGCTGAAGGCGTACTGGTGGGCGTGGATACGCGGCCAGGCGCGGGCGCACTGACAGGATTTGGTATTAGACGGATTGAACACTATGTCTGGAAACGTTGATCAAGCGGTAAACCACGCGCCTACGGCAAGTGAATACATCGTTCACCACCTGCAGCACATGCAGTACAACTTCAATCTGGAGGCGGTCAAGCAATCCAAGATTGTCGATTTCAGCCTGTTCAACCTCGACTCGGTGTTCTGGTCCGTCCTGATGGGCGTGCTGGGTTGCTGGCTGCTGTGGCTGGGTGCCCGCAAGGCCACCTCCGGCGTGCCGGGCCGCTTCCAGGCTGCCGTCGAAATCATGGCCGAAATGGTCGAGAACCAGGCCAAGGGCGTGATCCACAACGCCAAGAGCCGCAAGCTGATCTCCCCGCTGGCCCTGACCGTGTTCGTCTGGATCTTCCTGATGAACGCGCTCGACCTGCTGCCGGTCGACCTGGTGCCCGAAATCTGGGCCAAGACCTATGCGGCTGCCGGCCACGACCCGCACCACGCCTACATGCGTATCGTTCCCACCGCCGACCTGTCCACCACGCTGGGCCTGTCCATCGGCGTGCTGCTGGTCTGCCTGTTCTACAACATCAAGATCAAGGGCCTGGGCGGCTGGGCGCACGAGTTGGTCGCTGCCCCCTTCGGCAACCATCCGCTGCTGTACCCCATCAACTTCCTGATGCAGATCATCGAATACGTGGCCAAGACCGTTTCCCACGGCATGCGACTGTTCGGCAACATGTTTGCCGGTGAACTGGTGTTCATGCTGATCGCGCTGATGGGTGGTGCCTGGGCACTGAACGCTACCGGCATCGGTCTGGCCATCGGTCATATCATTGCAGGTTCGGTGTGGGCCATCTTCCACATCCTGATCATCACGCTGCAGGCCTTCATCTTCATGATGCTGACGCTGATCTACACCGGTCAGGCCCACGAAGCCCACTGATCCTTTTTCCCTCGTTTTTTCCTTTCTTACTTTTCCACCAACCTTTAGGAGCTTTTCATGGAAAACATTCTCGGCCTCGTCGCACTGGCTTGTGGTCTGATCGTCGGTCTGGGCGCTATCGGCGCATCGATCGGTATTGCGCTGATGGGCGGCAAATTCCTGGAGTCCTCCGCTCGCCAGCCCGAGCTGATCAACGAATTGCAAACCAAGATGTTCATTCTGGCCGGTCTGATCGACGCGGCATTCCTGATCGGCGTTGCCATCGCCCTGCTGTTCGCATTCGCCAACCCCTTCACCGTCTAATTCTGTTCACCTTTCATGACCGAAAGGGGGTAACATGAATATCAATGCAACAATAGTTATCCAGGCGATCGTCTTCGGTATCCTCGTGTGGTTCACCATGAGCTACGTGTGGCCGCCGATCATGAAAGCGCTGGACGAGCGGGCGCAGAAAGTCGCCGACGGCTTGGCCGCGGCCGACAAGGCCAAGGCAGACCTCGCCTCGATGAACAAGAAAGTCGAGCAGGAGTTGTCCGCTTCCCGCAATGATGCCGCCGTGCGCCTGGCTGATGCCGAGCGCCGTGCCCAGGGCATCATCGAAGAAGCCAAGGCCAAGGCCGTCGAGGAAGGCAACAAGATCATTGCTGCCGCCCAGGCCGAAGCCCAGCAGCAGGTGTCCCGTGCGCGTGACTCCCTGCGTGACGAAGTCGCCAGCCTGGCTGTCAAGGGCGCCGAACAGATCCTCCGCAAGGAAGTCAATGCCAGCGTGCATGCCGATCTGCTCAACCGCCTCAAGGCCGAGCTGTAATTAAGGGAAGAACATGGCTGAACTTGCAACCATTGCTCGTCCTTATGCGCAGGCGCTGTTCGAGGCCAGCACCGGCAAGCTTGGTGAAACCGCCCAGTGGCTGGAACCCCTGGCTACTGTGGTCGGCAATCCCGAACTGCAACAGGTCGCTGCCAGCCCGAAACTGGGCAGCAACCAGCTGTTCGAGCTGATTGCAGGTTTGATGCCCGTGGCCCTGCCCGCAGACGGCAACAATTTCCTGCGCACGGTGCTGCAGAACGGGCGCCTTGCGGCGCTGCCCGAGATCGCACGCCAGTACGAGGCCCTCAAGAACGCCGCCAGCGGCGCTTCCAATGCCACCATCTACAGTGCTTTCCCCATCGAAGGCGCCGAACTGGCAGACCTGACGGCCCGTCTGGAACAACGCTTCAAGGCCAAGCTCAATGTGAGCGTGGTGCAGGACAGCGATCTGATCGGCGGTGTACGCGTGGTCGTGGGTGACGAAGTGCTCGACACCTCGGTCAAAGCCCGTATTGAACAAATGAAACAGGCGCTGACTGCGTAAGCGGGCCGGGTCTGAGGCTATTAAAGAAAGAAGGAAAGAGTCATGCAGCTCAATCCCGCAGAGATTTCTGAACAAATCAAGAGCCGCATCCAGGGTCTGGTGGGTTCCACCGATGTGCGCAACCAGGGTACCGTCATCTCCGTGACCGACGGTATCTGCCGCATCTATGGCCTGTCTGATGTGATGCAGGGCGAAATGCTGGAATTCCCGGCCACCAAGGATGGCGCAGCCACCTATGGCCTGGCACTGAACCTGGAGCGCGACTCCGTCGGTGCGGTGATTCTGGGTGAATACGAACACATCTCCGAAGGCGACACGGTCAAGTGCACCGGCCGCATTCTGGAAGTGCCGGTGGGTCCGGAACTGATCGGCCGCGTGGTGAACGCGCTGGGTCAGCCGATCGACGGCAAGGGCCCGATCGACGCCAAGATGACGGACGTGATCGAGAAGGTTGCCCCGGGCGTGATCGCACGTAAATCCGTGGACCAGCCGGTGCAGACCGGCCTGAAGTCGATCGACTCCATGGTGCCGATCGGCCGCGGCCAGCGTGAACTGATCATTGGTGACCGCCAGACCGGTAAAACCGCCGTGGCAGTGGACACCATCATCAGCCAGAAGGGTCAGAACATGACCTGTATCTACGTCGCCATCGGCCAGAAGGCGTCGTCGATCAAGAACGTGGTGCGCGCCCTGGAACAGGCCGGAGCCATGGACTACACCATCGTGGTGGCTGCTTCCGCCTCCGAATCCGCTGCCATGCAGTACGTTTCCGCGTACTCCGGCTGCACGATGGGCGAATACTTCCGCGATCGTGGCCAGGACGCCCTGATCATCTATGACGACCTGTCCAAGCAGGCCGTGGCCTACCGCCAGGTTTCCCTGCTGCTGCGCCGTCCCCCGGGCCGCGAAGCCTTCCCCGGCGACGTGTTCTACCTCCACAGCCGCCTGCTGGAGCGTGCCGCCCGCGTGAACGCCGACTACGTCGAAGCCTTCACCAAGGGTGAAGTCAAGGGCAAGACCGGTTCCCTGACCGCACTGCCCGTGATCGAGACGCAAGCCGGTGACGTGTCCGCGTTCGTTCCGACCAACGTGATCTCCATTACCGACGGCCAGATCTTCCTGGAAACCAGCCTGTTCAACGCCGGTATCCGTCCCGCCATCAACGCCGGTATCTCCGTGTCCCGCGTGGGTGGTGCTGCCCAGACCAAGCTGATCAAGGGCCTGTCCGGCGGTATCCGTACCGACCTGGCACAGTACCGTGAACTGGCTGCGTTCGCGCAGTTCGCTTCCGATCTGGACGAAGCCACCCGCAAGCAGCTGGACCGCGGTGCCCGCGTGACCGAACTGCTCAAGCAGCCCCAGTACAGCCCGCTGCCCATCAGCCTGATGGCCGCTTCCCTGTTCGCAGTGAACAAGGGCTACCTGGACGATATCGACGTCAAGAAAGTGCTGGCATTCGAGTCCGGCCTGCATGCCCACCTCAAGGACAAGCACGCTGCGCTGCTGACCCAGCTGGAAAACGACAAGGCTTTCGACAAGGAAGGCAAGGCTGAAGCCGAACTGGCCGACGCCATCGCCGCCTTCAAGAAAAACTTCGCGTGATCACGGGAGAGCAACGTGGCAGCAGGTAAGGAAATTCGCGGCAAGATCAAATCGGTGGAAAACACCAAGAAGATCACCAAAGCCATGGAAATGGTCGCCGCATCCAAAATGCGCAAGGCGCAGGATCGCATGCACGCGGCCCGTCCGTATGCCGAAAAGGTGCGTGACATTGCTGCCAACCTCGGCATGGCCAACCCGGAGTATGTGCATCCGTTCATGAAAAAGAACGATGTCAAGACCGCCGGTCTGATCGTGGTGACAACCGACAAGGGACTGTGTGGTGGCCTGAACACCAACGTCCTGCGTC
This sequence comes from Brachymonas sp. KE5, assembly GCF_057773645.1. Classification (NCBI taxonomy): domain Bacteria; kingdom Pseudomonadati; phylum Pseudomonadota; class Betaproteobacteria; order Burkholderiales; family Comamonadaceae; genus Allobrachymonas; species Brachymonas sp. KE5. Next base: position 16,150 of record NZ_CM173463.1, read on the forward strand.
AGGTGACCAACCAGATCCGTGACCTGCAGTCTGCCGGTGTGTCCACCCGTGCCGTTGCGATCGGCAACAAGGGCTTCGGCTTCCTGAACCGCGTCGGCGCCCCCGTGGTGGCCAACGCGATCCAGCTGGGGGACACCCCCCACCTGGAGAAGCTGATCGGCCCGGTCAAGGTGCTGCTGGATGCCTACGAACGTGGCGAGCTGAGCGCGGTGTACCTGAGCTACACCAAGTTCATCAACACCATGAAGCAGGAGCCGGTGGTGCAGCAGCTGCTGCCCCTGTCGCACGAAGAAATGGTCGCGGAAACGCGTGCCAGCGGCAAGGCCCACTCCTGGGACTACATCTACGAGCCGGATGCGCAGAGCGTGATCGACGACCTGCTGCGCCGTTACGTGGAGGCCCTGGTCTACCAGGCAGTCGCCGAGAACATGGCGTCCGAGCAGTCTGCACGCATGGTGGCCATGAAGGCCGCCACCGACAACGCCGGCAACGTGATCGATGAGCTCAAGCTGGTCTACAACAAGACGCGCCAGGCTGCGATTACCAAGGAACTGTCCGAGATTGTGGCCGGTGCCGCTGCGGTGTAACCATTAAATTATTGGAGCAAAAGATGGCTCAAGAAAATCAAGTACAAGGCAAGATCGTGCAGTGTATCGGCGCGGTGGTGGACGTGGAGTTCGCCCGTGACCAGATGCCCAAGATCTACGACGCACTGAAGATGGAAGGCTCCGAGCTGACCCTGGAAGTGCAGCAGCAGCTGGGTGACGGCATCGTGCGTACCATTGCGCTGGGTTCCTCCGACGGTCTGCGTCGCGGCATGATGGTGTACAACACCAAGGCCCCGATCACCGTGCCGGTCGGCAAGGCCACGCTGGGCCGTATCATGGACGTGCTGGGCAACCCGATCGACGAGCGCGGTCCGGTCGACCAGGCCCTGACGGCTTCCATCCACCGCAAGGCTCCCGCTTACGACGAGCTGAGCCCCTCCCAGGAACTGCTGGAAACCGGCATCAAGGTGATCGACCTGGTGTGCCCGTTCGCCAAGGGCGGCAAGGTGGGTCTGTTCGGTGGCGCCGGTGTGGGCAAGACCGTGAACATGATGGAGCTGATCAACAACATCGCCAAGGCGCACAGCGGTCTGTCCGTGTTTGCCGGCGTGGGCGAGCGTACCCGTGAAGGGAACGACTTCTACCACGAGATGGCCGATTCCGGCGTGGTGAACCTGGAGAACCTGGGCGAGTCCAAGGTTGCGATGGTGTACGGCCAGATGAACGAGCCCCCGGGCAACCGTCTGCGCGTGGCCCTGACCGGCCTGACCATGGCCGAGTCCTTCCGTGACGAAGGCCGTGACGTGCTGTTCTTCGTGGACAACATCTACCGTTACACGCTGGCCGGTACCGAAGTGTCCGCTCTGCTGGGCCGTATGCCTTCCGCCGTGGGCTACCAGCCGACGCTGGCCGAGGAAATGGGCCGCCTGCAGGAGCGTATTACCTCCACCAAGGTGGGTTCCATCACGTCGATCCAGGCCGTTTACGTGCCGGCGGATGACTTGACCGACCCGTCTCCTGCCACGACCTTCGCCCACCTGGACTCCACCGTGGTGCTGAGCCGTGACATTGCCGCCCTGGGTATCTACCCCGCAGTGGATCCGCTGGACTCCACCAGCCGTCAGCTGGACCCGAACGTGGTCGGCGAAGAGCACTACTCCGTGGCCCGCGCCGTGCAGGGTACCCTGCAGCGCTACAAGGAACTGCGTGACATCATCGCGATTCTGGGCATGGACGAACTGGCTCCGGAAGACAAGCTCACCGTGGCCCGCGCCCGCAAGATGCAGCGTTTCCTGTCCCAGCCGTTCCACGTGGCCGAAGTGTTCACGGGTTCGCCGGGCAAGTACGTGCCGCTGTCGGAAACCATCCGCGGCTTCAAGATGATTGTGAACGGCGAGTGCGATCACCTGCCGGAGCAGGCCTTCTACATGGTCGGCACCATCGACGAAGCCATCGAAAAAGCCAAGAACCTCGGCTGATAAGGGGTAGTGTATGAGCACCCTGCAAGTCAATGTGGTCAGCGCGGAAGAGTCGATCTTCTCCGGTCGTGCCAAGTTCGTGGCACTGCCGGGCGAGAGCGGCGAGCTGGGCATCCTGCCCGGTCACACGCCGCTGATCTCCCGCATCAAGCCGGGTTCCGTGCGCATCCAGACTGAAAAAGGCGACGAGGAGTTTGTCTTCGTGGCTGGCGGCATCCTGGAAGTGCAGCCCAACGTTGTCACCGTGCTGTCCGACACCGCCATCCGCGGCAAGGATCTGGACGAGGGCAAGGCCAAGGCAGCACAGCAAGCCGCGGAAGAAGCCCTGCGCAACGCCAAGACCGATTTTGACGTTGCCATGGCCCAGTCCGAACTGGCTGTGATGGCAGCCCAGATCGCTGCGCTGCGCAAGTATCGCCAGAAGCGTTGATCATCTTTCGCCGGCCTGGCCGGCGATGCTGAAAGACCCGAAAACCCTGTTCGCAAGAACAGGGTTTTTTCATGCGCGGCTCTTTGTGTTGCTATTGTGTGGCAGCAGGCAGCAGGCAGCAGGCAGCAGGCAGCAGAGGTTGCGCTCAGCCCAGGATCACCGGGGCATCCGGCAATTCGTTCAGGCGCGGGCGGTGGGGGTCGGGCGGGAAGTGCGCGGCGAGCAGCGCCGTCACATCCTCCAGCGCGATCTCCAGCGCCTCTTCATAGCGGCCCTCGCGCAGGGGCTCGCACATGCGTTCCGTGATGCGTGCCCAGGCGGCCTGGGGCACGTGGCGGTTGAAGCCGCGATCGGCAATGATCTCGATGGCGTGCTCCTGCAGCAGCAGGTAGATGAGCACGCCGTTGTTGTGTTCGGTGTCCCACACGCGCAGCTTGCCGAACAGGGACAGCGCACGTTCGCGGGGCGGAGCATTGCGCTCGGTGTAGCTTGGCGGCATTGCTGCCTCGATGCACAGGCGGATCTCGCCGCAGTGCAGGCGCTCGCTGTCCGAGACGCGCAGGGACAGGCGCTGCTGGGCGTCCGCAGGCAGCACGGCTGCGACCGTGCTGGAGGGCGCCGGAGAGGCGCCAGAGGGTTTGCCGAAGAGTCGCCTGAGTACCATGCTTACCAGTCTCCCGAGGCGCCGCCACCGCCAAAGTCACCGCCACCACCGGAGCCGAAGCCTCCACCAAAGCCGCCACCGCCACCCCAGCCGCCACCCCGGCCCCAGTCGGATGGCGGGCCGGGAAGAATGATGGGACCGCCACGGCCGCGTCCACCGCCGCCCGGGGGCAGCATCCCGCCTCCGCCCCCCATGCCGGTGACGAGAGCGATGAACAGCCCGGCGAGCCCGGCCAGACAGGCAGCCAGCAGCACGCCGGAAAGCACGAACATGAACCCGCCTGCCACGGTACCGGTTGCGATGGAGCCGAGCGGACGGCCCATGATGGACTTGAGGATGCTGCCGCCGATCAGGCTGATCATCAGAGTGATCATGATGGCGCTCATCCAGTCGAAGCCGTCCTGCCCCTGGGACTGTGAGGGGGCGCTGCCGGGAGCCGGCAAGGCCTCGCCATCGATGCGCGCGGTGATCTGGTCGATGGCCGCGGAAATCCCGCCGGCGAAGTCGTTGGCGCGAAAGCGCGGCTTCATGGCGTCGTCAATGATGCGGCCGGCCGCAATGTCGGGCACGGCGCCCTCGAGTGCCTTGGCCACTTCGATGCGCATGCGCCGGTCGTCCTTGGCGACGATGATGAGGATGCCGTCGCCGACCTCGCGGCGGCCGATCTTCCAGGTGCTGGCGACGCGGTAGCCGAACGATGCGATGTCTTCGGGTTGCGTGGTGGGCACCATCAGCACGACCAGCTGGCTGCCCTGCTTCTGCTCATAGGCGGCCAGCTTGGCCTCGATGGCGGCCTTGTCGGCAGGGCTGAGTGTGCCGGTCTGGTCCATCACGCGCGCCGTGAGCGCGGGAACCGGGACCAGTTGCTGCGCCCAGGCCGCCGGCAGCAGGGCGCACAGGCTCAGCAGCAGGCCCGCCAGCCAGAGGCGCCAGCGGACAGTGTGCGGCAGGGATAGCGCGTTGCTCAGCATGAGGGCGTGCCGCCTCGGTGAGGAGAGTTACTGCTTCTTCTCGCCGCCGAAGTCGACCTTGGGCGGTGCAGAGATCGCAGCTTCGTTCTCGACCGTGAAGTTGGCCTTGGGCTTGTAGCCGAAGATCATGGCGGTCAGGTTGGTCGGGAACTGGCGGGCCAGCACGTTGTACTCCTGCACCGCCTTGATGTAGTTGTTGCGGGCCACGGTGATGCGGTTTTCTGTGCCCTCGAGCGTGACGCGCAGGTCGCGGAAAGCCTGGTTGGCGCGCAGTTGCGGGTATTGCTCGGCCACCACCATCAGGCGCGACAGGGCGCCGGACAGTTCGCCCTGGGCATCCTGGAATTTCTTGAAGGCCTCGGGGTTGTTGACCAGTTCGGGCGTGGCCTGGATGGAGGTGGCCTTGGAGCGGGCCTCGATCACCTTGGTCAGCGTTTCCTGTTCGAAGTTGGCTTCGCCCTTGACGGTGGCGACGATGTTGGGCACCAGGTCGGCACGACGCTGGTACTGGTTGAGCACTTCGCTCCAGGACGACTTGACCTGTTCGTCCAGCGTCTGGAACTGGTTGTAGCCGCAGCCGCTGAGGCTGAACAGGCCGAGGATGGAAATCAGGATCAGGAACCAGCGTTTCATGGTGGAGGTCTCCCCGTTGGGTGCAAGAATATTGCAAGCATAGCGTAATTCTTTTCGTGCTTTTTGCAGGAATACGCCGACAACTGCGGCCAGCGTGACGTAGTCGGCATCCGCAAGTGTGCGGCTGCTATGCTGGCGGGCATGGAGTTCAATTACCGTTGCCCGCGCTGGTTGCCGGACGGACACAGCCAGACCATCTGGCCGGCGCTGTATGCGCGCGCATGGAGCGGCGAACGGCCGCGTTATGTACGCACGCGCTGGGAGGCTCCGGACGGCGACTTCGTGGATGTCGACTGGCTGCAGCCCGCGCCGGCGCGGCATGATGGGCAGGGCCGCAGGCCGCGTGCCTTGCTGGTGCTGTTTCACGGACTGGAAGGCTCTTCCGGCAGTCACTATGCGCTGGCCATGGCGCATCGTGCGCGCAGCCTGGGCTGGGCATTTGCGGTGCCGATGTTCCGGGGTTGCAGCGGCGAGCCGAACCGGGCGGCGCGTGCCTATCACAGTGGCGACTGGCAGGAGGTGGAGTGGATCCTGCGCCGCATGCAGGACTGGAAGGACCGGCAGTTGGGTGCGGACGCCACGCTGTTCGTGGCCGGAGTTTCGCTGGGCGGCAATGCGCTGCTGCGCTGGGCACAGCAGCAGGGGGAGCACGCGCGTGGGCGTGCGGCGGCGATTGCGGTGATCAGTGCACCGCTGGATCTCGCGGCCTGCGGGCACGCCCTGCACAGGGGTTTCAACCGCCTCAGCTACGAGCGCATGTTCCTGGCCAGCATGATGCACAAGGCGCGGCTCAAGGCCAGGCAGTTTCCGGATCTGTTCGACCTGCAGCGGGTGCTGCGGGCGCGCAGCCTGTTCGATTTCGATGACGCCTTCACCGGGCCGCTGCATGGCTTCGGAGGTGCCGACGACTACTGGCGGCGCGCGTCCTCGCGTCCGCACCTGAGCGCCCTGCGCATTCCCACGCTGCTGCTCAATGCACGCAATGATCCCTTTGTGCCGGACTCGGTGCTGCCGGCAAGGGGAGAAGTGCCGGACTGCGTGACGCTGTGGCAGCCGCGCTGCGGCGGGCATGTGGGCTTTGTGGAGGGGCGCTGGCCGGGGCAGCTGTTCGGCATGCCGCGTGCCGTGACGGACTGGATGCTGGCGAGTTGCGCCACAATCGGAACCAAGGGGCCCGGTGGCCCGCAGGAGGAAGGTGATGGATGATCTGGTGAAGCAGGCCATGGCGAAATGGCCGAACGTGCCCCATGCGTATGGCTGGCTGGGCCTGGGCATGCGCGGGGACTGGTATCTGCGGGATGCTGCGGCGCAGGCGGCCGGGCCTTTCAGCGGGCCGGGCAGCAGCGCGGCGAGCCGGGGATCGGTGGTGCAGCTGGACAAGCTGCGGGAGTTCATCGGGCGCAACTACCTGGCTGACGAACAGGGGCGCTGGTATTTCCAGAACGGGCCGCAGCGGGTGTTCGTGGAACTGGAGAGTGCGCCCTGGGTGCTTCGGGTGCAGCAGGAGGCGAGCGGCGCTTATGCCGTCCGCACGCATACGGGCGAGCCGGTACAGGTGGGGCGTGCGCTCTGCGACGAGCACGGCCATGTCTATCTGGCGACGGACCGCGGGCTGGGCCTGGTGCACACGCTGGACACGCTGGTCATGGCGCAGGCGGTCGAGGTTGTGGTGTGGCCGCTGGAGGATGTGCAGGCTGACAGCCTGCCGGAGCGCTTCGGCTATCGTCCGAGTCCGCAGCAGGATCAGGCTGCCGCGGGCTGACACCCAAAAAAACACCCCGAGGCCGGCATGCAGCTTCGGGGTGCCTGAGATGGGCGGCTTAGGAAAAGGCCGCCTGCAGGGGCTTATTTGGCCTGGCTGACCATGTACTGGACGGCAGCCTTGATTTCGTCGTCGGAGGCGGTGGAGCCACCCTTGGGCGGCATCACGCCTTTCGCGCCGGTGAAGCCTTCGATGGCGTGCTTGAACAGGGTGGCTTCGCCCTGGGCGATACGCGGAGCCCAGTCGGCCTTGTCGTCCAGCTTGGGAGCGCCGGCTACACCCGCAACGTGGCAGGCCTGGCAGGTGGACTTGTAGAGGGCTTCGCCTGCGCCGGCAGCGACGGCGGTAGCGGCAGCGGCTGGGGCTGCAGCGGAAGCGGCAGGTGCGGCGGCGGCGGGAGCCGCGGCGGAAGCATCGGCAGCCGGAGCGGAGGCGGCGCCGGAAGCAGCACCGGCCGCGCCATCGGCAGCCTTGGGTTCGGCGAAGCTGGCACCGCTCTTGTTGGCCATGAACACCACGGCGCGCTTCACTTCGTCATCGGTGAAGGTGGTGCCGCCGCGCGGAGGCATGGTGCCCTTGGCGCCGGTGAAGCCTTCGATGGCGTGCTTGAACAGGGTTTCCACGCCCTGGCCGATACGCGGACCCCAGTCGGCGGCATCGGCCAGCTTGGGAGCACCGGTCACACCAGCGTCGTGGCAGGCGGCACAGGCAGCCTTGTAGGCTTCTTCGCCGGTCTTGGGAGCGCCACCGCCGGCGGGAGCAGCCTGCAGTTCGATGCTGCCGACTTTCTGGATGCGCTGGGCGGCAGCCATCTGGGCAGCGGGGCTGTGGGCGTTGAAGGAGGGCGTTGCGTAGGTGCTGAAATACACCGACACGGCCAGCAGGGCGAACAGGGCGCCGAAGGTGAGCGCCGCAACAATCGCCAACTGGCGGTTCTTGGTCGCCTCGGAAACATTGTATGTATCAAGAGCGTTCTGGCTCATAACGTCCTCAGGGCTGTGTTGATTGGAAACTAAAAGTGACAGGCAATTATAGTCACCGCTGCTGCAAAAAACACCTACAATTGCCCGTTGCCAAAGAGAACCTGTCATGCTTACCACAACATACGGGACTTTGGCGACTTCCTTTCCGTGCGACTGTAGCTCAGTGGATAGAGTATTGGCCTCCGAAGCCAAGGGTCGTGGGTTCGATCCCCGCCAGTCGCGCCACAATTCAATCCGGCATAGTCCGATGAAGTCCGAAAACCCGCATGTCTCCTAGGCTTGCGGGTTTTTTGTTGTCCGAAGTAGTCCGGCAAGGGACAATGACATACCGTCACTTTGACGGTACTTTTGACGGTACCGGCCAGCAGGCGGCAGAAAAGTACCGTCAGATACCGTCACCCAGATACCGACAAAGGCACTATGGCACTGACAGACACGGCAGTAAAAAACGCACGGCACAGCGGCAGCGCGGCAGGTGACAAGCTATCGGATGGCGGCGGCATGTTCCTGCTGGTGAAGGCATCCGGCAAATACTGGCGCATGGACTACCGCTTTGCCGACAAGCGCAAGACGCTTGCGCTGGGTGTCTATCCGGCTGTATCGCTGGGGCAGGCACGCAAGGCGCGGGAGAAGGCGCGGGAGCTGCTGGCGCAGGGCATAGACCCAAATCTGCACCGCAAGGCGGAGAAGCTGCAGCGGGCGGCTACGCTGGAAAACAGTTTTCAGTCTGTGGCTATGCGCTGGCTGGATCAGTGGAGCATTGGCAAGACACCCCACACCATTGATTACACGGTCAAGCGGCTGGAGCGTGACGTGTTTCCTATCGTTGGTGCATTGCCCATTGGTGAGGTGACTGCACCCATGCTGATTGCCATCGTGAAGAAGGTAGAAGAACGGGGCGCACTGGACATGGCGGCGCGTGCGCTATCGAACTGCGGGCAGATATTCCGGTATGCCGTGGCGCATGGCATCACGGACAGCAACCCGGCCAGCTTCATCAAGCCATCGGACGTGCTGCCGCAGCGCAAGGCCAAACACCACGCGCGGATCACGGCAAAAGACCTGCCCCAGCTACTGCGGGACATGGATGACTATCAGGGCAGCATCCTGACGCGCATCGCCATGCAACTGATGGCCCTGACGTTTGTGCGTACTGGTGACTTGATCGGGGCACGCTGGGATGAATTCGACCTGGTGGGCAAGCGCTGGGACATACCGGCACACCGAATGAAGATGGATACCCCGCACATCGTCCCATTGGCACGGCAGGCGCTGGTGCTGTTGAGAGAGCTGCACACGATCACCGGGCGCAGTGAGTGGCTGTTTCCGCATGAGAGCAACCCACGCAAGCACATGAGCAACAACACGGTGCTGTATGCGCTGTACCGCATGGGCTACAAGGGCACCATGACGGGACACGGCTTCAGGGGGCTGGCTTCCACGATCCTGCATGAGCAGGGGTTTGACCATGCCCACATCGAACTGCAACTGGCCCACTCTGACCGCGACGAAGTAAGCGCAGCGTACAACCATGCCACTTACCTGACCCAGCGCGGCAAGCTGATGCAATGGTGGGCCGACTACCTGCAGGCACGCCGGGCAGATAACGTCATCGTGCTGCCCAAGCGCAAGGCAGGCTGACCGCATGTTTGACCCCACCCCTCTTTGTTTTTCGGGGTTACACGGGTTACACGGGTTACAGCATTGATTTTATTGATGTTTTCCTGTAACCCCATGGCAAAACGCTGGGGTTACAGGGGTTACACGCTGGGGTTACAGGCGGGGTTACAGGGCGCTATCCATGGCGTGGTGTTGCTCCGCCAGCACGCCGCAGTAAATGGGTAAGATGCAAGCATCCATCCACCGTAGGGAGATGAAATGTTTGGCTGGTTTTCGAGAAAGATATTCGGAAGCAAACCAGTGGACGCCAGAGAAGCGAGTGAGCAAGAGCCAATGCTGCGGCAGCGCGCCAAAGAGTTGGCAATCGCGGCAGGCCCAAAGGTAACGCTTCAACGCGAAGAAGCTGCGTTTACCTACACGATGAAGAGTGTGCAAGGCCTATCAGAGAGAGAAAAGAGCGAGATTTTCAGCATGGTGCAAAGCTGTGGAGGCTTTGGCTTGCCGCACAACTACATGGAGCCTGTTTTTCAGCGGTATTTTGCCGAACGGCCATGGGCATGGTTGGAGATTGCCGAGTGGCGAACCATTTTTGACAAGGCCCGATTGTCTACTCCACTTGATTTCCCAGAAGTATGGGAGATAGACCCCGCCAAGGTTAGCGTGCAGGTGTCGCGCGAGGAAGCGCTGGAACAACGTACCGTGGCAGAGCTAAAGGAAACTCTTGCAAAAAATGCCATTCCCTTTCGTTCGGGGGCAAGAAAGGCTGAGTTGGTTCAGCTCTTGGCTGAATCTGGTTGCTCGGAAGTTGACCGTTTGTACTATCAGTTCCAAGAGCAAAAGCGGCGCTCTGGGGGCTACGGCCTCTATAAAAAATTGATGCGATGCATAAATTTACGCGCCATGGGATTGGGTAGACGGAGCGCGGCAGGGAATACGTTCATCAAAGAGGAGTTAGTAGTTTTTGATACGACTTACGCTAATGTCATAGAACGATATTTGGCAGGAAATCCTGACGCGATGCTGCCACTATTTCCCGGGGATCACAGCTTCTTCCATGTGCAACTGAATTTTCGTCAGAGGTGATGCTAAGGTGCGGCCACTTACGTGAGGCTTTTCCCCCGGCTTCCCAGCGAAATGCGAGGATGCGCTTGCCCAATCTTGCGCCTGCCTGTGCATCACCCCCGCTGGCTAAGTCGGTAAGCTAACCCACCAAAACTGCTCACCGAGGCGGTTCTTTCATGCCATGTCCAATGCCCTTTGACAGGCACGTGGGTGAAAGATCAATCTTTCGCCGGGCGCAGGTACGCGGCGTGCAGGCGCTCCACTTCCAGCAGTAGAGCCAGATGCTTGCCGACCCATTCCGGGATCGGCACGCCTTCAGTGCGCCAGCGGCTGGGCGTATTGCGATGCAGGCCAGTGGCGCGGCAGAAGTCAGAAACCTTCCAGCCCAAGGCGTGCAGGTGGGCGTCGAAGTCTTGAAGGGTGTAGGCGTGTTGCGTCATGGTGTGATTCTAGGCTATTTTTTCCCGGTTATGTGCTTTATTTGACGATAGATTCACATAATTAAACATAACGCTCGTTGTATCAAGTATGCAAAGTGGACAACTTTCTGCACACTATCGGGAATAGTCAATGCAGACGCGGGTTTACCGATGTTATGCACAATGCCCACCATTTAGGCACATCAACGGGAAACCAAACGATCCGGCACCAGAGGCAGTTATCCACAGGGGCCCACCTACTGGAATCCCCGAAATGTGCGGTTTTTGATAGGTTGCGCCAATGGCGGCAAGAATCGACGCCAGCCTAAAACGTCAGGGCGTCATCGACCTGGTGCTGGCGGCGGGTTTCTTGAGTCCCTAAAAAGCGCAGTGCAGATTCTGGCGGCTCAATTTTGAGCCGCGAGATGCGGCAGGATCAGCAAAACGCAAAATTGCGCTCAGCCCAAAAATGGGCTTAGCACAGTCCAAAAGTGGACAGTCCCCAGCGCGGGGGCACCTTGGTACACCTGAATTTTTGGAGCCTATAAGTAAGCGCGCGGTGATCCCATGTTGACCGCCACCGGCGGACGTGGCTGAGACTTAGATGGCGCCTGGTTGCCAGCGGTGCGGCAAGAGTTCGTCGATGCGACTGGCTTTGTGCGTGGGCAGCCGCGTGAGCACTTCCTTGAGGTAGGCATACGGGTCGTGCCCGTTCATGCGCGCCGACTGGATCAGGCTCATGACGGCGGCGGCCCGCTGGCCCGCGCGCAAACTACCGGCAAACAGCCAGTTGTTGCGACCGACGGCAATGGGCCGGATCTGGTTCTCGATCCAGTTGTTGTCCACGGGCAGTTGTCCGTCACCCACGAATCGGGTCAGCGCATCCCATCTTCGCAGGCTGTAGTCCAGCGCCTTGGCGGTTGCCGATCCGTCGGGCACCTGTCGCCGTTGCAGTGTCATCCACTCGTGCAGGGCATCCAGGATGGGCCTTGTCTGCTGCTGTCGAACGATTTGCCGTTGTTCGGCGCCCAGATCCTTGACCTCGCGCTCGATGTCATAGACCCGGGCGAACTGTTGCAGGGCGAGCTCGGCGATCTGGCTCTGGTTGGCCGCGTGCAGATCGTAGAACTTGCGCCGGGCATGCGCCAGGCAACCCACCTCGGTCACGCCGCTGGCGATCAGGGCCTTGTAGCCACTGAAGTCGTCGCAGGTCAGACTTCCCTTCCAGGCCTTGTCGGTGCCATGGCCCAGGAAGCGCCGGGCATGCTCGCCCGAGCGAGACTCGCAGAAGTCGTAGACCACGGCCTTGATGTCTTCAAACGCCCCCGGCGCATAGGCCCAGAGGTAGGCGCGGTGCGTCTTGCCATCACCGGGCTTGAGCATGGCCACCGGAGTCTCATCGGCGTGCAGCACCCGGTGGCTGAGGATCTCGTCCTTCAAGGCATCGACCAGCGGCTGCAACCGCACGCCGCAGGTGCCTACCCATTGCGCCAGGGTCGAGCGCGGGATGGCCAGGCCGGCGCGGCCGAAGATCGCCTCCTGCCGGTACAGCGGCAGGTGATCGGCGTACTTGCCCACCAGCACCTGGGCCAGCAGGCCGGCGGTGGGGATGCCTTTGTCGATGACGTGCGCGTCGACCGGCGCCTGTTGAATGCTCTGGCACTGGGCGCATGCCCACTTGCCGCGGATGTGGCGTTCGACGCTGAACACGCCAGGCACGTAGTCCAGCTTCTCAGCCACGTCCTCCCCGATGCGTTTCATCTGGCAGCCACACGAGCAGGTGGTGGACGCGGGCTCGTGGCGGATCTCGCGACGTGGCAGGTGGGCGGGCAGTGGCAAGCGCTTGGCTTGTTTCTTCTCGGGGGTAGTCGGCGTTTGCGCCTGCGACAGCCCGTCGATCTCGCTGGCCACGGCCGCCAGGTCCGCTTCGATCTCGTCGTCGAGCAGGCTCTTCTGCTCAGGGCTGAAGCGCTCTGACTGGGCGGCGAACTTCATGCGCTTCAAGAGCGCGTTCTCGTGCGTGAGCTTGTCGATGAGGGTCTGCTTGAAGGCCAGTTCCTGGTCCTTGGCAGCAGCGGCTTGCAGCATGGACAGCAGCGCCGAGCGCAGTTGCTCGGGACTCAGACTATCAAGGGATTGCGGCTCGACCACCATGGGCATGACTGTGCCAGCGCCGGCAACGCCACGCCATTGGCACATGCACCGATTGGCAGGCAGCAGGCCTGCGATCAGATTCAGAGCATGGTGATGACGCCACCATCGCCCAGGCGCTGCCAAGGCAACCCGAGCACCAGAGCGTCGAACTGCGAGCGGCTGAGATTGGCGATCAATGCCCCCTCACGCGGCCAGACGAATTTGCCGCTATTCAGGCGCCGCGCCGCCAGCCACACACCAATACCATCGTGCACCAGAACCTTCATGCGGTTGGCTCTCCGGTTGGCAAACAGGTAGGCGTGATGCGGGCGTGCAGCACCGAAGACCGCCACCACGCGGGCCAGAGCCGATTCCGTTCCGGCGCGCATGTCCAGCGGCTCGGTGGCCAGCCAAAGGGCATCAATACGGATCATCGCAGCAACTCACGCAGTGCCTGGGCGCATTGAGCAGCCACCGTCACCGGCCAGGTAATCGTGATGGTGGCGCCGGTACGCTGCAGTTCGATACGAATGAACTCGCCCTCCGCGCCCGAGGCAGCCCCTGCCGTCTGAGCAACGCGAACATCGCTGACGCCCGTCGGAACAGGTAGGGCAACGAAGGCCGGCAGTTGCTGCTGGACGTGTGTACCCGTCAAGCGCTCTTCGCGTAACCAGCGGTGCACCATATTCGGGTGCAGGCCGTGACTCAAGGCTACACCGGCCACAGATGCACCCGGCCCACGGGTTTGAGCCAACACCAGCGCCTTGAAATCAGCGCTGTACTCGCGCCGCAGTCGGCGCTGTCCATCGATCAATCGTTCCATCGTCCCCACGATCTCCTTCGTGGGGACGATCGTCGATTACCGTCCTCGACTCAAGATGGGTTCACCGAACGCATACGCCTATAAAAAGACCGATGCACAGATTTGAGCATCGGCAGGGCGATGTGCGAATCTGCATATCGGGAGCGGCACCATCCAGCCGAAGCTAGTCCCTGCACCTGGTGTTGCAGGCAAAAGAAAAGCCGCACGATGGCGGCTGCTGTGGGGCTGGGCGGGATCAGGCGGGCACTTGATCGCAATCTTCAATGGTGCTTTCCCAGCCCTTGCGCGATTCCTGGATGACGATCTTCTGGTTTACCAGCCGCTCCACTTGGTTGGTGCGCTCCATCACCCGCCGAATCGGCACGTTGCCTTCGGCATGAGCAGCGTAGAGCAGACGCAGCAGCTTGTCTGCCCAGCGCGGCACCTTGCAGTCCTTTTCCCAGCGGGCAACAGTCTGCGCGTCAACGTCCAGAAGGTGGCCCAATGCCGATTGCGAGGCCAGCATGCCAGCGCTGCGCACATAGCGAAATTCAGCACCAGTCATGTGGCTGGGCTTCTTGGTGAGCGCCAAACACACCGCTTTGGTCAGTCCTTCTTGATCGTGAATCGCCACGGCTTCGCCAAAGCGCGTCATACGCACTTCATACCCATTTGCAAGCCATACATTGCGCAGGCCGCCGTCTTTGTACTGGATCATGGCTATTCCTTCGTTATGTCAATCACGGTCACGATGACCAATTCCGGGGCGGGATACTCCACGTTCACCACTACCGCTACGTTCATGCCTGCCACATAGCGCACCATGCGGCAGTTGAGCCCCCCATGTCTGATGTCTGGTTCGGGCGGCAGATTCATGCGCCCCTGCAGCAGCACATCGAACACCATGGGGCGGTTGACGTGGCGCTGGCGCATTCGCACATCTGCATGATCAGTGAATGCCACATTGGCACTGTCTGCGGCCATTCTGCGGATGTGTTTTTCAAGTTGGGGGATGCTTGGATCGGCCACGCTTACCTATCATTTTGATAGGACATCATACTGAAAACGGTATGCCCTATCAAACGTCCTTACATTCTGTTGGCCTTCTATTGTCAACCCGCTACACTGGACGCTTATACAGCCCACCATGGGCGAACGATTGCCAGCCCCTACCGTGGATTGATCCCCACGGCCAGACCTGCACACACCCCGGCAGGCGGGGGCTGGCACCTTGTGCGGGGTGTTGGGGTGAATATGGCGCATCACAAGATCGACTTGGCGCACTTCCGAAGAACCAATATATGGGCGCAGCAGCAATTAGCGCTGACAGCGATAGCTGACGGGGAAAACGGCGCGGAACAGCAGGCATTCCACATACTCGCGGGGCTGGTTCTGGATGACGGCGCAATCCATCCGCTTTTCCAGCAGGTAATGAATTTGCTGATGGTCGAAATCGTTCTAACAGGGCGGCTGCCTTATTCCAAAGCGGGAAGGCCAAAGCACGATGACGCTCATATAGATAAAACCCTCATCGCGTGGGAATTTTTCGATATGCGCGATGACGGGATGACATATCAGGAAACGATGGATGAGCTGGTAAAGCGTCACCATAAGGGTGAGCGTCACCTTGCGCGTATCGTCAAAGATCACAGCACACACTTGCCAAAAACTAAGGAGGAGAGAGACCAGCGGCGTGAATTTTTGCGAATGGGCGCCCGTTTTGATGCTGAGGCGAGAAAGGAGGCTGCAGAGCGTGGGGAGGTGTACGAAACCTTTTTAGAGCGAATGGGCCGGAGAATTGAAGAAATGCGGGCAGAGGCCATGAACCGCGATGTGTTGGCCGAACTGGATAAAAAAATGGATGCCGCGCTTGATCGAATTGCCGAGATGACTGCTGACAAAAAGTAGACCTGTTTTATTGTCAGTGACATAGCGGAATCACTCTTAGAAACTGCATACCGTGCCTCATCGGGCGGTATTGCAGCAACTGGCACAACCTGCAATGCCGTCCTTCCATGAAAGGATCAGACGGCAATGCAGAAAGCAGCCACCAAACCGATTCACGCGCCACAGCGTGAAGTCACCACCAGCCACGACACCCAGCCCCACTATGAGCGGGCGAAAGCAGCAGCGCGTTTCCTGAAGATCAGCGAAACGACGCTGTGGCATTGGGCGAAAACCCGTGACGATTTTCCCAAGCCGATCAAGGCCGGAACCCGCGTCACGCTGTTTGACCTGACGGCGATTCAAGCCTGGCTGCAAGGCCAGACGGAGGGTGCAGCATGAGCAGCATTCCGCACCATCACACCACGCCGGAGAAACTGCAGGCGTTGGTGCAGATTCTCAAGTCCTACCCCAGCGGCAGCGCGGCAGCGCAGCGACAGCGCATCATGGCGGCGCTTGCGCTGTTTCCCTGCACCAGCAGCGAAATGTAACGCCACCTGGACTGCTACGACTGCAATGCACGAATCAACGAGCTGCGCCACAAGGAAGGCCGCAAGATCGGCATGGCATGGGTGCAGCAGGAAACCGAAGCGGGCGAGTTGCACCGCGTGGGCCTGTTCTTTTTGGAGGCCACAGCATGAGGACCACCAAAAAGAAAACCGCCTGGAGCTGGGGAGCTGTGCAGGCGGCCATCGAATCGCATCTGGTACGGCATTCTGCCATCTACGGCTATGCCTGTACAGCAGCGGCAGCCATCGCGCTGGCGACTTGCACGAGCCTGCCCGTACATGCCACAATGACCCCGGCGCAGAAATGCGCTGGTGCTAGTCACACCAAATCTGTAGCGGTTGCTGCCCCCACCGTTAAGCGGGGTTTTGTCATGCCTGAACACCTGGCAGGACGTGGTGTATCCACGGCCAGCCGTCACGGTTACGGGCGTGGGAGCGCCTATCCGCAAGGACGGCGGCACGGCTACGGACGTGTGACTACACCCACGCCCACCCTATGCGCTAGTCACGCAAAAGGGGGCTTCTTCAACGTTCCCGTAGGAGCCTGAACCATGACAACCATCACCCGCGCCAACGGCGCAAGCATCCCCACGCCTGAAGGCGTCACTATCGATCACGTATGGCTGACGCTGACCACCAGCAAAGCCGGTACCAGCATCAAGCGCCGTACCGACGCAATCGACATGCTGACAGAGCGTGCAACGCAACTCCACGCGCTGCTGCTGCAGACGTGTGGCGCATCCCGCGACAACTTCACCGGCCAGCATGAAAGCATTCAGGAAGCCACGCTGTGGCTGGCCTGTTCTGTTGCTGAAGAAGTCAGTGCACTGGCCGAAGCGCTGGCAAGTGGAGGTGCAGCATGAAGGCGCCGACCACTTCCACGACCCCGGCCAGCAATGCCGAATTCTGGTGTGAGGAGCGTCAAGCCATCGCATTGGAAACGCTGTACCAGATCGAGCAGATGGCCGAGATGCTGAGGCTGCGCGCTGAATTTGGCGATATGGACGCACTGCAATATGCAAGCCGTGCAGCAGCTAGGGCCATTGCAGAGCTGGCCTGCAACGCCATGGCGGCGATCAATGATGAGCTGACCACTATCAAGAGCATGGAATACCAACTCGGCAAGGGGGGCGCAGCATGAGCAAAAGATCGGAATTCCGACTTAGCACCCTGGGCCTGGAGGGGCTGCAAATCGAGCTGAACACCGCCAAGGAGCGCATCGCCAGCCTGGTGTCCCTGTTGAATGATGAAATCGACAGCCACGCGATGGATGCCAGCGACAAGGCACGCATGTACGCGCTGGCTTGGGCCATCGAGCAGCAGGCGGGCGAGCTGCCGAAGCTGGTGCAGGAGGTGCAGACATGACCTTCCGAGTCGCCATCTACAGCGCATGGAGCAGCACCAATGCCGCGCTGCTGCGACGCCAGCGACTGCCCGGCACCTACCCCACGGCGGGCGACGCTGCAGCGGCTGGTGTGGTGCACCTGAAGGCCAATGCGCAGGCTGTGGGTTTTGAGGTGGAGGCGCCGGGGCTGGAAGCAGCGAACGACGCAGCGATGACAGCACGCACGATCTACCGGGCGCAAGCGGCGCGTCACAAGCGCCAGAAACGCACGGAGGTGCAGCATGACGCCTGACACCATCGTCAACGACTTCCGCGATGCGTTGCTGGGCGCCGGGTTGACGCCACCCGATCACATCGAGGCTGACGGCAAGGTGCACCGCTTCAGTACCAACGGCAAGCGCAGCGACGCGGCGGGCTGGTACTGCCTGCATCTGGATGGCCTGCCTGCTGGCATCTTCGGAGACTGGCGGCAGGGGCTGACTGTCACCTGGTGCAGCAAGAGCGACGAAGCCATGACACCGGCAGAGCGTGCAGCGATGCGCGAAACCATCCGGGCATTGCTGGTGCAGCGGCAGGCCGATCAGCAGCGCAGGCAGGAGCAAGCAAAAGCAAGCGCAATGCAGGCATGGGAGGCGGCAGGCGACTGTACCGGCCACCCCTACCTGCAGCGCAAGGGCGTGCACGGCTACGGGCTGCGGCAGTACGGCGGCTTGCTGATGATCCCGCTGCGCGACACCAGCGGCACCCTGCACAGCATCCAGACGATCACGCCTGATGGTGACAAGCGCTTTCAGGCGGGCGGCAGGGTGCGCGGCTGCTATCACGCCATCGGCAAGCCTGCAGGCGTCATCGTGGTGTGCGAGGGCTACGCCACGGGCGCCAGCATCCACGAGGTGACCGGCCACGCTGTGGCTGTGGCCTTCAACGCAGGCAACCTGCAGGCAGTGGCACAGGCGCTGCACAGGCGCTGCACAGGCGCCACCCTGACCTGCAGATCATCGTGGCCGCTGACGACGATCACGCCACGCCGGGCAACCCCGGCATGGAGCAGGCACAGCAGGCCGCGCTATCCGTGGGCGGCACCGTGGCGGTACCGCTGTTCCACGCTGGCCGACCGGCTGGCGCTACCGACTTCAACGACCTGCACCAGTTGCAGGGGCTGGCGGCAGTGAAGGCCGCATTTGATGAATTGGAGGATTGCCCATGACGGAAGCAATCACGGCACTGGCCGAAGTGCCAGCAGATACCCCTATCGGCCACCTGGTGCAGATCGAGGCGGACGGGCAGCAGGATCAGCAGCAGGCAGAACCCAGCCCCATCCCCGACCAAAAGGATCGTCCGCGCTACGTGGTGCTGAACGAGGCGGTAAAGGGCACTGACGGCAAGGTGACGCACCGTGCAGGCGTCTGGTATTTTGGCATCCGTGAGCGCAATAACGGCGAACCCGAGTTGACCCAAGTCTGGATTTGCGCACCGCTGTACATGGATGCAGTGACGCACGACCCGCAGGAAAACAACTTCGGGCGCCTGCTGCGGTTTCGCACCACGACCGGGAAATGGCGGGAGTGGGCCATGCCCATGGAGCTACTGAAGGCAGACGGCGCCGACTTGCGCGGGGCGCTGCTTTCCATGGGGCTGGAGCTGGACCCGGACAAGCGCAGCAGCCTGACGCGCTACCTGTTGAGCCTGGTGCCGAGAAAGCGGGTTCGCTGCTGCCTGCAGACCGGCTGGGCAGACGCCACCTTCCGGGCTTTCGTGCTGCCTGATACCGTCATCGGCGCCGGGGCTGGCGGCGTGGTGTTCCAGTCTGGTGAGGCAGATGGCAACGAGTACACCACGGGCGGCACACTGGACGGCTGGCGCGAGGGTGTGGCAATGCCTGCTGTGGGCAATCCCGTGCTGCTGCTGGCGCTTTGCGCTGCATTCGCTGGTGCACTGCTGGCAAGGTGCAATGCCGAATCGGGCGGGGTGCACTTCGTGGGCGATTCCAGCACCGGCAAAACCACGGCGCTGCAGGCAGCGTGCAGTGTGTGGGGCGGCGAGGGTTACCGCAGAAGCTGGCGGGCCACGGCCAACGGCATGGAGGGCGCAGCCAGCATGTTCAATGACAGCCTGCTGGCGCTGGACGAAATCAGCGAATGCGATCCGCGCGACATTGGCGCCATCGTGTACAGCCTGGGCAACGGGCGCGGCAAGCAGCGGGCCAGCAGGACCGGCACCGTTCGCACCGTGACGCGCTGGCGCTGCTTCATTGTCTCCACTGGGGAAACCACCATCGAAACGTCCATGCAGGAAGGCGGCCAGAGGGTGAAGGCGGGGCAGGCCGTGCGGCTGCTGGATGTTCGTGTGCAGCGCAGGCATGGCGCATGGGATGAGCTGCACGGCTACGCCAGCGGTACCGTCTTCAGCGACAGCATCAAGCGGGCGGCGGCAACGCACTACGGCCACGCTGGGCGGGCTTTCCTGCAGCGATTGACCCGTGAGCAAGGCGAGGACTTCGCCGAGGCGCTGGCGGGCATTCAGGCGCTGCCTGCATTCGCTGTGCGGGGTGACGGGCAGGTGAAACGGGCGGCAGCCCGGTTTGCCATGCTCGCACTGGCCGGAGAGCTTGCTACCAGCTACGGCGTCACCGGCTGGCCGGAAGGGGCGGCGACTGCAGCGGCAGCGGAGATGTTCACCGCCTGGCAGCAGGATCGGGGCGGCAGCAACGCCAACAAGGAGCAAAGCCAGATCAGGCAGGCCGTGGCCGCATTCATCGAGCTGCACGGGGCAAGTCGGTTTCAGAACGAGGACAACCCGCAAGCCGTGGTGCACAACCGGGCAGGCTGGCGCGAGAACACCGGCAGCAGTGTGCGGTACCTGTTCACGGCTTCGGGCATGAAGGAGGCGCTGAAGGGCTTTGACCTGCAACGCTCGTTGGATGTGCTGGTGCAGTGCGGGGCGCTGCCAAAGCCTGGTGCTGACGGCAGGCGCCAGACGCCCAAGCGACTGGATGGCGCCGTGCGCAAGGTGTACGAGATCAATCCCGAGCGATTGGAGGATGACCATGGGAGCGCTTAAAGCACTGATTCAGCGGCTCCACGCACAGGCTGCAACCCCTGTAACCCGCGCTGTAACCCCGGCTGTAACTCCTGTAACCCCACAAAAAACGGCTGGGGTTACAGAAAAGTTCAATGAAATCAACGGTGTAACCCCTGTAACCCGTGTAACCCCGAAATTCGATAAGGGGCAGGGTTCAAACGCAAAACCACCGGCTGCGGCGCCGATTCCAGCCCCTGCAGTGCCTGGTGCAGAAGCGGCGAACGAAGCCGAGCTGTATGACTGGCACGAGCTGGACCGGGCCTATCTGGATCACCACATGCAATGCACCCAATGCAAGACGGCAGGCAGGCGCCGGGGTGAGCGCTGCGCCATTGGTGCAGCACTGTGGCGCGACTATGAGCAAGCAATGCCCACGTGGGCGACGAAAGTATGACGCAATGAGCAACAGGGAAACTTCACCACAGTTTGAAGCGGCCAACGAGCGGGCCAAACGCTTGGTGGAGGTGCACGGCGTGGATGCACCACAGGCACAGGCTGCCATGCGGGAGGCGCTCGATCTTGCGCCCCAATGGGTCAAGGATGAGCTGAAGGCACAGCAGCAGCGGCACGAGCGCTTCCTGGCGGCAGTGGATGAAATGAATGCCGTGATTGCAGAGCATGGCGAGGATTCCCCAGAAGCGGGCATTGCCATCATGCAGGTGCACGAGCATCTGCCGGAGGAACTGCAGCAGGCCATGATGGACAAGATGTGCGAGATGTTCCAGCTACCGGCGGCCACGCACTGCGATGATGACGGCAATCCGCTGTACAGCGTGGCCGAAGTGGGCGAGGCGCTGGGGCTGGATGAGCAGGAAGCAGAGCAGGCATTTGCCGAGATGCTCGCAGCAGCAGCCGACAAGGGGCTCGACATTGGCGGCATGGTGTCAGACGCCGGGCAGGTTCACCGCATCAACTGAAGGGGCAGCAATGAGCATTCAACAACACGCAGCACGCAAGCAGGCCAGCAAGCAGGCCAACGAGTACCGCCAACGCTACGGCGCCAATCACCCGCTGACGCAGGCCATGCAGGGGCATGCCGATAGCCTGGTGTCCGATGGTGAGCTGTACGGCATGGAACCAGAAGATGCGCAGGCAGTCCGGTATGCAAGAGCGCGGGAGGAACTGCAGGCGGCTTTGCAGGAGAAGGGCGCACGCTCGATACAGGCCATGCTTGCAGCTATCGAGTGTGTGGGGTACGCACCAAAGGGACAGCAGGATCAGGTGCAGCAGGAAATGCAGGACCGCTTCGGCTTGCCGCAGCCTGGTGCATGGGCGGCAGATGGTAGGCCCATGTATTCCATGGAGCAAATCGGCGATGTGCTGGGCATGACAGAAAAGCATGTCCGCGCCACCGTGGAGGCATTGGGGCATGAGCGCTGCAATGCCGGGGTGCCTGTGAATTTTCAGCTTGCCAAGGATGCGGAAGTGCACCAACTCAACAGCGATGAGGAAGACGATGATTGATGGATTGATTGCGGGCAAGGTGTACGGCCAGCCACAAAGCAGGACCGACAGCCACGGCAAGCAATACGCGCTGGGCAAGGTCAAGGCAGCAGCCGGTAACGGCGAGGTGCTGTTTGTCTCGTGCATTGTCTTTGGTGACGCTGCACGGCAGTTCCTGGTGCTGGGTGACGGCGACGCCGTGGCGCTGGCTGGCAGCATCAGCCCGAAGGCATGGACGGACAAGGATGGGCAGGCGCGGCCAGCGCTGGATATGCAGGTGCAGCAGGTGCTGACGGCCTACCATGGCAGGAAGAAGCGCCAGCAGATGCAGGACGCAGAAAACCAGCAATTTGACTGATGTTTTCGGAATATCTTTGAGAGGTGCGGCATGGGCGGATACGGCAGCGGCAGGCACGGCGGGCGCAGCACCACATCGGACATGCGCAGTCTGGACGTGCGCCAGATGCAGCGTAATGGCTGGCTGGCGCCTGCTGCAGCAGGTGAAATCTATTGGAGCAGCAACGGGCAGCGGACAGCGACGATCAATTACCGCATGGAGGGCAAGGGCGTGCGGCTGATATACCGATCACGGCGAACCGGCGAGGACTGGAAGGATCATGACTACGTGGTGCCGCTGACCTACACCCCCTGCAACTATGGAGGAAGTCGGGTTTGGTTTCTGTGCCCCTGCTGCGGGCGCAGAGTGGCAAAGCTGTACGGCGGCGCGATCTATGCCTGCAGGCACTGCCACAAGCTGGCGTATCAGTCACAGCGGGAAACCCAAGACGGCAGGGCATTGCGCAAGGCCGACAAGATGCGGGATCGGCTGGGCTGGGTGCCGGGGATTCTCAACGGCGAGGGTGGCAAGCCCAAGGGGATGCACTGGGCGACCTATGGCCGGATGCTCGATCAGTACAGCAAAGCGTGTGAAGTCACCGTTATGGGGATGCACCGCAGGCTGGGATTGATACGGGGAAGGATTCGAGCTGCAGGCTTGCCCGATGAAGACCTGGACTTCCCATGATGGATCGGCAGCACGGCAAGATCACAGTAATGGGGTGTCAGAAGTGACACCCCTTTTGCATGGGCGCCGCAGTAGTGGCGCGACCAAAGTTGCAGGCGTGGTTGCAGGTTGCAACCCAAAAAAAAAGAGCGCCACATGCTGCCACCTGGTGCGCGACATTCGGCTCGACTTTGAGCCGATCACATCCAAACCCCGTGCTGTAACCCCTGTAACCCCATGGCAAAACGCTGGGGTTACAGAAAAAGTCAATGAAATCAACGGTGTAACCCCGTAACCCGTGTAACCCCACAAAAAAGCAATGACGGGATGCATTGCACGCTCTGCATGGTGCAATGTTGCGGCGATCAACACCATGGCTGTAGGGCATCGGCAACGGGCCAAATCGGCAGAAAAGGGGGCAGCAAATCAATTTGACGGTATTTTTGACGGTACTTTTCCGATTGGTATGTATTGGTGCTCAATGAAATCAATAGGTTATGACTTCAATGTGGTCCCCGCCAGTGCCATCCTTCCTGCCCGCTCCCCTGCGGAGCCCGCCGCCAAGCCCGCGACATGGTGTCGAGCTGGCTTTTTCATGCCCGTCGCAGCATTGCGGTAGTGCACCGGACCGGCATGCTCACAGCGTTTCCCGCACATAGGCAATCCCTTCGTCGTCATAGATGGTGTAGATCAGCTGCAGCAGGTTGCGAAGGTCCTGCGAGTCGTCCAGCATGCGGATGGCCATGACGATGGGGGAAGTGACGCCCCGCTCGTCCAGCGGGAGGTAGGTGACGTCGGTGCGCTGCATGCCGTGCACGCTTTTCGGCACGATGGACAGCCCGGCGCCGGCGGCGACGAGGCCGAGGGCGATCTGTAGTTCGCGCACTTCCTGCATGTTGGCGGGCTCGAGGCCGCGGTCGCGGAAGGCGGCGAGCACCTGGTCGGCAAAGCTGGGGCGCGGGGCGCGCGGGAACAGGATAAGCGGTTCGTGCACGATCTGCTGCAGGCGCACCGGCTTGCCGGCCAGGCCCAGCGGATGCTCGAACGGCACGGCGAGCATCATCACTTCCTCGCGCAGCACGATGCGGCGCACGTTGGCGTCGTCGATGCGCACGCGGCCGAAGCCGACATCGATGCGACCTTCCTTCAGCGCCTGGTTCTGCTCGACGGTGGCCATCTCGTGCAGGGTGAGCTCGATGCGCCGCATCCGCCAGTATGAAGATTTCTTCAACGCCAGCGGCATGGCCACGCCGGACGATCTGGAAGAGTTCCGCGCCTGCCAGCAGGGCTACAACGGCATTGCGCTGGAGTGGAACGACCAGTCGCGCGGCAGCAAGCACTGGATCCGCGGTGCGGACGAAGCCGCCGATGCCATCGGCCTGAAGCCGCTGCTGTCGGGCGTGAAGACCGAGGACGAGGGACTGTACACGCTGCAGCACCACTACTGGATGGAAGTGATGCAGAAGGCCGTAGAAAAAGAAGGAGCAGCAGCAAGAGCGCGAACAACGATCTGGTGAACCTGAAGGCTTTCCTGTACAAGGAGGCGCGCCTGCTGGATGACGAACAGTGGGACGAGTGGCTGGAGTGTTATGACGAGAACGCGCAGTTCTGGGTGCCCTCGTGGGATGACGACGACACGCTGGTGAAGGATCCGCAGCGCGAAATCTCGTTGATCTATTACCCGAACCGCCAGGGTCTGGAAGACCGCGTGTTCCGCATCAAGACCGAGCGCTCCAGCGCCACCATGCCGGACACCCGCACCAGCCACAACATCAGCAATGTGGAGCTGGAAGTGCAGCAGGGCGACATCGTCACCGTGCGCTTCAACTGGCACACGCTGAGCTTCCGCTACAAGACGATTTACCAGTACTTCGGCATGTCGCGCTATCGGATCGACGTCTCCGGCGCGCAGCCGAAGATCGTGGACAAGTACGTGGTGCTGAAGAACGACTACATCAACCAGGTGATCGACATTTTTCACATCTGAGGTGCCATCATGACGTACAGCATCGCACTGCAGTTCGAGGACGGTGTCACCCGCTTCATCCACTGCAATCCCGGCGAGAAGGTGGCCGATGCCGCCTACCGCCAGAAACTGAATATTCCGCTGGATTGCCGTGACGGCGCATGCGGCACCTGCCGCTGCCATTGCGAATCCGGCAGCTATGACATGCCCGAATCCACCTATGTGGAAGATGCGCTCACGCCGGACGAGGCGGCGGAGGGCTATGTGCTGACCTGCCAGATGAAGCCGACCTCGGACTGCGTGGTGAAAGTGCCGGCATCGTCGGCCGCCTGCAAGACCGGGGTGCACAACTTCGATGGCGCGGTGGCAGCGGTGCAGCGCCTGTCGGACACCACCTTCGGCTTCGCCATCCAGCTCGATGATCCGGCCAGCCAGAGCTTTCTGCCGGGCCAGTACATGAATGTGCAGATTCCGGGCGCGGAGCTGACGCGTGCCTATTCCTTCAGCTCGCCGCCGGGTGCGGCACAGGCCGAGTTCGTGGTGCGCAATGTGCCGGGCGGGCGCATGAGCGGCTGGCTGGGCGAGCAGGCCAAGGTGGAGGAGCGCATCCGCATCTCCGGGCCGTATGGCAGCTTCTACCTGCGCCCGGTGCAGCGCCCGGTGTTGTTCCTGGCTGGGGGCACGGGGCTGGCGCCCTTCCTGTCGATGCTGGACGTGCTGGCGAAGACGGGCAGCCCGCAGCCGGTGCGCATGGTGCTGGGCGTGACCAACGATGCCGATCTGGTTGTCATCGACAAGCTGCAGCAGATGCAGGCGCAGCATGATTGGTTCGAGTTCCGCACCTGCGTGGCGGCGCCCGAGAGCGCGCACGAGCGCAAGGGCTATGTGACGCAGCATCTGGAGTCCGAATGGCTCAATGGCGGCGACGTGGATGTCTATCTGTGCGGTCCGGTGCCCATGGTGGATGCGGTGCGCCACTGGCTGGACGAACAGGGCGTGAAGCCGGCGAGCTTCCACTACGAGAAATTTGCTCCGAGCGAGGCCTGAGATGCAGGGACGTGAACGCTACGCCGGCAAGACGGTGATCGTGACGGGCGCGGCACAGGGCATTGGCCGCGGCGTGGCGCTGGCGCTGGCGCAGGAAGGGGCGCGCCTGCTGCTGGCCGACCGCTCCGAACTGGTGCAGGAAACGGCGGACGAGGCGCGCGCGCTGGGTGCGGATGTGGCCGTGGAACTGGCCGATCTGGAAACCTGGGACGGCGCCGAGGCGGTGGCCAAGGCGGCGGTCAAGAAATACAAGCGCATCGACGTGCTGGTGAACAACGTGGGCGGTTCGATCTGGTTCAAGCCCTATCAGGAATACCAGCCCGAAGAAGTGGAGGCCGAAGTGCGCCGCTCGCTGTTCCCGACGCTGTGGATGTGCCGTGCGGTGCTGCCGCAGATGCTCAAGCAGAAGGTCGGGGCGATCGTGAATGTGTCCTCGATTGCCACGCGCGGCATCTACCGCATTCCGTACTCTGCCTCGAAAGGTGGCGTGAATGCGCTGACGGCCAGCCTGGCGTTCGAGCATGCCCAGGACGGCATCCGCGTGAATGCGGTGGCCACCGGCGGCACCGAAGCGCCGCCGCGCCGTATCCCGCGTAACCCGAACAAGCTGAGCAAGAAGGAAAAAGCCTGGATGCAGGGCATCGTCGACCAGACGCTGTCCAGCAGCCTGATGCACCGCTACGGCACGATCGATGAGCAGGTCGGCGCCATCCTGTTCCTGGGATCGGACGAGGCCTCGTACATCACCGGATCGGTGCTGCCCGTGGGCGGCGGCGACCAGGGCTGAACCGAGCCCCACCCTTCAGGAAGTTCCTCATGCGCAGTACCTCCGTTGGCGCGCCCGCAGCGCACGCCCATGGCCCGATGTCCGCCATCCTGGCCGGCCTGTTGGCCGTGGCGGTGTCCTATGCCGGCCCGCTGCTGATCTTCTTCCAGGCGGCGCACGCAGGCAACATGTCGCCGGAGATGACGACCTCCTGGGTCTGGGCCATCTCGGTCGGCGCGGGCGTTTCCGGCATTTTCCTGAGCTGGTTCCTGAAGGTGCCGGTGGTAACGGCCTGGTCGGCGCCAGGCACGGCGCTGCTGATCACGCTGTTTCCGGCCATCACCATGCCCGAGGTGGTCGGTGCCTATATCACCGCTGCGGTGCTGATTTTCCTGGTGGGGGTGAGCGGCTATTTCGACAAGCTGGTGCGCATGATCCGCGCGGGGTGGCGGCCGGCATGATGGCCGGCATCCTGTTCCAGTTCGGGCTGAGCGTGTTCAAGGCGACCGCGAGCATGCCGGAGATTGCGCTGAGCATGATCGTGGTCTATCTGCTGGCACGGCGCTTCTTTGCCCGCTACGCGGTGTTGCTGGTGCTGCTGGCGGGGGTGCTGCTGTCCTGGTCGCTGGGGCAGACGCAGTTCCAGAGCGTGACGCTGGAGCTTGCCATGCCGGTGTTCACCATGCCCCAGTGGACCTGGCAGAGCACGCTCAGCTTTGCGCTGCCGTTGGTGGTGGTCAGCCTGACCGGGCAGTTCCTGCCGGGTATGGCAATCCTGCAGCTCTCGGGCTACCACACGCCGGCGCGGCCGATCATCATGGTGACCAGCCTGACCTCGCTCGCAGTGGCGGCGTTTGGCGGCATCACTACCGTGCTGGCGGCCATCACGGCGGCGCTGTGTACCGGCAAGGATGCGCACGAGGACCCGGGCAAGCGCTATATCGCCGGCATTGCCAATGGCGCGTTCTATCTGCTGGGGGCGCTGTTTGCCGGTTCCATCGTCACCCTGTTTGCCGCGCTGCCGCCGGCCTTCGTGGCGGCGCTGGCGGGGCTGGCGCTGATCGGCGCCATCACCAGCAATGTGGTGGCTGCGATGGGGCAGCCCGAACATCGCGAGTCGGCCATCGTGTGCTTTCTGGCGACGGCGTCCGGCATGACGTTCCTGGGGCTGGGTTCGGCCTTCTGGGGCATCGTGATCGGTTCGCTGGCGCATGCGGTGCTGAGCTGGCGCAAGGCAGCCCGGACGACCGCGCCAGCCAGCGCTTCTTGAGGGCGCAAAGTATTCCCGTCGACCGTCGCAGGAGGTATACCGATTCAGTGATAGTTCCGTGAATCCCGCATACCTGAGTAGGAAGGTTGGATTCTTGTCCAATTCAAGCCACATAGGTTGCCCCTGAAAGCCGTGATTTAGGAAAAACCCCTAAACCCGTGCCGGGGGCGTCCTTCTATCATTCGGCGCTGCAGTTAACGTAAACGTCAAACAACAAGAGCGTTGTCGTGGCTGCTGCTCCTTATCCGCAGTGTGCGGGGTGCTGTCACTGTCCTGTCAGGCGAAATCAGCATGCTGTACCTGTTTGCCCTCGGCAATTTCGCCACAGATAGAGCCTGGTTCCACCAGGACGCCGGCCTGTGCAGACAGGCCGACAACTAGGAAGACAACCATGAGACACGTGGACCTGCATGCCCTGATAGACCATGCAAAATTTCAGCGCTTCCACTGGATCGTCCTGATCTGGTGCACGCTGATCATCATCTTCGACGGCTACGACCTGGCCGTGGCCGGTGCGGCGCTGCCGTCCATCATGAAGGAAATGGGCGTTTCGCCCACCAACGCCGGCTTCATGATGAGCTCGGCCCTGTTCGGCATGATGTTCGGTGCGATTTTCCTCGGCACCATGGCTGACAAGGTCGGCCGCCGCTGGACCATCGCCATCTGTATCGCGCTGTTCTCCATCTTCACCGCTGCAGCCGGCCTCACGCACGAGCCGATCTCCTTCAGCGTGATGCGTTTCCTGGCCGGCCTCGGCATTGGCGGCGTGCTGCCGAACGTGGTGGCGCACATGGCCGAATACTCCCCGCGCAAGATCCGCTCCACCATGGTGACGCTGATGTTCTCCGGCTACGCCGTGGGCGGCATGCTGGCCGCCGTGCTGGGCAAGGGCCTGATCGCCGACTATGGCTGGCAGGCCGTGTTCTTCGCCGCTGCCGCTCCGCTGGTGCTGGTGCCGTTCATGATGATGTCGCTGCCCGAGTCAGCCACCTACCTGATCAAGAAAGGCCGCCACGAAGAGCTGAAGAAGATCGCGCACCGCATCGAACCCAGCTACGTGGCCCAGCAGGGTGACCACTTCGCACTGCCCGCTTCCGACAACAAGGACCAGTCCGTCAGCCTGGGCCGCCTGTTCCAGGATGGCCGCGGCTTCAGCACCATCATGTTCTGGATCGCCTTCTTCATGTGCCTGTTCATGGTGTACGCCCTGAGCTCCTGGCTTGCCAAGCTGATGGCCAACGCCGGCTACAGCCTGGGTTCCGCCCTGACCTTCGTGCTGGTGCTGAACTTCGGAGCCATGATCGGCGCCATCGGTGGCGGCTGGCTGGCTGACCGCTTCAACATCAAGGTGGTGCAGATCGTGTTCTATGCGCTGGCCGCCATCTCGATCACCTCGCTCGGCTACAAGCTGCCGCTGCCGCTGCTGTACTTCATGGTCGGCCTGGCAGGTGCTTCCACCATCGGCACGCAGATCGTGACCTACGCCTACGTGGGCCAGTTCTACCCCTACGACGTGCGCTCCACCGGTATCGGCTGGGCTTCCGGCGTGGGCCGTGCCGGCGCCATCCTGGCTCCGATCGTGATCGGCATCCTGGTGGCCATGGAACTGCCGCTGCAGATGAACTTCCTGGCCATCGCCCTGCCGGCCGTGGTGGCAGCCCTCGCGATTGCGTTCATCAACCCCAAGAAGTCGCACTCGCACCTGATCCACCTGCAGACGGCTGCGGCGCCTGCGCGCTGAGCCTGCCGGATCACTGGCTGATCCGCATAGCGTCGCTACGCGGATGGCCAGAACCTGCAACCCCCTGCGGGCAGGCCTGCGCTCCAAAGGAGCCGGTGCCGGTCCTGCATTGCCCCCCATAGCTGGCAACCGCTATGGGGTTTTTTTCGTCAGGCCGAGGCGGGCTTGCGGAACACCAGCAGCTTGCTGGTCAGCTTCTGCAGACGCTCGCCGTGCTGGTTGGTGGTAATGCTTTCCACCGTCACCATGCCGCGGTCGGCCTTGCTGCGCGAGGGCTGGATGTCCTTGATGGTGCTGGTGACGCGCAGCACGTCGCCGGGACGCGTGGGCTGCGACCAGCTCAGTTCGGTGCCGGCGCCGATCAGCCCGTTGGCAACAGGCAGGCTGTGCACCATCAGGCGCATGGAGAGGGCGGCGGTCTGCCAGCCGCTGGCGGCCAGGCCCTGGAAGAATGAATCCCTGGCAGCCTCTTCATCCAGGTGAAATGGCTGTGGATCGTAGCGTGAGGCAAACTCCACGATCTGCTCCTTGTCCAGAGCGTGCGTATCGCTGACAAAGATGTCTCCGACCTTCAGGTCGTCGAGATAGAGCGGGCGTGCGGGGCTGGCGGGCATCGGGGGTCTCCATGAGAGTGTGGGAGGAGCGGATGGACCATTATCCGCGGCCTGCGCAATGTACTGTCGGCTGAGCAAGCTCGGGGATTGCGCGATGGGGAAGGCAGGAGCGGCAGTGCAACTCCAGGAATTGTGCGATGGCGGAGGCATGCGTCGACAGCGTGCCGGCGCAAGATCGGCACGGCAGAGGTGACCCCGCAAACAAAAAAGGCGCGCGGCCCGAAAGCCAGCGCGCCTTGCCTGCGCGCACAAGGCCCGCAGAAGGAGACAGTCGAAGGATCAGGCCTTCTGCAGCATCTGGATGATGGAGGAGAAATCCAGGCCGCCCTTGCCGGACAGGCTGTGCGCCGCGTACAGGCTGCGCGCCATGGCGCCCAGCGGG
Organism: Brachymonas sp. KE5; assembly: GCF_057773645.1. NCBI lineage: Bacteria > Pseudomonadati > Pseudomonadota > Betaproteobacteria > Burkholderiales > Comamonadaceae > Allobrachymonas > Brachymonas sp. KE5. Next base: position 46,766 of record NZ_CM173463.1, read on the forward strand.
GTGCTGGCACGCACGTGCATGGCGTTTTCCTGCGCCAGGCCCAGGTCCTTGAGCATCAGGTCGGTGCCGAAGCCACCGGCGTAGCCCTTGCTGGCCGGGGTCGTTTCCATCACGCCGGGCACGGGGTTGTATTTTTCCAGCGCCCAGTTGCCGCCGGAGCTGCGGCGCATGATCTCGGCCAGTGCTTTCGGATCGAGACCGTTGGCCAGACCCAGGGCCATGGCTTCGCTGGTGCCGATCATCAGGATGCCGAGCAGCATGTTGTTGCAGATCTTGGCCGTCTGGCCGGCGCCCACGCTGCCGGCGTGGAAGATGTTGGCGCCCATTTTCTCGAGCAGCGGACGGGCGCGGCCCAGTGCGGCATCGTCACCACCGACCATGAAGGTCAGCGTGCCGGCAGCAGCGCCAGCGGTGCCGCCGGACACGGGGGCGTCGATGAAGGCAAAGCCCTTGGCGGCGGCAGCAGCGCCCACCTTCTGCGCGCTGGCGGCGGCGATGGTGGAGCTGTCGATGATCAGTGCGCCGGCCGGCAGCACGTCGAGCAGGCCGGGCTGGCCGTCCTTGCCCAGGTACAGGGCTTCGACGTGGGCGCTGGCGGGCAGCATGCTGACGACGACTTCGGCGTCCCTGGCAGCATCGTTGGCGCTGGCGGCCACCGTCACGCCTTCGGCCTTGACGGTGTCGCAGGCGGCCTGGGACAGGTCGAAGGCCTTGACCGTGTGGCCCGCCTTCTGCAGGTTGATGGCCATGGGGCCGCCCATGTTGCCGATGCCGATGAATGCGATGTTCATGAATGTGTCTCCTTGTGGGTGAATAGGGTTTAGCGGATGGAATCCAGGCCGCGGTCGCCCAGCAGGCGGCGCGACACGATCACGCGCATGATCTCGTTGGTGCCTTCCAGAATCTGGTGCACGCGCACGTCGCGCAGCAGGCGCTCCAGCGGGAATTCGCGCAGGTAGCCGTAGCCGCCGTGCAGTTGCAGCGCCTCGTTCACGATGTTGAAGCAGGCGTCGGTGGCGAAGCGCTTGGCCATGGCACAGTAGGTGGTGGCATCGGGGCTGCGTGTGTCCAGCTTGAACGCGGCCAGACGCACCATCTGGCGTGCGGCGACCAGTTCGGTCTGCATGTCGGCCAGCTTGAACTGCAGCGCCTGGAACGCGGCCAGCTTCTTGCCGAACTGGCTGCGCTCGTTCATGTACTGCTGCGCGGCATTGAGCGCGCCCTGGGCCGCGCCTACGGAGCAGGTGGCGATGTTGATACGGCCACCGTCCAGACCCTTCATGGCGATCTTGAAGCCTTCGCCTTCGGCACCCAGCAGGTGGCTGGCGGGCACGCGCACGTCGCTGAAGCTGATGGCGCGCGTGGGCTGGCTGTGCCAGCCGAGTTTTTCCTCGTTCTTGCCGTACTGGATGCCCGGCAGATTGGCCGGCACCAGCAGGGCGGAAATGCCATCTGCACCCGGGCCGCCGGTGCGGGCCATCAGCACCAGCACATCGGTGGCGCCAGCGCCGGAGATGAACATCTTCTCGCCGTTGATGACGTACTCGTCGCCTTCCAGTTTGGCCGTGGTGCGCAGGCTGCCGGCATCGCTGCCGGCGCCGGGCTCGGTCAGGCAGTAGCTGGCGAGCTGGTCACCCGCCGTCAGCGCCGGCGCGTACTGCTCGGCGATTTCGGGTTTGGCCCAGTTGGTGATCATCCACGTTGCCATGTTGTGGATGGTGATGAAGGCCGTGGTGGAGGGGTCGACGGCCGCCAGTTCCTCGAACACCAGGGTGGCATCCAGGCGCGACAGGCCGAGGCCGCCGTATTCTTCGGAAGCGTACAGGCCGCAGAAGCCCAGCGCGCCGGCGGTGGAAATGGCCTGGCGCGGGAAGATGTGCTCGGCGTCCCACTTGGCGGCGTTGGGGGCGAGTTCGCCGGCGGCGTAGTCGCGCGCCACGCTGACGAACTGTTGCTGGTCGTCGGTCAGGTCGAAATACATGGTTTGTCTCCTCCTTCCCTCGCTCGGAAAGGGGTCTCGATTCTTGTTGGGTGCAGCCTGCAGGGGCCGTGCATTGCCACGATGCCGCGCACAGGCAGGGAAGCCGCAGGCTGGTGCGGCGGCTCCGGAAAGCGGGGAGGCCAGCCTGCGCAGGGCGGTTGTCTGGGCAACCGTCCCTGCCGGGTCAGGCCGCAGCCGGAATTACTTCAGGCTGATCGTGGTGTGCACGCCACCGGCGTTGGCTTCGTCGAACCAGCGCTTGGTGATGGTCTTGGTCTGCGTGTAGAACGTGATGACCTGCTTGCCGTAGGGGCCCAGGTCGCCCAGCTTGGAGGCGCGCGAACCGGTGAAGGAGAACAGCGGGACCGGCACGGGAATCGGCACGTTGATGCCGACCTGACCGACGTCGATCTCTTCCTGGAACTTGTGCGCTGCAGCGCCGCTCTGGGTGAACAGGGCGGTACCGTTGCCGTTCGGGTTGTCGTTGATGATCTGGATGGCTTCTTCCAGGGTCTCGGCGCCCATCACGCACATCACCGGGCCGAAGATTTCCTGCTTGTAGATGTCCATGTCGACGGTGACGTCCTTGAACAGGGTCGGGCCGACGAAGTTGCCGTTGGCTTCCGCGCCTTCCAGCTGTGGGTTGCGACCGTCCAGCACCAGGGTGGCGCCTTGCTCGACACCGGAAGCGATCAGGTTGTCCACACGGGCACGGGCGTTCTTGTTGATCAGCGGACCGACGTCCACGCCGGGGGTGGCGCCGTTGCCGACCTTCAGGCCCTTGGCGCGCTCGGCGATTTCGTCCACCCAGTTGCGGGCCTCGCCCACCAGGATCACGACCGGCAGGGCCATGCAGCGCTGGCCGGCAGCACCGAAGGAGGCGCCAGCCAGGGCGTTGAGGGTCTGCTCCTTGTTGCAGTCCGGCAGCACGATGGCGTGGTTCTTGGCGCCCATCATGCACTGCACGCGCTTGCCGGCCAGGCTGGCGCGGTTGTACACGTGCGTGCCGACGCCGGTGGAACCGACGAAGCTGATGGCCTTGATGTCCTTGTGGTCGCAGATGCCGTTGACGACGTCAACGCCGCCGTGCACCACGTTCAGCACGCCGGCGGGGATGCCGGCTTCCAGCGCCAGTTCGCACAGGCGGATGGTGGACATCGGATCCTGCTCGGAGGGCTTGAGCACGAAGGTGTTGCCGGTGGCGATGGCCATCGGGAACATCCACAGCGGGATCATGGCCGGGAAGTTGAACGGGGTGATGCCGGCGCACACACCCAGCGGCTGCAGGATGGTGTAGGTGTCGACACCGCCGGCCACGTTGTTGGCGAATTCGCCCATTTGCAGCGTGCCGATGTTGGCAGCGTGCTCGACCACTTCCAGGCCGCGGAACACGTCGCCTTCGGCGTCGGGCAGGGTCTTGCCCTGTTCACGTGTCAGGATGGCGGCCACTTCCTTGATGTTCTCGCGGATCAGCTGCTGCAGCTTCAGGAAAATGCGGGCGCGGGTGCCGATGGGGGTGTAGCGCCATGTCTTGAAGGCTTCCTTGGCAGCGGCAACGGCGGCGTCCAGTTCTTCCTGGGTGGCCATGGGCACGCGGGCAATCACTTCCTGCGTGGCGGGGTTGACGACGTCGCGCCATTCGGTGGTCTTGGACTGGACGAATTGGCCGTTGATCAGCAGCGGGACGCTGGGAATGCTCATGGGGTGTCTCCTTCGGTAGTCGGCATGAAAAAGCGTTGGTCGGGCGCCTGGCCCGACCTTTGCAAAAATGGTATTCACAAGCTTTGCAAATCATCTACGTGTTTCCCCTAGGTTTTCGCTGTATCAGTGTGTAGGTGTGATACCTTTTGCAACTCGGGACGCACTTTTGCAAATGTTGTGCAAAGGGTTCCCGATCACGCCATTCCATTGCTTCCATGTCACGCAAACTCCTGATGGGCCCGGCGCTGCGGCGCCTGCGCGAAAAAAACCAGCTCTCCCAGTCCGCCTTTGCCGAGCGGCTCGGGCTGTCGTTCAGCTATATCTGCCAGCTCGAGAACAACCAGCGGCCGGTGACGGCGTCGGTGCTGCTCAAGCTGACGCAGGTGTTCCAGGTGGACCTGAGCGATTTTTCCGAGGACCGCAACCGGCGCCTGCTGGGCGAGTTGGACGCCATCTTCCGGGACCAGGGACTGGTGGGGGATGCCAGCGTGTCCCCCGCGGATATCGACCGCATGGTGCACACCGTGCCGGCACTGGCCGAGACGCTGGTAGCGCTGTACCAGAAGCAGTTGCATCTGCAGGAGGAGCTGCAGCAGCTGGTGGACCGTTTCTACGGCGATTCGCAGCAGGCTGCGCAGGCGCCGTTTCCGCACGAGGCGGCGCGCGATTTCTTCAACCGTCACGACAACTATTTCGATGCGCTGGACCGGCAGGCCGAGCAGCTGGCGCGCGACTGGGCCCTGCAGCCGGGACGCCGGGGGGCCGAGTTGCGCGAACGCCTGCAGCAGGAGCATGGCATCGAGGTGGTGGCCGGCGAGGCCAGCACGCTGGAACTGCGCCAGTACGACGCACGCCGGCGCCGCCTGGTGCTCAAGCCGCAACTCGGCGATGCGCAGCAGGCCTTTCAGATGGCGACGCAACTGTGCTTTCTGGCATACGGCGACCTGCTGGACCAGGCCTGCGCCGAAGAGACGGCGCTGGCCGACGCGCAAACGCGCACGCTGGCGCGGCAGGGGCTGGCGCATTACTTTGCCGGGGCGCTGCTGCTGCCCTATGGCGAATTCCTGCAGGCGGCGCGCAGCATGCGCTACGACGTGGAGCAGCTGCAGCGGCGCTTCCAGGTGAGTTTCGAGAGCGTGTGCCACCGCCTGAGCACGCTGCAGCGCAGCGGGGCGCGCGGCATTCCGATGTACCTGATCCGGGTGGATCAGGCCGGCAACGTGAGCAAACGGCAGAGCGCCAACTCGCTGCACTTCGCACGCCATGGCGGCACCTGTCCGCTCTGGCATGTGTTCGAGGCGTTTGCCCAGCCGGGGCAGATTCTGACGCAGGTGGCCGAAATGCCGGACGGCACGCGCTATTTCGGCATTGCGCGCAGCGTGCAGCGTGGCGGCGGCAGCTTTCACGCGCCGCGCAAGCGCTTTGCCTTCGGCATCGGCTGCGAACTGGCGCAGGCACGGGAACTGGTGTATGCCGATGGCTGGGATCTGCAGCAGCCGCGCGCCATCACGCCGATCGGGCCGGGCTGCCGCGTCTGCCCGCGCACCGATTGCGTGCAGCGCGCCTTCCCGCCGGCGGGCAAGCCGCTGCACAACGACGATTTCAGCGAGTCGCTGGTGTCGTACCGGTTGGAGGAGAGCTGATCAGCCCAGCAGGCCGTAGAGCATCACGGTCAGAATCAGCAACGGGGTGACCGTGGTCAGCACGATGTAGATGATCCGCAGCAGCGCTGCGTTGCCCAGCGTGCCGCCATTGCTGTTGGCCGCCACGAAACCGGCGCGCTTCCAGCGCAGCAGCACGAACAGGCAGGTCAGCAGGCCGGTGATCGGCATCAGCAGCTTGCTGGAGAGGAAATCGAACAGATCGAACAGGTTCATGCCTGCAAGCTGCACCCCACTCAGCGTGCTGGAAGACAGGGCCGACAGGCTGCCCAGCGCGACCAGCAGCAGGGCGGTGAGCCAGGTGGCGCGGGCACGGCGCATGCGCAGGCGCTCGTGCAGGATGGCGACCGGCACTTCCACCAGCGACAGCATGGCGCCGATGGCGGCGAAGGTGGTCAGCACGAAGAAGGTGACCATCAGCAGGTGGCCGAAGGGCATGCCGGCGAATACGGCGGGAATGGTCTGGAACAGCAGGGCGGGCCCGCCGGCGGGGTTGAAGCCGAGCGCGAATACGGCGGGGAAGATGGCCAGGCCGGCCAGCATGGACACGGTCAGATCGGCCAGCATCACCGTGAGCGCGGTGCGCGGAATGTTCTGCTCCTGGCGGAAATAGCTGCCGTAGATGGTCATGCTGCCCACGCCGAGCGAGAGCTTGAAGAAGGCCAGGCCGAGCGCCTTGAGCAGCACCTGGCTGTCGATGCGGGAAAAGTCGGGCAGGAACAGGAAGCGCACGCCCTCCATGGCGCCCGGGAGCATCAGTGCGAAAGCCGCTACCAGCACCAGCAGGCCGAACAGCAGCGGCATCAGTCGCTTGGTGACCGCCTCGATGCCGCGGCTGACGCCGAAGGTGATGATGGCGCCGACCAGCAGCAGCACCAGCCATTGCCAGCCCAGAGCGGCGACGGGATTGCTCACCAGGGCGCCGAAAGTCTGCTCCAGCACCCCGCGATCCTGCGTGAGGATGCCGCCGCCCACGCTCTTGCCCACGTAGGCAAAGACCCATCCGACCACGGCCGAGTAGAACGACATGATCAGCAGCACCGAGATGAGGCCGAGCACGCCGATGATCCACCACAGCGTGCCTGGCGCCAGCTTGCGATAGACCCCGACCGGATCGGTGCGTGCGGTGCGACCCAGGCTGATCTCCGCAATCATCAGCGGCAGGCCGGCCAGCAGCGTGGCGATGAGGTAAATCAGCAGAAAACCGGCACCGCCGTTGTTGCCGGTCTGGTAGGGAAACATCCAGATGTTGCCGAGACCGACGGCAGAACCCAGGGTGGCGGCGAGCACGCCGAAGCCGGAGCTGAAGCTGTCGCGGGTGGCGGGGGAGGTCATGTTTTCAGGGGCATGGGGCAGCGTATGCACGGACGATTGCACAGCCTGCCAAAGGGAGTTGCATTATAGGCGCGCTGGAACTGCTGCCCGTGGCATGCGAGGGGAATAGGCCCTCCCCGTTAAATACTCATTTTTGATGAATATTGAGGGTCAATTTCTGAGCCATATAGGATTGTCGCGTAATTGCTACGTGAGCAAGTGAGTAAAGATCTGCAACATCTGCTATCATCGAAACGGCGCACGTTTGTGACAAATGTCACGAAATGTGGGTCCAGTTTTCTGGTGGGGCACCCTTTTTCCTATAGGGGTTAGTTTCGATCAATGACAAGAGGAGAACGACTTGAAAACACGTAAACACATGGACATGACTCGTAACACGCTGCTAGGCGCGCTGCTGGCTGGGGTGGGCGCTATGGTGCCATTGCAGTCGGCACAGGCGGCGGATGTCACAATTGGAGGCAAGGAAGTCACTGTTTGGAATTCATTCTTGGGCATTCCTTATCCGGATGGGAATAACGGCGGTGTTCTGAATGCGCCTGGTGGCATCACTACGACTACGCTTGGCACTTCCGGCAATGCGACGGTGGGGGGGGCTCTCAGCGTGACTGGCGCTACGACCACCAAGGGCATCACCAATACCGGTTTGCTGACCAACATTGGCAACGCAAAGATCGATGGCGATTTGGAGGTTACCGGCAAGGTAGACTCGGCGGAAGTGAACGCGGGCAAGGTGAACGCTGGCGAAGTGAACACTGACAAGGTGAACGCTGGTGAAGTGAACACCGACAAGGTGAACGCTGGTGAAGTGAACACCGACAAGGTGAACGCTGGTGAAGTGAACACCGACAAGGTGAACGCTGGTGAAGTGAACACCGCCAAGGTGAATGCTGGCGAAGTGAACACCGACAAGGTGAACGCTGGTGAAGTGAATACTGCCAAGGTAAATGCAACTACTGGTAACTTTGGCACCCTGAACGCCACGACTGGAAACATTACCAACGATCTGACCGTGGGCCATAACGCCATTGTCAAGAACAACCTCATTGTTGAGAACGATGCAGAGGTGAAACGCCACCTGTCGGTTGGTCAGGACATCAATGTGGGTCGCAATGCGGTCATCGAGAAGAACCTCATTGTGAAGAATGATGCAGAGGTAGAGCGTCACCTTTCGGTGGGTCAGGATGTCAACGTGGGTCGCAATGCGATTGTCAATAATGATCTGATTGTCAAAGGCAATTCGGATCTGCAAGGCCATCTGAACGTGGGCCAGGATGTCAATGTTGGTCGCAACCTGTCCGTGGAAGGCATGACCAATACCAACGGCATCAACAACAACGGCCAGCGTATCCAGAACGTTGGTGCTGCCGTTGCAGGCACCGATGCGGTCAACCTGAACCAGCTCAATGAGCGCTTTGGCGAAGCGCAGAAGTACACCGACAACGGCGTTGCTGCGGCTCTCGCGATTCCCAGCATGCCGACGCTGGCTCCTGGCAAGGGATGGGCCGGCATGGCGGTTGGCAACTACGGCAGCGCCACTGCGGTCGGCTTGGCCGTGGGTTACCAGGTGAACGAACGCTGGAACTTGGGTCTGGGCGTGTCTCAAGCCACGCGCTCCGGCGGCAAGACTGCAGTGAAGGCACAGGCCGGCTTCTCCTGGTAAGCCAGCGGGAGAGCGTTCCATCCGTTGAAGGTGCTTGTGCCCTCCCTCAAGCATCCCGGCGACGGATGGGCTGAACAGAAAAATGGCGTCCAGATTTGCCTGGACGCCATTTTTCGCTTGGAACGATGATGGGACTTACAGCGCAGCTTGCAGGATCTGCCTGCTGGTTTCCAGGTTGATATCCTGCTTTTCGCCCAGCTTGACCATGCCATGCTTGTCCAGTTGCGCGACCAGCGCGTCGATGGCGCTGGCATCGAGCTGGTAGTCGGACAGGCGGGTGGGGACTTCCAGCGACTCGAAGAAGGCGCGCGTGCAGGCGATGGCCTGGTCGATGCGGGCCTCGGGCTCGCCATCGCGGATGTCCCAGACGCGCTCGGCGTATTGCAGCAGCTTGGCGCGCTTTTCCTCGCGGCGCACCTGCATCACCGCAGGCAGCACCACGGCCAGCGTGCGCGCATGGTCGATGCCGTGCAGCGCGGTGAGTTCGTGGCCGATCATGTGCGTGGCCCAGTCCTGCGGCACGCCGGCGCCGATCAGGCCGTTGAGGGCCATGGTGGCGGTCCACATCAGGTTGGCGCGGGTGTCGTAATCGTCCGGCTTCTCGATGGCGTCGTGGCCGATCTCCACCAGGGTGCGCAGCAGGCCTTCGGCAAAGCGGTCCTGCACGCGGGCGTTGACCGGGTAGGTGAGGTATTGCTCGGTGATGTGCACGAAGGCATCGACCACGCCGTTGGCGACCTGGCGCTTGGGCAGGGTGAAGGTTTTGGCGGGGTCGAGCACCGAGAACTGCGGATAGGTGCAGCGGCTGGAGAAGGGCAGCTTGTCGTGCGTGGCGGCCTTGGTGATGACGGCGCCGTTGTTCATTTCGGAGCCGGTGGCCGGCAGCGTCAGCACCGAGCCGAAGGGCAGGGCGGACTTGACCACGCGGCCGCCGGTGAGCAGGATGTTCCAGGGGTCTTCGCCCTCCGGCAGTGCGGCGGCAGCGGCGACGAACTTGGTGCCGTCGATGACCGAACCGCCGCCGACCGCCAGCAGGAAGTCGATCTGCTCGGCCTTGACCTGTTGCACGGCGCGCATCAGGGTTTCGAAGGTGGGGTTGGGCTCGATGCCGGCGAATTCGCTGATCTGGCGCGTGCCGCCTTCGGCCAGCGCGGCCTTCACTTCGTCCAGCGTGCCGTTCTGGATCACGCTGCCGCCGCCATACAGCAGCAGCACGCGGGCATTGGCCGGAACGGCCTTGGCCAGCTTGGCAATGCTGCCCTGGCCGAAGAGGATGCGGGTGGGGTTCTGGTAGTCGAAATTCTGCATGATAGAAGGCTGAGTGAAGGCGCTTGGAACCTGTGGCGGGAAGAGTTTGATGGTAGCGCGGCCCCATTGCCCTTGGAAGCGTAGCGGGATAGAAAGAACAGGGCACACTTTTTACAGGCGCGTTCAGGACGCCGCGGCACGGATCGGTGACGGCGCGTCGGGCTCGATCAAGGCAATGGTGACGATCAAACACAATGCCCCCGGCCCTTCAGGACACGGGGGCATGCTCAGCTTGCGCGCTTACTGCGGGATGCGCAGCGTGTTCTGGCTGAAGGTAATGCGGTTGCCCGCTGCAGCCGCCTGCGCGATGGCCGGCAGGTTGGTGCTGGTGAGCGTACTGCCCGCCGCACGCGGCGTGGTGCGGATCACCTGGCTGTCAGGCAGCGGCTTCTGGTTGCGCAAATGGGCATACATGGCATCCATCGCCTGGTTGAAGTAGTAGTGCAGCGGCACGAAGCGCGTGTCATAGCCCAGCAGCGGGCCGAAGCCGAGGAAGCTGTCGAAATGCTGGGCGTTGGTGACCTCGACGTAGCGCAGCGGCGCGCCGGCCTGCCCCATCAGGCCCTTGCCGATATAGGCGCGGCTGGCGTGGTTGGGCGGGATCAGCGCGTCATTGCGGCCGGCAACCACCAGCGTGGGCTTGCCGCTGGCGGTGCCGGCGATCTGTACTTCGCTGATGCCCTTGCGCACTTTCCGGGCATCGGCATTCAGGGTGCCGGTGAGCGGCTGACCGCTGACCGGGTCGGTACCGGTGGCCATGGCACGCAGACACAGGGCGCCGTCCAGGGCGAAGTCGGCCCGGCGTGTGCTCGGCGACAGCGCGAGGAAATCCAGCACCGGGCCTGCTGCTGAGCCGTCCGCGTTCACGGCCGGGTTGTAGACGATGTTCACGCCCGTTGTCGGCGGCACCCCGTTGCCGCTGGCAAACAGTCCTGCCAGGGTGGCCGGGGTCTGCGCGACCGGCTTGCCTGTGGCATCGGTATTGGCAAAGCTGAAGCCGCAGACCTGGTCCTGCACGCGGAAGCGGCCGGCGGCATTCACGTAGGTGACGGCGATGGCGTTGGTGGCGAGACGGTAGTGCGACTGGTGCAGGAAGTCATGCTCCGGGCCCCAGCCGTAGGCATGCAGGCGTTGCAACGCTTCGCTGGCCTGTGCCTCGAGCGTGGTCGCCGTCAGCAGGCCTTTTTCCTTCAGGCCGGTGCAGCGGTTCTGCCCAGCGGTGGTGAAAGCGGCTGGCCAGAACGCTGCAGACATGCTCAAGGGCTGGGCCAGTGCGGCACAGGGCTGGTACAGGTTGGCGTAGGTGAAATAGTCCACCAGCGAACTGCCGATGCGGCTGGCCGGCACATTCCCCTGCGTGATGGAAAGTCCGCCCACATCGCGCAGCTGCACCTGGGGTTCGGAGACCGCCACGCCGTCGATCAGGCCCTGGGTGTCCTGCTCGGCAGCGGCCAGCGCGGCGCCGGCGCCGTTGGAAACAGACGAGGCGATCACCAGCGTATTCTGTGGTGTGAACTTGCGCAGCGTCTGGCCGTTGGAGGCCTTGCCGGCGAGCTGTTCATTGAGCACATAGAGAGCGAATTCGACCGAGCGCAGCGTGTCGCGACCCCAGTCCTTCTCGGGGTTGTTCTGCGAATGCGCATGCTTGTAGGCCACATGGTGCGGATAGGTCTGCCTGAAATTGTCGAGATGCGGCTTGTCCGGATAGACCTGGAACAGCGCACGCTTGCCCAGCGCTGCCACCGTCTGCAGCACGCCGTCGATGCCGGTGACCTGGTCGGAGGCGAGCGCATGGATGCCATTGCCTGTGCCCTTGTCGGTGTAGGCTACGGCGCAGCCATGTTTCAGGCCCCAATCGCCCGAGGTGCCGATGGCGCCGTAGATGCCGCGTGAACCGGACGAGGTGCCGGTGACGATGCAGGGATTGGCGGCATCGAAGCGGTCCGGCACCTGCACCATCAGCGTCACGTTCTCGTGGCCGCTGCCGGGGTCGGCGTAGACGATGTATTCGGTGCCCGGGATCTTGCCTTCGCCCAGCGTGGCCTGGCCCCGGACGTCAACCGCGGGGCCGAACAGGGTGCCGAAGCCCCCTGCCGGCGTGGGATCGACGAGGGCGCGGTAATTGTTGTAGATCGCATTGCGGCGTAGCTCGGCCGCGGTGGGTGCCAGCGGGTTGGCATAGGCGGGAGCAGCGCCCGCCAGGCCGGTCTGGCCGAGTCCGGCGGTGAGCAGGTCGTCGGACTGGCCGTCGTAGTGTTGCTTGCCGATGTCGCCGAAGAGATAGGGCGGGCGCTGGTTGTAGGGACCTTCTGCACTGCTTGCGCCGCCCCCACCGCCACCACAGGCAGCAAGCAGGACGGTGGCGGCAACAGCCGGGATGAGGGACGCGGACGAGCGGGCAGGCTGCAAGGGCAAATCTCCATCGGGTTGAGAAGGAAATGCCATGGTAGGAAGCACGGGACGGAGGACTTGGCAGGGGTTTCCATGGGCTGTGTGACCAATTGCAACGAGTGCGGGCAGAGAGGTGTTGCGTGCAACTGATTTTCGCGGGGGTCAATGGATGTTTGCCTTGCGTTCTGCTGCGGGGCTCTGCTTGATGCTTCTGCGCCTGTGCATCCATTGCCGGCATGCGTCAAGACCTGCGTGGGGCCAGGGCGGCACATTGCCCCCGTCACATGCCGGCGCTATCATGAAGGGTTCCCCTTGCACCGCCCTCGAGCGGCCATTCCATGGCGAAAACCGCACTCAAAGCCCCCCAACGCCCCACCGCCCACACGCACATCAGCATCCGTGGCGCGCGCACGCACAACCTCAAGAACATCGACCTCGACATCCCGCGCAACCAGCTGGTGGTGATTACCGGTTTGAGCGGCTCGGGCAAGTCCAGCCTGGCGTTCGATACGCTGTATGCCGAGGGCCAGCGCCGCTATGTGGAGAGCCTGTCCACCTATGCGCGCCAGTTCCTGCAACTGATGGACAAGCCCGACGTGGACCTGATCGAGGGCCTTTCGCCGGCGATCAGCATCGAGCAGAAGGCGACCAGCCACAACCCGCGCTCCACGGTGGGCACGGTGACCGAGATCCATGATTACCTGCGCCTGCTGTTCGCGCGCGCCGGCACGCCGCATTGCCCGGATCACCACTTGCCGCTGCAGGCGCAGACCGTGAGCCAGATGGTCGATGCCGTGCTGGCACTGCCGGCCGAATCGCGCGTGATGCTGCTGGCGCCGGTGGCGCGCGGCAAGAAGGGCGAATTCACGGATTTGCTGGCGCAAATGCAGGCGCTGGGCTATGTGCGCTTCCGCATCGACGGCCAGACCGTGGATGGCGAGGATGCGCCCGCGCTGGCCAAGAACGAGAAGCACGATATCGACGTGGTGATCGACCGCCTGAAGGTGCGCCCCGATGCGCGCCAGCGTCTGGCCGAGAGCTTTGAAGCCGCATTGCGCCTGGCCGAAGGGCGCGCGCTGGTGCTGGAGATGGACAGCGGGCAGGAGCATTTCTTCAACGCCAAGTACGCCTGCCCGGTGTGCGGCTACAGCATTGCCGAGCTGGAGCCGCGCCTGTTCTCGTTCAACTCGCCCGTGGGCGCCTGCCCTTCGTGCGACGGCATCGGCAGCGTAGACGTGTTCGATGCGCATCGCGTGGTGGCCTTTCCCACGCTGAGCCTGGCCAGCGGCGCCGTCAAGGGCTGGGACCGGCGTAACGGCTATTATTTCTCGCTGCTGGAAAGCGTCTGCCAGCACTACGGCGTGGATGTGGAAACGCCGTTCGAGCAGTTGCCGCAGGCGGTGCGCGAGGTGGTGCTGCACGGTTCGGGAGAGGAGGAGATCCCGTTCCGCTACGTGATGGAAAGCGGCTCGCGCAAGGGCCAGGCGATGGAGAAAAGCCATCCCTTCGAGGGCATCCTGCCCAATATGGAGCGTCGCTACCGCGATACCGATTCCAGCGTAGTGCGCGAGGATCTGGCGCGCTACCGCAGCGTGCAGCCCTGCCCGAGCTGCCACGGCTCGCGCCTGCGCCAGGAAGCGCGCCATGTGCTGATCGGTGAAGGCGAGCAGAAACGCGCCATTTACGAAATCAGCCACGTCACGCTGGGTGAGGCGCAGCGCTATTTCGAGCAACTGACGCTGCAGGGCGCCAAGGCCGAGATCGCCGACAAGGTCGTGCGCGAGATCGCCTCGCGCCTGAAGTTCCTGAACGACGTCGGCCTGAACTACCTGAGCCTGGAGCGTAGCGCCGAGACGCTGAGCGGCGGCGAGGCGCAGCGCATCCGCCTGGCCAGCCAGATCGGCAGCGGCCTGACCGGCGTGATGTACGTGCTGGACGAGCCCAGCATCGGCTTGCATCAGCGCGACAACGATCGCCTGATTGGCACGCTCCAGCACCTGCGCGATATCGGCAACAGCGTGCTGGTGGTGGAACACGACGAGGACATGATTCGCGCTGCCGACTTTGTGGTGGACATGGGCCCGGGTGCCGGCGTGCACGGCGGTCGCGTGATGGCCGAAGGTCCGTACGAGGCGCTGATTGCCGCGCCCGAATCGCTCACCGGGCAGTACCTGAGTGGCGCGCAGACCATCGCAGTGCCGCGCAGGCGCAACCCATGGCTGCCGTACAAAGAGAGCGAAGCGGCGCCTGCCGGCCGCACCAGCATGTTGGCCAGGGTGCGCGGCGAGGGCGCCGCCCAGGCGCCCGACCAGCACCCCGGCCTGCAGAAGATCACCATTGCCGGCGCACGCGGCCACAACCTGAAGGACGTGACGGTGGATGTGCCGGTTGGCCTGATGACCTGCGTGACCGGCGTGTCCGGCTCGGGCAAGTCCACGCTGGTGAACGACACGCTCTATGCTGCCGCCGCCCAGAAGATCCACCGTGCCCACACTGAGCCGGCGCCGCACGACAGCATCGAGGGGCTGGAGCAGTTCGACAAGGTCATCAACGTCGACCAGTCGCCCATCGGCCGCACGCCGCGCAGCAACCCGGCCACCTACACCGGGCTGTTCACGCACATCCGCGAGCTGATGGCCGAAATGCCCGCCGCGAAGGAGCGCGGCTACGGCCCCGGGCGTTTCAGTTTCAACGTGGCCGGCGGCCGCTGCGAGGCCTGCCAGGGCGATGGCGTGGTGAAGGTGGAAATGCACTTTCTGCCCGATGTGTACGTGCCCTGCGACGTCTGCCATGGCCAGCGCTACAACCGCGAAACGCTGGAAGTGCAGTACAAGGGCAAGAACATCGCCCAGATCCTCGACATGACGGTGGAGGAGGCCTACGCTTTCATGAACGCCGTGCCCACCATCGCGCGCAAGCTGCAGACGCTGCTGGACGTGGGTCTGAGCTACATCAAGCTGGGCCAGAGCGCCACCACGCTGTCGGGCGGCGAGGCGCAGCGCGTGAAGCTGGCGCTGGAACTGAGCAAGCGCGACACCGGCCGCACGCTCTACATCCTTGACGAACCCACCACCGGCCTGCATTTTGCGGACATCGCCTTGCTGCTCAAGGTGCTGCACCAACTGCGCGATGCGGGCAACACCATCGTCATCATCGAACACAACCTGGATGTGATCAAGACGGCGGACTGGCTGATCGACATGGGGCCGGAAGGCGGCGCCGGCGGTGGCACGGTGGTGGCGCAGGGCACGCCGGAGCAGGTGGCGGCGGTCGAGGCCAGCCATACGGGGCGCTATCTGGGGCGGTTGCTGAAGGTGGCGCGCCCCGCTGCGTGAAGGGCGGGCCGACTGCTGCCATTTGCCCGTTGCGCAACCTGGGATCAGTTGTCCGGCGCGCAACGCGACGCTCCCGTTTGACCAGCTCGCCTGTGCCAGTGCGGGCGCATGTGGCAAATGGGATAGAAGTCATGCGAAGATGATGGTCTCTATAAACAGAACAATCCCGGAGACATCCCCATGCCCATGTTCGTCGACACAACGCCGCCCGGCCAGTGCATCTTCTGCAAGCTGGTCGCCGGCGAAATCCCGTCCGCCCGCGTCTACGAGGACGACTTGACTCTGGCCTTCATGGACTTGGGTCAGGTCAACCCCGGTCACGTGCTGGTGGCCACCAAGCGCCACGCCGCCACGCTGTTCGACATCACGCCCGAGGAAGCAGCCGCCGTCATGCAGACGGCGCAGAAGGTGGCGCAGGCGGTGCAGGCCGTGTTCGATCCGCCGGGCCTGACCCTGCTGCAGGCCAACGGCAGGGAAGGCGACCAGACCGTGTTCCACTTCCACATGCACGTGGTGCCGCGCCACGGCAACGACGGCATCGCCCTGTCCTGGCCGCGCAAGGAGCCGGGCGCAGAGGTGCTCCACGGTTATGCCGAGCGGTTGCGGGCCGCATTGAGCTGAATGCCACCCGGCACGCTAAGCGCGTCGGTCACCAACCCCTGCCCGCGGCTTCAGATGCTGATCTGTGCCCCCAGCACTTTGGCAAACTGGGCCAGCCAGGCGGGATGCGCTGGCCAGGCCGGTGCCGTCACCAGATGGCCATCGGTCACCGCCTCGGTCACTGCAATCTCGGCATAGCTGCCACCCGCCGCACGCACTTCCGGCGCACAGGCCGGATAGGCCGAGCAGGTGCGCCCGCCCTGCAGGATGCCGGCGGCAGCCAGAATCTGCGCCCCATGGCAGACAGCCGCAATCGGCTTGCGCGCCTCGTCGAAATTGCGCACGATCTTGAGGATGCGCTCGTTCAGGCGCAGGTATTCCGGTGCGCGGCCGCCGGGAATCAGCAGGCCGGCATAGTCGTCTTCGCGCACCGCGGCAAAGTCGTAGTTGAGCGTGAAGTTGTGGCCGCGCTTCTCGCTGTAGGTCTGGTCGCCCTCGAAGTCGTGGATGGCGGTTGCAACGGTGTCGCCGGCCTGCTTGTCCGGGCAGACGGCGTGCACGGTATAGCCCAGCGCCTGCAGGAACTGGAACGGCACCATGGTTTCGTAATCTTCGGCGTAGTCGCCCACCAGCATCAGAATCTGCTTGCTCATCGGTCGTCTCCTCGCGTTTGCGGCGGCTGTGCCACCGGGGATGGAGACCACAGACTAGCACCCAAGCGGTGACAGATGTCTGACGCCGGCCTGCCTCAGGACGCGGGGCGGGTCAGTCCTTCCAGCCAGGCATCCAGCATCGCCACGCTGTAATGGCTGGCCACCTGTTCGACGAAGCGCGTGAAATCGGTATGCGCGGCATCGTCGGCGCGGTCGGAAATGGTGCGCATGGCGACGAAGGGCAGATCGTAGTCATGGCAGACCTGGGCCACGGCGGCGCCTTCCATTTCAACGGCCAGACCGTCCGGCAGGCGCTGGCGCAGCGCCTCGCTTTCGGCGCTGGTGGCGACGAAGCGGTCGCCACTCAGGATCAACCCCTCGTGCACGCGCGGTGCCTGCAGGCCGAACTCGGTCACGGCCGCGGCTCCCAGCGCCGCCTGCGGATCGGCCAGCACCTGGCGTGCCGCTGCCGCAAGCGAGTCGCTCATGCCGGCTTCAGTGTCGAAGCGCGCACGGCCGTAGAGCGGCACTTCGTGCTGGGCGAATAGCGGCGAGGCATTCATGTCATGCTGCAGAAAACTGCGCGCGACCACCACGTCGCCCACGTTCACACCCTCTGCCAGTCCGCCGGCCACGCCGGTGAACACGATGGCCTCCACCTGAAAGCGTTCGATCAGCGCCGTGGCCGTGGTCGCGGCGGCCACCTTGCCGATGCGCGACAGCACAGCCACCACCTCGCGCCCGTGCCAGTGGCCGCGCCAGAAGCTGCGGCCGGCCACGCGGGTCTTGTGTTCGTCGGGCATGCGGTCGAGCACGGCGGAGAGTTCGTCGCGCATGGCGGCAATGATGCCGATGCGGCCGGTGGCGGGCAGGGGAAGCGTCATGGCAGGCAACAGAGGTCGTCGAAAGTAGTGATTGTCCCACCCGGTGGCAATTGCGTGAAAAGGTAACAGGAGTTAAGAGGCGCTTGCAGGCAGACGGGTTTCGGTCATCATGGTCTAATTGGAACCAAGCTTCGTGATTGTGTAGCAAGATTCCGCTGAGGACTTCGAGTCTGGCGGCCGCAGGAATTGCCATGTACACCTCTTTCCGCTCCCTGATTTCCCGCCCGATGCGCATGTTCGGCTTGGCATTTGCCGCCGGCGCCATGCTGCTGGCCGGTTGCGGCAGCCCGCCGCCCGCATCGACATCCAAAAGCACCGTGCGCACCATGCCGCGCAGCGTGTCCAACGCCAACTTGGGCTGGGTCGGCAGCTACCGCACCAATGCACCTTGTCCCCAGACCGGCGCTCCCGGCTGCACCAGCCAGACGTTGATGCTGATGCTCAATCCGGACAATACCTACAGCCTGACCACCACCACCTACCGTCGCAGCGGGGCGCCCTACAGCTTCACCAGCCGTGCGCGCTTCCGCTGGGATGGCCGCGATATCGTGCTGGCCTCCAAGGACGAAAATGCCCGCCTGCGCGTGGTGGGCAATGGCACGCTGGAGCGCATTGGCGCTGACGGGCTGACCCAGTCCGAGGCGGCGCGCACGCCGCTGGTATTCCGCAAGCTGTAAGGCGACAAGCCGGGCAGGCCGACGGCTAACGGCTAACGGCTAACGGCTAACGGCTAACGGCCAATGGCCAACGAGCAACGGCTCCGGCAGAGCATGCGGTATGCCGCAGCAAGTCCGCCCGGCCCTGGTCAATACATCGGCACGCAAGGCACCGGCCGCAGCGTGGGCTCCGGCCATTCCGGCGCAGGTGTGGCTCCGCGCTGCCCGTGCCCGCGCGCAATCGCCTCGCGCAACGCCTGCACGGCGTGCGCCGGATCGGCCGCGCCGGTAATGTCACTCACCACCGCCACCATGTCGGCGCCCGCGGCGGCCGCCGCCTCGGCGCGGTCCGGCTGCATGCCGCCGATAGCCACCAGCGGCAACGGCGGCTGGTGCGCGTCCCCCTCGCCATGCACCAGTTGCGCCCACCAGCCCACATTGGTGTCGCCCAGCGGAATCCAGGGCATGTCCTTGGTGGTGGTCGCATGCACCGGTCCGCAGGCCACGTGGCTGGGCCGGGTGCGCAGCGCGCGCGACAGCTCCCACAGGCTGTGCGTGCTGAGCCCCAGGCGCAAGCCGGACAGCATCAGCCGGTCCAGGTCGGCATCCGAGAGCGTCTGCAGGTCTTCCTGCCCCATGTGCACGCCGTAGATGCCATGCCCGTTGCGGTGCAGCAGGTGGCGCAACGCGGCCTGCCAGTGGTCGTTGATGATGAGCAGGGCGCCATGGCGGCCCGCGGCTTCGGCGCAGCGCGCGATCTGCGCATCCAGCTCGCCGGGCGCAGGATCCTTCAGGCGCAGCTGCACCAGCTTCACGCCCATCTCCATGCAGCGGATCACCCAGTCCGCATCGCCCATCACGGCGTACAGCGCATGCGGATGGCCGGGCTGGAACAGCGCGCGCGGCATCGGCGAGAACGCCGCGGGGCGTGGCTCGCCCAGCAGCGGAAAATAACGGCGCTGCCGCGTGAATCCGGCCGGCACGGTACTGAGGGATTGATCCAGCGCCGCCAGCGCCGCCATCATGCCAAGCAGAGCGGCATCGGCGGCGCAGAAGCCGCGTTCGGCAGCCAGCACGGCCGCATCGGACAGCACTTCACCCGCCGCCGGTCGCCAGCGTGGCGCCTCCGCCAGCGGGCTGTGCAGCCAGCCCTGCACCTGCGGACTGGCCAGGTACAGGCGCGCCGCTTCCTCCACGTTGCCCGGCGTCGCCAGCACGGCATGCTGCTGGCCGGGCAGGGCGGTGCACAGGTCCTGCCAGCATTGCTGCGCCCAGTGCTCGATGGCGTGGTCGCGCGCGATGCCGGCGGCCATGCCCGGCAGCTCGGCCAAGGCCGGCTGCCAGTCGAGCACATGCACGGTGACGGGAGTGGGAGTCAGGGCAGTCATGTCGTTTCCTTGGCGTGCAGAAAGCGCGCGAATTGGGTGCGCAGGGCCGGTGCCATGGGAGCGGGGCGCAGGCTCTGGTAATCCACGTTCACCAGCCGCTGGCGGATGCGCACACGTACCTCGCCGGCGCAAGCCAGTTCCATAACCAGCCGCAGCGAGGATTCGCCCAGATGCGTGATCCAGAGCGAACACTCCAGCGTTTCGCCATAGCGCGAGGGGCGCAGAAAATCCAGCTCCAGCGAAGCCGTGGGAAAGCCCTGGCCCCACACCTCGTGCAGGGTATGGAAGTCCACCTCCAGCGCCTCGCTGAACCACTCTTCCAGCAGCTCGTGACCGATCTCTGTATAGCGCGGATAGTAGACGATGCCGGCCGGATCGCACTGGCCAAAGCGCACCACGCGCGTCCTGCGGAAAACCTCGGCCATGGCGACAGGCTCAGACCAGCGCCTTGGCGCGCAGGCCGATGCGCTCGCGTTCCATGGCCCGCTGCACGGCGGGATGTGCGGCCACACGCTCGGCATAGTCCCACAGCTGCGGCCACTGCTGTTCGGGCTCCAGGCTGGCCAGTTGGGCCCAGCGGATCACGGTGAGCGCATAGGCATCGACCACGCCCGGCGCAGCGCCATTGAGGAAATCGTGGCCGGCAGCACGCGCGGTCACCACCTTGTCCTGCAGCTGCTGCATCTGTGCGGCATAGGCCTGGCGTGCCTTTTCGCGCACCGCGGTCTGCATGGCGGCATCCTCCACCACCGCGTCGGGCTTGAATACGCGGTTGAACGTGGTGTGCACGGTGTTGTTCAGCCAGGCCAGCGTTTCGAGGGCGCGCGTGCGGGCCAGCGCTTCCTGCGGGAACAGGCCGGCCTGCGGATGCTGCGCTTCCAGATGCAGCGTGATCGCGATGATCTGGGTGATGGCGGCATCACCATCCTGCAGCACCGGCACCTGGCCGGCCGGGTTGATGGCGAGGAATTCGGGGGAGCGGTGTTCGCCCTTGTGCATCTTCACCAGCTGCGCGTCGAACGGCTGGCCGATCAGTTCCAGGGCGATGTGCGGCACCAGCGAGCAGGCGCCGGGGGCAAAGTAGAGCTTCAGGGGCATGGGTGTCTCCGTGTGGGTTTGCGCCCATTGTGCCGCATCAGGGCAAGCGCCGGTGAAGGAGAGCAATCCGCCTTTTTCCCGAGGGGGTCGGGCCGTGGGGACCGGGTGGTTCAGCGCCGCCATCCAAGTGCGGCAGAGCATGTGCCCGGATCCCATGGGATCGCGGAAGAACGCTCAGTCGACATGCCCCGGCATCGGGCGCACGCTCACCTCGTCGCTCAGCACGTCGCGCAGCCCGTAGGCCGTCTGCACCTGCAGCGCGCCCGAGGCGCTCACGCCCACGGCACGGCCCTGCGAGCCATCCGACAGCCACACATCCTGCCCCGCCAGCGCATCGCGCACCTGGAAGCGGCTGACCCAGGGCGCAAAGCCGTACTGGCTGAACTGGCGCAGCGCCAGCGCCAGCGGCTGCGCGATTTGGCCCAGCACCGCAGGCGCCGTGGCGGACGGGTCCAGCTCCTGCATCCAGGCCGGCTGCATCGGGGCTGGCAGGGCCGGATCCAGCTCCGGCAGCGGAGGCGGCTGGCTGATGTTCAGGCCCACGCCCACCACCACGAAGCGCTGCCGCCCCAGCATGCACACTTCCACCAGAATCCCGCCGAGCTTGCGCTGGCGGTACCACAGGTCGTTCGGCCACTTCAGGCGCAGCTCGTGCCGGTGCTGCGGATCCAGGCTGTGCGCAAGGCTGCAGCCCACGACCAGCGACAGGCCGGACAGATCGCAGTCCTCCATCGGCAGGCCCAGCGAGAAGGTGAGCGAGCCGCCCACCGGCTGCGTGCTGTGCCACTGCTTGCCCATGCGGCCGCGCCCGGCCTTTTGCTGCTCGGCTACCAGCAGAATGGGCTGCAGATAGCCGTCACGGGCGCGCTCCATCAGCGTGGAATTGGTCGAATCGAGCTGGGGCAGCACCTCCACGCTGAAGCCGGGCCAGGTCGGCTCGATGCTGTGCCACAGGGTTTCGGCGGGCCATTGCAGGGTCAGGGCGGGCATGGGAACAGGGCCTGCGGCCGGATACCGCAGAAGAATGTGCTAATTTATAAAAAGGGAGAAGGTCTAGCCGGGTAAGATGCAGTCCCGCGTAGCCTGACGCATTGTAGAAGTCTTTACTCCCCCGCGCCCACCCCGTATTCCAGTCAGAACACTCCATGAGCAAAGCTCTCGTCATCGCAGAGAAACCTTCCGTCGCACAAGACATCGTGCGCGCCCTTACGCCCGTTTCCGGCCAGTTCGCCAAGCACGACGAACACTTCGAGAACGAGCGCTACATCGTCACCAGCGCCGTCGGCCATCTGGTGGAAATCCAGGCGCCCGAGCAGTACGACGTCAAGCGCGGCAAGTGGAGCTTTGCCAACCTGCCGGTGATTCCGCCGCATTTCGACCTGAAACCGGTGGACAAGACCAAAACGCGCCTGAATGCGGTGGTGAAACAGGCCAAGCGCAAGGACGTAAGCGAACTGATCAACGCCTGTGACGCGGGGCGCGAAGGGGAGCTGATTTTCCGCCTGATCGAGCAATATGCGGGCGGTGCCAAGCCGCTGGGCAAGCCGGTGCGCCGACTGTGGCTGCAGAGCATGACGCAGCAGGCCATCCGCGACGGTTTCGACAAGCTGCGCAGCGACCAGCAGATGCAGGGCCTGGCCGATGCGGCGCGCTCGCGCTCCGAGGCAGACTGGCTGGTCGGGATCAACGGCACGCGCGCCATGACGGCCTTCAACTCGCGCGACGGCGGTTTCTTCCTGACTACCGTCGGCCGCGTACAGACGCCAACCTTGGCGATCGTCGTTGAACGTGAAGAAAAAATCCGCCAATTCGTCAGCCGCGACTACTGGGAGGTGCACGCCACTTTCGGCGCAGAGGCGGGCGAATATGCAGGCAAATGGTTCGATCCGGCCTGGAAGAAGGGCGACGATGCCGAAGCCAAGGCGGATCGGCTGTGGAACCAGGAGCAGGCACGCGCCATTGCCGCCGCCGTGCGCGGCAAGGCCGCCAGCGTCACCGAAGAGAGCAAGCCCACCACGCAGGCTTCGCCGCTGCTGTTCGACCTGACCAGCCTGCAGCGCGAGGCCAACGGCAAGTTCGGCTTCTCGGCCAAGACCACGCTGAGCCTGGCGCAAAGCCTGTACGAGCGCCACAAGGCGCTGACCTACCCGCGTACCGATGCGCGCCACCTGCCCGAGGATTACCTGGGCGTGGCGCACAAGACCTTCGCCATGCTGGCGGGCAGCGGCATGTCCCACCTCGCGCCCTATGCGCAGCAGGCCATCGACAAGGGCTACATCAAGCCGAGCCGCCGCATCTTCGACAACAGCAAGGTGAGCGACCACTTCGCCATCATCCCCACGCTGCAGGCTCCGGGCCAGTTGAGCGAGGCGGAGCGCAAGCTGTACGACCTGGTGGTGCGCCGCTTCATGGCGGTGTTCTACCCGAGCGCGGAATTTACCGTTACCACGCGCATCAGCACCGTGTCGGTGCCCGCTGATATGCCGGCGGCCGGAGGCGAACGTATCGGCACCAGCCACCACTTCCGTTCCGACGGCAAGGTGCTGGTCAAGCCGGGCTGGCTGGCGATCTACGGCAAGGAAGCCGCGGCCGAATCCGGCGACGAGAAGGACGGCAAACACCTGGTGCCGGTCAAGCCGGGCGAGATGGTGCGCACCGAGCACGCCGAAGCCAAAGGCCTGAAGACCAAGCCGCCGGCCCGCTTCAGCGAAGCCACGCTGCTGGGCGCCATGGAAGGCGCTGGCAAGTGGATCGAGGACGACGAACTGCGCGAAGCGATGCAGGAAAAGGGCCTGGGCACGCCGGCCACGCGCGCCGCCATCATCGAAGGCCTGCTGACCGAAAAATACCTGCTGCGCGAGGGGCGCGAGATGATCCCCACCGCCAAGGCATTCCAGCTGATGACGCTGCTGCGCGGCCTGCAGGTGGAGGAGCTGAGCAAGCCCGAGCTCACCGGCAACTGGGAATACAAACTGGCGCAGATCGAGCACGGCAAGCTGAGCCGCGCCGCCTTCATGCAGGACATCGCGGCCATGACCGAGCGCATCGTGCGCAAAGCCAAGGAATACGACCGCGACACCGTGCCGGGCAACTACGCCACGCTGGCCACGCCCTGCCCGAACTGCGGTGGCGTGGTGAAGGAAAACTATCGCCGCTACGCCTGCACCGGTGCACCGGGCGCGACCGAGGGCTGCGGCTTCTCCATCGGCAAGACGCCGGGCGGCCGCACCTTCGACCAGCCTGAAGTGGAGCAATTGCTGGCCGACAAGCGCATCGGCCCGCTGGAAGGCTTCCGCAGCAAGGCGGGCTGGCCGTTCACGGCCGAGCTGCAGTTGGTGCGCGACGAGGAACTGAACAACTGGAAGCTGGAGTTCGACTTCGGCAACGAGGACGAGGCGGACAGCGGCGAACTGGCCGACTTTGCCGGCGCGCACGTGCTGGGCAAGTGCCCATCCTGCGGCAGCAATGTGGTGGAGCACGGCAGCAGCTACGTCTGCGAGAAGGCGGTGCCCACTGTGGCGCACCCGACGCCGAGTTGCAAGTTCAAGACCGGCACCATCATCCTGCAGCAGCCGATCAGCCACGAACAGCTGGCCAAACTGCTGGTGGATGGCAAGACGGATCTGCTGGACAAGTTCATCTCGAACAAGACGCGCCGTGCGTTCAAGGCCTTCCTGGTGTGGGATGCGTCCGCGGGCAAGGTCGGCTTCGAGTTCGAACCGCGTGCGGGGGGTAAGGGCGCTCCGGCAAGGCGTGGCGCGGCGGCTGCTGCGCCTGCGAAAGGCGGCAAAGCCGCGCGCGGTGCTGCTGCCGATGCAGACACCGGCAAGTCAGCCAGTACGACACGCAAAGCTGCACCCGCGAAGTCGGGGGCAGGCAAGGCGAGCACGACCAAGGCTGGTGCTGGCAAGACCAGCGCCACCAAGGCCACGGCGACCAAGAAGCCACGCGCCAGCGCCGCCGGCACGCTCAAGCCCAGCGCCGAACTGGCCGCCGTGATCGGCGACGAACTGGTGTCCCGTCCGCAGGCCATGAAGAAGATCTGGGATTACATCAAGGCGCAGAACCTGCAGGACCCGAAGGACAAGCGCACCATCGTCGCCGACACCAAGCTGCGCGCCGTGCTGGGTGCGGACAGCGTCAACATGTTTGCGATTGCGGGCATCATCGGCAAGCATGTGAGCTGACAGCCGTAGCCACTTCAGCGTTGTCCGGCGAGGTGTTGTCGGCGATGTCCTGCACCATGGAGGTGACTTTCACGTTGACGCGGCATTCGCTGCTGCGGCCGCCGGTGACTACGACCTGCTGGCTTAATCGTTACGCCGGCGGCGCAGCAGGGTGGTGATGGGCATCTGGCGCGGTCCAGGTTCCAGCGTAGCCTGCTGGCCTGCCTGCAAGGTGCCGGATCGCTGCACCGCCAGATACCAGCCGCTGTAGCCGCTGCTGACCATGTCCTTCGCTGCCTGCGCATAATCCATGATGTGCACGAACTTGAAGCACGGCTGGCGCGGTTCGGTCACGCGCAGCGTGCAGTCGGGAAAGTGCAGCAGGTCGCCCACGTACACGTCCTGCTCCAGCAGGCCCTGCACGGTCAGGTTCTCGCCGAAAAATCCCGGTGGCAGCGCCTCGTCGAACAGGTCCACCTGCCGCTCGCGCCGGCGCTGTTCCCACCAGCCGTAGTGCTCGGCCGGATAGGCATACACCGCCTTGCCCACGCCGCCATGCCATTGCGGATCGGCCTGCTCGTCACCTTCCAGGCCGAGCGCCCCCACGGCGACTGCGCCTGCGCGGGGCCGCTTGCCGATGGCGGATAGCACTTTGCGGCCCTGGATCTGCAGGGGCTGGACGGTGGCGGTGTTGAGGCTGAGCAGGGTAATGGCAGTCATGAAAACAAAAGCGGCACCTGGTTGAGGTGCCGCCACTGTATCACTGAGATGGTCTGGCCTTGGACTGCCGGTGGGCGGTCATCCCGTTGCTCAGATTCCGTTGTGCAGAATCGCGGCAATCCCCTGGGGGCGGCGCCACGCAAAGATGCTGTGTGGGCCGGGGCCGGTGTGCCTTGTGCACATGGCTTCATCTTAGAAGTGCCCGTCGGGCGGATTATTGCCATGATTGCGGAGAAATGCCATCAATTTGGCAGAAAATTGCCAGATGAAGAAAACGAGGGCAATTTATGGAACTTGATCGCTATGATCGCGCCATTCTCGCCGCCTTGCAGCGCGATGGCCGCATGAGCAACCAGGAACTGGCCGACCGCATCGGCCTGTCCCCCTCGCCCTGCCTGCGTCGCGTGCGCGCGCTGGAAGAAGCCGGCCTGATCGGCGGCTACCACGCGCTGGTGGATGCGCGCAAGCTGGGCCTGAGCCTGATGGCGCTGCTCAGCGTCTCGATGGACAAGCACACGCCCGAGCGTTTCGCCAACTTCGAGGCGCTGGTGGGCGACATCCCCGAGGTGCTGGAATGCCTGCTGATCACCGGCCAGAAATCCGACTACCAGCTCAAGATCGCCGTGCGCGACATGGACCACTACCAGCACCTGCTGCTCAACCGCATCACGCGCATCGAGGGCGTCACCGGCGTGGAGACGCACTTTGTGCTGCGGCGCATCTTCGAGCACCGGCCACTGCCGGTGTGACTCCCGCCACGCATCGGCCCGAGCAGGCAGTGCCCCAGCAACGCCAATGGCGTCCGCGCGGCGCCAGGACCCTCAGTCGCGCATCAGCGCCTCGATCTCGTCCGGCTCCACCGGCACACCACGCGTGATCAGCTCGCAGCCTTCGGCGGTGACGATGGCATCGTCCTCGATGCGGATGCCGATGTTCCAGAACGCTTCCGGGACATCGTCCGCCGGGCGGATGTACAGCCCCGGCTCGATGGTGGTGACCATGCCCGGCTGCAGGATGCGGCTCGGCCGCTCCAGCACCGTCTTGCCGCTCAGCGGATCCACGCGCTCCACCGCCTGGTCGACCTCGGAGGGCTCCACATAGCTGCCGCAGTCATGCACGTCCATGCCCAGCCAGTGGCCGGTGCGGTGCATGTAGAAGCGGTGGTAGGCGCGCTGCGCAATCACGTCCTGCGCGTTGCCGACCTTGTTCGCGTCCAGCAGCCCCAGATCCAGCAGACCCTGCGCCAGCACGGCCACGGTGGCCTCGTGCGGATCGTTGAAGCGCGCTCCGGCGCGGGTGGCAGCAATGGCGGCCTTTTGTGAAGCCAGCACCAACTCGTACACCGCGCGCTGCGGGCCGCTGAAACGGCCATCGGCCGGGAAGGTGCGCGTGATGTCGCTGGCATAGCCGTCGAGCTCGCAGCCGGCATCGATCAGCACCAGCTCGCCCGCCTTGAGCGGAGCGGTATCGGCGCGGTAGTGCAGCACGCAGGCATTGGCACCCGCCGCGACGATGCTGGTGTACGCCGGATATTGCGAACCGTGCCAGCGGAAGGCGTGCAGCAGTTCGGCTTCCAGATGGTATTCGCGCGCATCCATGCCGGTCCGCAGCAGTCGGGCGCTGGCCTGCATGGCGCGCACATGGGCTTCGGCGCTGATCTGCGCGGCGCGGCGCATGGTGTCCAGCTCGCCGGCGTCCTTGATCAGGCGCATCTCGTCCAGCAGTGCGCAGGCGTCGAGCTGACGCACCGGCACGAGCGCACCCTGACGCACGCGGGCGCGCAGGCTGTCCAGCCAGCCGGCGACGCGGGTTTCCAAACCGGTGTGCGTGGCAAAGGGATAGGCAACGACCTCGGCGCCATCAAGCAGACCAGGCAATTCCGCGTCGATGCGATCGCTGCTGCAGGCTGCATCCATCCCGAGTGCTGCGGGGGCGGCTTCCGGGCCCAGGCGATAGCCATCCCAGATTTCGCGTTCCAGATCCTTGGGCTGGCAGAACAGCGTGGTCTGCGGGCGCGACTGTGCATCGGTGCGCAGCACCAGCGTGGCGCCGGGCTCGGCAAAACCGGTCAGATAGAAGAAGTAGCTGTCGTGCCGGTACGGAAAATCGCTGTCGCGGTTACGGGCGCGTTCGGGTGCGGTGGGAATCACGGCGACGGCATTCGGGCCGAGCAGGGCGGCAAAACGGGCGCGGCGTTGGGCGCAGAAGGAAAGATCGGTCATGGCGGGCGGGTAACTCCGGAAGAATCACGGCACGGCGGCACGTGCAAGCCCCCATTGTCGCTGCGAGCGGCGCCGTGTGGCGGGGACGTAGAGCCAGACCCCACTGCGGGGAATAGTTCACGCTTCGCGCGAATTTGCGATGCCGGGTGCTACCATGGACCGACAAGATTCGCTGCGGGCAGGCCGTTGGTGCCCGTTTTTGTCTCATGACTGCTTTCGGGAGACCCTCATGAAAGAAACCGCGCAACGCCTGGCTCCAACCACCATCTTCCTGCACTGGGTAGTCGGCCTGTTCATCATCGTGCTGATGGCGGTCGGTTTCTACATGGATACCTTCGAGGTGTTCTCGCTTTACCCGCTGCACAAGTCCTTTGGCGTGATCGTGCTGGTGCTGGCTGCCGTGCGTCTGCTCTGGCGCCTGGCGAAGGGTTTTCCGCCCCCGGCTTCCAACTACGCTGCGTGGGAGCGCACGCTGGCGCGCATCGTGCAATGGGTGCTGCTGCTCGGCACCATCCTGTTCCCGCTGTCGGGCATCATCATGTCTGCCATGGGCGGTAACGGCGTCGCAGTGTTTGGTGTCGAACTGTTTCCGATGAACCCCGACCCCGCCAATCCGGGCAAGAATATGCCCATCGACAAGGCCATGGCCGGCAACGCACGCGCCATGCACGGCCTGCTGCTGTGGGTGATGCTGGTGGCGCTCGCGCTGCACGTGGCGGGCGCCTTGAAGCACCACCTGCTGGACGGCGACGGCACCCTGCGCCGCATGCTGGGTCGTACCCTCTAATTCCGGAATGCCGTGCCGCCGGCAGGGCATTCCTTTCCGAGAAAGGACTGTCATGCCGACAATCGAAACCCTGCCCAACACGCTACGCTGGCTGGCTTTTGCCGGGGTGATCGGACTGGCGGGCTGCGCTGCACCGAAGGCGACCCTGCCACCTCCACCGCCCCCCGGCGCCTCCTTGGAAGCGCCGCCTTTCGTGCCACCGGTCGAGACTTGCAGCGCCACGGCCGCTTCAGTGCATGTGCTCGGCAAAGTGTCGACGCCCCAGCTGGAACAGCAGGCGCTGCGACTGGCCAGCGCCACTTCGGTGCGCACCCTGCTCGAAAATCAGCCGATTACCAAGGAATATGGTTTCGGACGCCTGAACCTCGTTGTCAATGCCCAGCGCGTCATCACGCGTGTGTATTGCGGCTGAGTTGCCGTTTCAGCGCGGGGTGGCGTTGAGTTCTGCGAGCCGCTCGGGCGTGCCCACATCCGTCCAGCGGCTCGTGTAGAGGCTGCCCGTGACCAGACCCTGCGCCATCGCGGCGCGCAGCAGGGGCGCGAGAGGGGCTACGGCACCCTGCGGGTTGCCCGGCGGGATGCTGCACCAGGGGGGCGCAAACAGGGCGTGGCGGAACAGGCCGATGGTGCTGTAGGTGTAGCGGGGAAGATTGCCATCGTCTGCGGCTGTGGCATGCAGCAGCCCGTCCGGCGCGAGCGCAAAATCGCCGACGGCGTTGTGCGCAGGATTCGGCACCAGCCACAGATGGGCCAGTGCCGAAGAGGCCAGAAAGCGGACGCGTGCGTCGGCATCGAACACGAAATCCGGCGCATACACATCCCCGGCGGCGAGCCAGAAGCCGTCCTCCAGCCGGGGCAAGGCACGCGCAATGCCGCCAGCAGTCTCCAGAGCAAAGCCGAAGTCGGCCTCTTCCTCCGAATAGTGCAACTGCGTGGGTGGCAGGCCGCCATCATGGCGGTAAAGCGCACCGAAGCGTGCCGGAATTTGCGCGCCCAGCCAGCCCGTATTGACCAGCACCCGGTTGACCCCCTGTGTCGCCAGCGCACGCATCGGCCACTCGAGCAGAGGCCGGCCATGCACCTCCAGCAGGGGCTTGGGCGTGGCATCGGTGAGCGGGCGCATGCGATTGCCGCGGCCGGCGGCCAGCAACATGGCCTGGGCGGGAGCGAGGGAAGGGGTCGAGGGCAGCATGCCGCGATTGTAATGAGGCCTATGTGACACATCACGGCCGCTTCAAGACGTCACCGGCACTGGGGAAACTCCCGAAAACGGAGAGGGAGGCTAAAATAACGGGTCTTTACCCCATCCCACTCCCTTCCGGAGCCCCGCCAATGACCTCCTCCGTACCGGCCGCCACCCTGGCCAATGCCATTCGTGCACTCGCCATGGACGCCGTGCAGCAGGCCAATTCCGGCCACCCCGGCGCGCCCATGGGCATGGCCGACATGGCAGTTGCCCTGTGGGGCCAGCACCTGCGCCACAATCCCGTCGATCCCAAGTGGCATAACCGCGACCGTTTCGTGCTCTCCAACGGGCACGCCTCCATGCTGATCTACGCGCTGCTGCACCTCACCGGCTACGACCTGCCGATGGAAGAGCTGAAGAACTTCCGCCAGCTGCACAGCAAGACCGCCGGCCACCCCGAAGTGGGCATCACCCCCGGCGTGGAAACCACCACCGGCCCGCTGGGCCAGGGCGTGACCAACGCCGTCGGCATGGCGCTGGCCGAGAAGCTGCTGGCGGCCGAATTCAACCGCAAGGGCCACAGCATCGTCGACCATCACACCTATGTGTTCCTGGGCGATGGCTGCCTGATGGAGGGCATCAGCCATGAGGCTTGCGCCCTGGCCGGCGCCTGGAAGCTGAACAAACTGATCGCGCTGTACGACGACAACGGCATCAGCATCGACGGCAAGGTCGCTCCCTGGTTCATCGACAACACCGCGCAGCGCTTCCAGGCCTATGACTGGAACGTGATCGGCCCGGTGGATGGTCACGATGCGGCTGCCGTGTCGGCCGCCATTGCACAAGCCAAGAAGAGCCAGAGCAAGCCGACGCTGATCATTTGCAAGACCCATATCGGCAAGGGCAGCCCGAACCGTGTGGATACGGCCAAGGCCCACGGCGAGCCCCTGGGCGCTGCCGAAATCGCGCTCACGCGCGAGTCGCTGGGCTGGGAGCATGCGCCGTTCGAGATTCCGGCCGAAGTCTACGCCGGCTGGGATGCCAGGAAGACCGGCGCCAGGGCCCAGGCCGAGTGGGACAAGGCCTTTGCTGCCTACGCCAACGCCTATCCGGTGCTGGCGGCCGAATTCCTGCGCCGCATGAACGGCCAGCTGCCCGACAGCTTTGCCCAGCTCGCCATCGACACGGCCGTGACGGCCAACGACAAGGCCGAAACCGTGGCCAGCCGCAAGGCCAGCCAGTTGGCACTGGAAGCCTTCACCGCCGCTATGCCCGAACTGCTGGGCGGCTCGGCCGACCTGACCGGCTCCAACCTGACCAACACCTCGTTCACGAATCCGATGCGCTTCGGGGACGACGGCAGTGTGGTGCTGCCGCCGCTGCAGGTGGCGCGTGACGAGCACTTCGCGCGCGACAACAGCGTGCTGGGCAAAGAAGACGAAGCCACGAGCAGCACGGCGCCGCAACTGCCGGCGATCAAGGTCAAGGCCGACGATGCGCCGCTGTCGCTGCGCTTCCACATCAACTACGGCGTGCGCGAGTTCGGCATGGCCGCCATCATGAACGGCGTGGCGCTGCATGGCGGCTACATCCCCTACGCCGGCACCTTCCTCACCTTCAGCGACTACAGCCGCAACGCCATCCGCATGGCCGCGCTGATGAAGCAGCGCGTGGTACACGTGTTCACGCACGACTCCATCGGCTTGGGCGAGGACGGCCCGACGCACCAGTCGATCGAGCACGCCGCCAGCCTGCGCCTGATCCCGAACCTGGACGTCTGGCGCCCGTGCGACACGGCCGAGACCGTGGTGGCCTGGGCCGCCGCGCTGCAGAACCACGAGCGCCCCACGGCGCTGCTGCTGAGCCGCCAGAACCTGCCTTACGCGAAGAAGGAAGACGCCAGCATCATCCACAAGGGCGCCTATGTGCTGTCCGAGGCCGAGGGCGGCAAGCCGCAGGCGGTCATCATCGCCACCGGCAGCGAAGTGCAGCTGGCGCTGGCCGCGCAGCAGCAGTTGGCCGAGCAGAAGATCAAGGTACGCGTGGTGTCCATGCCCAGCACCACCGCTTTCGACCGCCAGGATGCCGAGTACAAGGCGAGCGTGCTGCCCGCCGGCGTGCCGCGCGTCGCGGTCGAGATGGGCGTGAGCGACTTCTGGTGGAAGTACGGCTGCGCTGCAGTGGTGGGCATCGACACCTACGGGGAGTCGGCTCCGGCCGGCGTGCTGTTCAAGCACTTCGGCTTCACCGCCGAGAACGTGGCTGCCACGGTGCAGGCCGCGCTCCAGGCATAAATCCGGTTTTCAGAGTTTCAAGTTCCAAGGAGAAAGCAAATGGCAATCAAGGTAGGCATCAACGGCTTCGGCCGCATCGGTCGCTGCGTGTTCCGCGCAGCCGTTGAAAACTTCGGCAACGACATCGAGATCGTTGGCATCAATGACCTGCTGGAGCCCGACTACCTGGCCTACATGCTGAAGTACGACAGCGTGCACGGCCGCTTCAAGGGCGAGGTGGCAGTGGACGGCAACAACCTGGTGGTGAACGGCAAGACCATCCGCCTGACCGCCGAGAAGGATCCGGCCAACCTGAAGTGGGGGGAAGTTGGTGCCGACGTGGTGATCGAATCCACCGGCCTGTTCCTGACCAAGGAAGCCGCCCAGAAACACATCGACGCCGGCGCCAAGAAGGTGATCATGTCCGCTCCGTCCAAGGACGACACCCCGATGTTCGTGCATGGCGTGAACTGCGGCAGCTACGCTGGCCAGGCCATCATCTCCAACGCCTCCTGCACCACCAACTGCCTGGCGCCCATCGCCAAGGTGCTGAACGACAAGTGGGGCATCAAGCGCGGCCTGATGACCACCGTGCACGCTGCCACCGCCACGCAGAAGACTGTGGACGGCCCCTCCAACAAGGACTGGCGCGGCGGCCGCGGCATCCTGGAAAACATCATTCCCTCCAGCACGGGCGCTGCCAAGGCCGTGGGTGTGGTGCTGCCCGAACTGAAGGGCAAGCTGACCGGCATGTCCTTCCGCGTGCCCACGTCCGATGTCTCCGTGGTCGACCTGACCGTGGAACTGGACAAGCCCGCCACCTATGCAGAAGTCTGCGCCGAAATGAAGGCCCAGTCCGAAGGCAAGATGAAGGGCATTCTGGGCTACACCGACGAGAAGGTAGTCGCCACCGACTTCCGCGGTGACGCACGCACCTCCATCTTCGACGCCGAAGCCGGCATCGCCCTGGACGGCACCTTCATGAAGGTCGTGTCCTGGTACGACAACGAGTGGGGCTACTCCAACAAGTGCCTGGAGATGGTCAAGGTCGTGAGCGCCAAGTAAGCGTTTTCCTGATCCGCTGAAGAACCGGCCTTGCGCAAGCAGGCCGGTTTTTTCATGCGCCGCTGGCTACACTGGAGGGCAGAACACGCTACGGAGTATTGCCATGAAAGTCGCTGCCATCCAGATGGTTTCGGGAATCGTTGTGGACGACAATCTGCTGGTTGCCCAGCGCCTGCTGGAGCAGGCCGCGGCGCAGGGTGCCGAGCTGGTGGCGTTGCCGGAATACTTCTGCCTGATGGGACAGCGTGATGAGGACAAGATCGGCATTGCCGAGGCGCCGGGCGAAGGGCCGCTGCAGCGCTTCCTGAGCGAGCAGGCGCGCGCGCTGAAGATGTGGCTGGTGGGCGGCAGCATCCCCCTGCGAACGGCGGACGAGCGCCGCGTGACCAACACGCAACTGGTGTTCAACCCGCAGGGCGAGCAGGTGGCACGCTACGACAAGATCCACCTGTTTGCCTTCTCGCGCGGGGCCGAGAGCTACGACGAATCGCGCGTGCAGCAGGGTGGTTCTCAGCCGGTCACCTTCGACTTGTCCTCGGTCGATGGCAACACCTGGCGCATCGGCCTGAGCACCTGTTATGACTTGCGCTTTCCCGAACTGTACCGTCAGCTGGGCGCTGACCTGCTGCTGGTGCCGAGCGCCTTTACTTTTACCACCGGGCAGGCGCACTGGGAAATCCTATTACGCGCACGTGCCATCGAGAACCTGGCCTATGTGCTGGCACCGGCACAGGGCGGCGACCACGAGAATGGCCGCCGCACCTGGGGCCAGAGCCTGATCATCAACCCCTGGGGCAAGGTGCTGAACCAGCTGGCCGAAGGCGAAGGCGTGGTGGTGGCGGATTGCGACTGGGCGCTGATGCAGGAAATGCGGCAGCAATTGCCGGCTTTGCAGCATCGGCAGTTCAGGTAATCGGCGCTGCTGCATTGCCTCTTGGTATGAGGAAACGGGGCCGACCATACGGAGCCCTGTTGTGCGGGCTTTGCGCGTCTTGCCCCTGGAGGGCCCTGCCGCGATGCCGGTTTATTCCGCCACCGCGACCGGTACCCGCTGTGCCAGCGCGCACATCAGCTCGTAGCCCAGCGTCCCCGCACTGGCCGCCACCTCGTCGATCGGCAGTACGGCCCCGCAGGAAGCAGTGCCCCACAGCGTGACCTCCGTGCCGACTCCCACGGTGCAATCCGCCGGAATCGCCGTACTCTCCGGACTCAGATCCACCGCCAGCATGTCCATGCTCACGCGCCCCAGCGTGCGGCTGCGATGCCCCGCCACCAGCACCGGCGTTCCCGTCGGTGCCACGCGCGGATAGCCATCGGCATAGCCGCAGGCCACCACCCCGATGCGCATCGGCCGCTCGGCGGTGAAGATCGCGCCATAGCCCACTTGGTCGCCCGGCTGCAGTTCGCGCACGCTGATCAGCTCGCTGCGCAGGCTCATGGCCGGTTTCAGGTCCCAGTGGGCGATGGAGTGGTCCGGATAGTCCGGGCTGCTGCCATACAGCGCAATGCCCGGGCGCACCCAGTCGGTCTGCTCGGCCAGCGCCGGATGGCGCAGCAGCGCCGCGCTGTTGCACACGCTGCGCTCGCCCGGCAGTTCGGCCGTGGCGGTCTGGAACACCTGCAGGGCGGCTGCGATGCCCGGCACTGCCACATCGGCCGTGGCAAAGTGCGTCATCAGCCCGATATCGTCCACCTGCGGCAGCGCCTGCAGGCGCGCGTAGGCCGCGCGCAGGCGCTCGGACGCAAAGCCCAGCCGCTGCATGCCGCTGTTGAGCTTGAGGAACACCTTGTGTGGCTGCAGCGTCTTGTGGCCGGCCAGCATGTCGAGCTGCTCGTCGCTGTGCACCGTGTGCCACAGGCCCAGGCGCGAGCACAGTTCCAGATCGCGCGGGTCGAATACGCCCTCCAGCAGCAGGATCGGCCCGCGCCAGCCCAGCGCGCGGATACGCTCGGCCTCGGCCAGGTCCAGCAGCGCAAAGCCGTCGGCGCCGCGCAGGCCCTCGTAGGCGCGCTCGATGCCATGGCCGTAGGCATTGGCCTTGACCACGGCCCACACCTTGCTGTCGCCCGCCGCCTGGCGGCAGCGCTGCAGGTTGTGGCTCAGGGCATCGGTATGGATCAGGGCTTGAATCGGACGTGGCATGGCAACAGGCGGACAACGGGGAGAATGCTGCATTATCCGCCCCTGCAGCCACCGCTGCTGCCACACGTGAATTTCTGTGCGGCATCCGGAACTGCCATGCAAATAGCGGATACTATGGGCAGCCCCACAAGGGGATGGAGACGCAGTTTCCGGCCGGCCTACGTCCCGGCCGGCAATCCCATACGCACAGGATGCAGGCAGGACTGAGGTTGCCTTTGAGAGTTCAATCGATACCCGGCAGGATGGAGCAGACCCAGGCATGAAACGCGGCTTCTACACCATCATGGCCGCGCAATTCTTCAGTTCGCTGGCCGACAACGCGCTGTTCATCGGAGCGGTCGCCCTGCTCAAGAGCAGCGATGCCGCCGACTGGCAGAAGGCCGCGCTGGTGCCCATGTTCGCGCTGTTCTACGTGCTGCTGGCGCCGTTCGTGGGGGCCTTTGCCGACGCCCAGCCCAAAGGGCGCGTCATGTTCTACAGCAATGCCATCAAGGTGATCGGCTGCCTGATGATGCTGTTCGGCTCGCATCCGCTGCTGTCCTACGCCGTGGTGGGTCTTGGCGCGGCCGCATATTCGCCGGCCAAGTACGGCATCCTGACCGAACTGCTGCCACCCTCGCAACTGGTCAAGGCCAATGGCTGGATCGAAGG
Organism: Brachymonas sp. KE5; assembly: GCF_057773645.1. Classification (NCBI taxonomy): domain Bacteria; kingdom Pseudomonadati; phylum Pseudomonadota; class Betaproteobacteria; order Burkholderiales; family Comamonadaceae; genus Allobrachymonas; species Brachymonas sp. KE5. The sequence continues at coordinate 82,630 of NZ_CM173463.1, forward strand.
GCTCACCATTGCCTCCATCATCCTGGGCGTGCTGCTCGGCGGCCAGCTGATCGGGCCGCACATCGCCCCCTGGCTGCTGGCCGTGGACGTCCCCCTGATCGAGACCGGCATCGACACCCCGCCCGAGGCTGCCATCAGCGTGCTGGTGCTGATCTACGCCATCGCCGCCTGGATCAACACGCGCATTCCACTCACCGGCGTGGCCATGCGGCCGCTGCCGCGCAATCTGTTCTCGCTGCTGCCCGATTTCCGCAGCTGCAACCGTCGCCTGTGGGACGACAAGCTGGGCCAGATCTCGCTGGCCACCACCACGCTGTTCTGGGGCGTGAGCGGCAATCTGCGTTACATCGTGCTGGCCTGGGCCGCCGCAGCGCTCGGCTATGGCGTGACGCAGGCCTCCAGCCTGGTCGGTGTGGTGGCCATCGGCACTGCCGCCGGCGCGGTGATCGCCTCCATGCGCATGCGTCTGGACATGGCGCCCAAGGTGATGCCGCTGGGCACCATCATGGGCCTGCTGGTGATCTGCCTGATCTTCGTGCGCGACCTGTGGGTAGCCGTGCCTTTCCTGATCGTGCTGGGCGCCATTGGCGGTTTCATGGTGGTGCCGATGAATGCGCTGCTGCAGCACCGTGGCCACAATCTGATGGGCGCCGGCCGCTCCATCGCGGTGCAGAACTTCAACGAGCAGGCCTGTATCCTGGCCTTCGGCTTCCTCTACAGCCTGTCCACCAAGTGGGGGCTGACGGCCTTCGGTGCCATCACCGGCTTCGGTCTGATCGTGGCGACCACCATGTGGCTGATCCAGCGCTGGTACCGCAGCAATCTGCAGCGCTACCCAAAGGAAGTGGAAGCCCTGCTCACGCTGGCGCGCGAAGACAAGAGCCACCACCCCCACTGAGTACCCCCTTCTCCCCGTGTGCAGCCATGCGTGGCTGAAACTTCCCGTTCCCATGCGCCGCCATTCCCCCAGCCCGCTTCTTCCCTCCCTGGCGATTGCGCTCAATGCGCTGATCTGGGGGCTCTCGTGGTGGCCGCTGCACCAGTTGCAGGCGCGCGGCCTGCATCCGCTCTGGGCCACGGTGCTGATGTACAGCGTGCCGGTGCTGGCCATGCTGCTGTGGCGGCGCTGGCCGCTGAAGCTGCTGCTGGAGCGCGCCGACCTGTGGTGGCTGATGCTGGCTGCGGGCCTGACCAACACCTGCTTCAACTGGGCGGTGACGGTGGGCGACGTGATCCGCGTGGTGATCCTGTTCTATCTGATGCCGGTGTGGGCGGTGCTGCTGTCCTGGTGGTGGCTGGGCGAGCGGCCTACGCTGATGGCGGCGGTGCGCGTGGTGGTGGCGCTGGCGGGCGTGACTCTGGTGATGCAGCCCGAGGGCACGAACTGGGCCGACTGGCGCTTTCCGTGGCCGTCCAGCCTGGCCGATGTGCTGGCGCTGCTGGGCGGGCTGTTCTTTGCCGCCACCAATGTGCTGCTCAACCGCACGGCCGATACGCCGCCGGAATCGCGCGTCTATGCCATGTTCATCGGCGGCATTGTGCTGGGCACGGCCACCGCGGCCACGGCGCTGGCTACCGGGCAACTGGGGGTCTCGCCACTGCCGCCCCTGGCCTTTGGCTGGATGGCGCTGGTCGTCGTGTTCAGCATGGGTTTCGTCATCAGCAATACCGCGCTGCAATACGGTTCGGCGCGGTTGTCGGCGCACACCATGTCGCTGATCATGCTGCTGGAAGTGCTGTTTGCCGCCGTTTCAGCCGCCGCCATGGGCACGGCGCAACTGACGATGCAGGTCTTTGTGGGGGGTGCCCTGGTGATGTCGGCAGCGCTGATGGCGGCGATCAGCAGCCACTGAGACTCAGTCAGCCAGCGCCACGGCCTCTTCGCCCGCCAGATCCGGCGCGGCCAGACCTTGTGCAGCCATTGCGTGCAACGCACTGGCGCTGTGCCTGTCTTCGAGCGTCAGCCACAGATAGGTGAAGGCGCTTGCCAGCACGACGGCCAGATACAGCAGCAGGGAAGAGAGGGAGGAAGTACGGCGCAGTGGCATGACGGCACCTCGCTGGGCAGAGGCAGGGCAGGAGGACCCTGCCGGTCAGGACAGCCGCATGCTGCCCTGGGTGTCATGTTCGCCGTGATGGATGCGCCGGCGTGTCAGACCACAGCGCATCCGTGCGTCATCAGGCGCTGGCGGCCAGGGCCACGAACCAGGCGCTGGCCGTGGTGCGGAGGATCTTGCCGATGCGCGCATCAAGGGCGCGCGTGGTGGGTGCAAATGCAAGCGTGCGAAGTTTCATGGGGTCTCCAGATCAGGTGTGCCACAACGCTGGTGGCTTCGTTGGCCGGCATTGTATGAACGATGTATGGCAATCATGTGTCAGACAAACCCTGAGATACGCACAATGATTTACAAATCGGGCTGTCCTCCCAGTGCCGCATCCAGCACCTCGATCCAGTGGCGCACCGGCGTGGCTGTGCCCGATTGCAGATGCGTGATGCAGCCGATGTTGGAGGAAACGATCACGTCCCCGCGTCCCTGCAGCTGCCCCAGCTTGCGGTCGCGCAATTGCTGTGACAGTTCCGGTTGCGTTACCGAATAGGTGCCGGCCGAGCCGCAGCACAGGTGCGCCTCGCTGGCGGCGCGCTGCAGCGCGAAGCCCAGCCGCGGCAGCCAGGTTTCCACCGTATCGCGCACGCGCTGGCCATGCTGCAGCGTGCAGGGCGGGTGGTAGGCCAGCGAGCGCCCCCGGCCCAGGCCATCCGGGTGCGCGGCCAGCAGCGCTGGTGCCAGTTCCGGCAGCATTTCGCTCAGGTCGCGCAGCAGCGACGCCATGCGAGCGGCCTTGTCCGCATAGGCCGGATCATGGCGCAGCACATGGGCGCTTTCCTTCAGCATCAGTCCGCAGCCCGAGACGTTGCTGACGATGGCCTCCACACCGGCCTGCCCGTCACGACCCTCCACCAGCGGCCACCAGGCGTCGATCAGCGCGCGCAACTGGGCCCGGCCGCCGTCCTGGTCATTCATGTGAAAGCGCACCGCCCCGCAGCAGCCCTCGTTCGGCGCCAGCAGGGTCTGGATGCCGGCTGCATCGAGCACGCGCGCCGTGGCGGCGTTGATGCCGGGCTGCATGGCCGGCTGTACGCAGTTGGCATGCAGCAGGATCTTGCGTGCATGGTTGCGCACGGGCCAGTGGCCGGCCGGGCTGCGCTCGGGCACCTTGGCGCGCAGGCTGGCGGGCAGCAGGCCGCGCACCGTCTGGCCCAGGCGCATGGCCGGCGCAAACAGTGGCGAGGGCAGGCCTTCCTTCAGCGTCCAGCGCAGTGCGCGTTCGGCGGCCGGGCGCGGCACGCGCTCGTCCACGATCCTGCGGCCGATGTCGACCAGATGCCCGTACTGCACGCCGCTGGGGCAGGTGGTTTCGCAGTTGCGGCAGGTCAGGCAGCGGTCCAGGTGCAGTTGCGTGGCGCGGGTCGGCGTGCTGCCTTCCAGCACCTGCTTCATCAGGTAGATGCGGCCGCGCGGGCCGTCCAGCTCGTCGCCGAGCAGCTGGTAGGTGGGGCAGGTGGCGTTGCAGAAGCCGCAGTGCACGCACTTGCGCAGGATGGCTTCCGCCTCGCGGCCTTCGGGCGTGTTGGCAAATTCGGGCGCAAGCGTGGTCTGCATGGCGTCAGCGGAACAGGGTGTGGATCAGGGGGATGAGCAGCGAGCCGAGCAGGGCCTGCAGGCCCAGCGCCAGGCCGGCATAGGCGCCGGCCTCGGCATTGAGCTGCAGCGCCCGGGCGGTGCCGAAGCCGTGGGCCTGGGTGCCGAAGGCAAAGCCCTGCACCGGCCACTGGTGTTCGCCGATCAGCTTGAAGACATAGCTTCCGAGGATGGCGCCGATCAGGCCGGTGGTCAGCACGAAAACCGCGGCCAGTTCGGGAATGCCCTGGATGGATTGCGCAATGCCCATGGCCACCGGCGCCGTGATGGCCTTGGGTGCCAGCGACAGCAACACCGAGGGCGGCAGGCCGAGCAACCAGCCCATGCCGACGGCAGCGCCCGATCCCACCGCGCCGCCGATCACCGCCGCCAGCAGCAGCGGCCGGGCATGGCGCGCCAGTACCTCGCGCCGCACCCACAGCGGCCAGGCCAGCGCGACCACGGCCGGTCCGAGCAGGAAGTGGATGAACTGCGCGCCGGAAAAGTAGCGCGGATAGGGGGTTTTCGTGATCAGCAGCAGGGCGATCAGCGTGACCACCGACCACAGCACCGGATTCGCCCAGGGGTTGTAGTTGAGCCGGGTGTAGATGGTCACCGCGAGAATGTAGGCGCTGAGCGTGGCCGCCAGGCCGAACAGCGGCGTACTCGACAGATAGGTGAAGAAGGCGACGAAATCACTCATGGCCGTTCTCCGCGGAGGCCTTGGCAGACGGGCGCAGCAGCAGGCGCAGCACCCAGGCGGTGGCGGCCAGGCCCAGCAGCGTGGACAGCACCAGCACCAGCGCAATGCGTGCCCCGTACTCCTGCAGCAGGGGCAGCTGGCTCACCACGCCCACGCTGATCGGCACGAACAGCAGGGAGAGGTGCGACAGCAGGAATTCCGAGCAGACCTGCACCGGTTCGCGCAGCGGCTTCCAGGCCAGGCAGGGCAGCAGCAGGATCATGCCGATCACGGGCGCCGGCAGGGACAGGTGCAGCAGGCGCGCGATCATCTCGCCGGCGCCCTGCAGGATCAGCAGGATGGTGAAGCCTTGCAGGCCTTTCATGTGCGGCCCCATCAGAATGCCTGGCCGTCGGCAAAAACGCCATGCGGATCGAAGGCCTGTTTCAGGCCCTGGTGGATGCGCTGCAGGGTAGCCGGCAGCGGCGCCTGGCGGGGCAGGCTGGCCGTGGCGATGTCACCGCTGCCCGCATGGCTTGCCGGCAACTGCCACAGCATGGCGTGGCCGCCGGCCGAATCGGCCAGGGCGTGCAGGGCGGTGGCCTGCCGTGCGTCGCAGGGAGCCCACAGCCAGCGCTGGCCGCCATGCCATTCGACCAGCGTGGGCCAGACATGGGCGAAGGCCGGTGTCACCTGCGGCACGGACAGGCGCCACAGGCCCCAGTCCGGCTGCGGTGGCCGGGCAAAGAAATCGAGCAGCTGGTCGCGGCAGGCAGTCCAGCCGTCGCGGGCGGCGTCGGCCTGCACCAGCGTGGCGCCATGCTGCCCGGTCATCATGCGCACGGCAGCGTCCACGGCGGCGCGGGCACCGCGCAGGCGCAGATGCAGGCAGGGGCCGTGTTCCAGCTGTTGCCAGCGGCTGGCATCCAGCGGCAGCGGCTGCGCGCCCCAGGTGTGGAGCAGGTCCAGCGCCTGCTGTTGCGGCAGGGCAAAGGCCAGCGTCGCCTCGGCCGGCGCCAGCGGCAGCACCTTGAGGGAGATTTCGGTCAGCACGGCCAGATTGCCCCAGGAGCCGGCCAGCAGGCGGCTGATGTCATAGCCGGCCACGTTCTTCATGACCTGGCCGCCGAAGGTGAGTGCTTCGCCCTTGCCGTTGAGCGCCTGCACGCCCAGCACGAAATCGCGCAGCGCGCCGGCACTGGCGCGGGCCGGACCGCTCAGGCCGCTGGCAACAGCGCCGCCCAGCGTACCGGCGAGGCTGCTCCCCAGCCGGGGCGGCTCGAAGGCCAGAGCCTGCCCATGCTGCGCCAGCGCCGCTTCCACCTCGGCGAGCGGGGTGCCGGCGCGTGCCGTCAGCACCAGTTCGCCGGGTTCATGGCTGAGGATGCCGCTGTGTCCGCGCGTGTCGAGCGGGGCGGCAGCGGACGTTGCCGGACACAGGCTGTCCTTGCTGCCACCGCCGCGGATGCGCAGGGTGGCGCCATCGGCCACGGCCGCCAGGATGCGATCGCGCAGCGCGTTCAGGGAGGGTTCGGGAAGCTGGGCCATGCCGCAATGCTAAGCCAGAGCGGCCTTGGCAGCAGCAGGGACTTTCGTGAATTTTTCAGACAGCGGCCGTGAGCGCGGCTCAGCTGCCCTTCTTCTCGGCGGCGTTGGGGCAGTCTGCCTTGCGGCAGTGGGCGTACAGGCTCAGCGCATGGTCGGCCAGCTCGAAGCCGCGCTCGCGGGCAATCACGTTCTGGCGCTGCTCGATCTTGGGATCGAAGAACTCCTCGACATGGCCGCAGTCGAGGCAGACCAGATGGTCGTGGTGTTCGCCCTGGTTGAGTTCGTACACGGCCTTGCCGTTGTCGAAGCTGTTGCGCGTGAGCAGGCCGGCCTGCTCGAATTGGGTGAGCACGCGGTACACGGTGGCCAGGCCGATGTCGGAGCCTTCCGTCATCAGCTGGCGGAACACGTCCTCGGCGCTCATGTGGCGCTGCTGGGTGGTCTGGAAGATCTCCAGGATCTTCAGGCGCGGCCCGGTGGCTTTCAGGCCCGTGCTCTTGATTTCTTCGATGTTGCTGTCCATGCGAGCTGCTGCGGAGGGTTCGGGGGCTGACGGGATGCCGGCGGAGGCGGAAAGCGGCAAAATGCTGTAACAGCAGCATGCCTGCACCCGGGGGCGCACCCGCTACAATGTTCCGCAGGCCGAACCGCCATCATATTACTTTCCTTCAGGACGGATGACCATGCCCGCACAAAACCCTGCACGCCTTCCCCGCCGCTGGCTCACCGCTGCCTCCGCCATTGCGCTGGGCACGGCCCTGCTGGCCGGGTGCGCTGTCTACAAACCCGAAGTGCTGCAGGGCAACTTCGTCTCGCGCGAGCAGGTTTCGGTGCTGCAGCCCGGCATGAGCCGCGAGCAGGTGCGCCAGGTGCTGGGCACTCCGCTGCTGACCGACATGTTCCGCGCCAACCGCTGGGATTACGTGTTTACCGCGCAGCACCGCAAGGGCGTGGAGCCGCAGAAATACGCCGTCGCCGTGTTCTTCGAGGGCGATGCCCTGGCCCGCATCGAGGGTGCCGAGAACCTGCCCAGCGAAACCGAGTTTGTCGAGCGCATGAGCGACGGCAAGGTCTACAAGCCGCGCAACCTCGAGGCCTCGCCCGACAAGCTGCAGAGCTTCACCGACAGCCAGAAGGCCAAGGCCAAGCCGCAGCCCGAATTGCCGGCCGCACCGTCCACCACCAGCTATCCGGCCCTGCCGCAGTAAACACCCCCATGGGCTGGCATGGCCGGCCTTTTCTTGCCGTATTCCATGACTCCTTCCGATTCTCCTTCTTACGTGGCGGCTGTTCCGCATCGCGTGGCCATTGCCGGTGCCAGTGGCCGCATGGGCCACATGCTGATCGAGGCCGTGCAGGCGGCCGATGACTGCGTGCTCAGCGGTGCGCTCGACCACGCCACTTCCGCCGCGCTCGGCCTGGATGCCAGCGCCTTCACCGGCAAGCTGGCCAACGTGACCATCACGGCCGATCTGGCCCAGGGCCTGCAGGGAGCGGACGCGCTGATCGACTTCACCCGGCCGGAAGGCACCATGGCGCACCTGGCAGCCTGCCGCGCCGCCAAGGTGAACCTGGTGATCGGCACCACCGGCTTCAGCGACGCGCAGAAGGCGCAGATCGCCGAAGCGGCCAGGGACATCGCCATCGTATTCGCGCCCAACATGAGCGTGGGCGTGAACGTCACCCTCAAGCTGCTGGAAATGGCAGCCAAGGCGCTGGACACCGGCTATGACATCGAGGTGATCGAGGCGCACCACCGCCACAAGGTGGACGCTCCGAGCGGCACCGCGCTCAAGATGGGCGAGGTGATTGCCGAGGCCATCGGCCGCGACCTGAAGGAATGCGCGGTGTACGAGCGCTATGGCCACACCGGGGAGCGCGATCCGTCCACCATCGGTTTCTCCACCATCCGCGGGGGCGATATCGTGGGCGACCACACCGTGCTGTTTGCCGGCACCGGCGAGCGCATCGAGATCAGCCACAAATCCAGCAACCGTGCCGGCTATGCCCAGGGCAGCCTGCGCGCGGTGCGCTTCCTGGCCGGCAAGACCAGCGGCCTGTACGACATGTTCGACGTGCTGGGCCTGGAAAAGACCGGCCGCAAGGCATGAATCTGGCCACCCTCTGGGCGCAGAGCGACGGGCTTGGCCGCGGCGTGATGCTGCTGTTGCTGGCGATGTCGGTGCTGTCCTGGATGGTGATTGTCTACAAGGCCTGGCTGCTGGGGCGAGCACGCCGCAGCGTCGAGGGCGGGCTGGCGGGCTATTGGCGCGCCGGGGTTGCTCCGGATGCGGGGCAGGCTGCCCTGCTGCAGGCGGATCGCCTGCAGCTGCTGCAACCGCTGCATGGCGCCATTGCGCAATTGAACGCCGTGATCGAGGGGGGCGCTGCAGCAGCGCCTGCTGGCTCGCTGGATGGTGATGCAGCCGCCCTGGCAGTACAGCCGGTGCATCCGGCAGACAGGCAAGCACGCACCGGCTCCGTGCGTCAAGCCCATCTCACCCGCCTGCTGCGCGACGCGCTGCAGCAATCCACTCGGCAGCTGCAATGGGGCCAGATCCTGCTGGCCACGGTCGGCTCCACGGCGCCTTTCGTCGGGCTGCTGGGCACGGTCTGGGGTATCTACCACGCGCTGACCGGCCTGACCGGCGGCGGCGCCATCAGTATCAACCAGGTGGCCGGCCCGGTGGGCGAGGCGCTGATCATGACGGCCTTCGGCCTGATGGTGGCGATTCCGGCCGTGGTAGCCTACAACATCTTCGGGCGCCTGATCGGCTCGCTGGTGGAGCGGCTGGACGGCTTTGCGCACGATCTGCTGGCGCTGCATGGCGGCGCCCAGCGCAGCTCCTGAGCCGCCACGGAGCATCCATGTCCCTGGGCCGCTTCGACACTTCCAGCCGCGACAAGCCGATGAGCGAGATCAACATGACGCCGCTGGTGGACGTGATGCTGGTGCTGGTGGCCATTCTGATCATTACTGCGCCGCTGCTGGCCAGCCGCATTGCGCTGGACTTGCCCAAAGCCGATGGCACCACGCAGGCGCAGCCGCAGGTCGCGGCCTTGCGCATTGCCTTGCAGGCTGATGGAGCGCTTTTTCTGGATGACCAGCCCCTGAGCCGCGAGGCCTTGGCGCAGCGCCTGCAGCAGGCCGCCCAGGCCAATCCCGAGACGGAGGTGCAGCTGCGCGCTGACGCCAGCGTGCCCTACGGGCAGGTGGTGCAGGTGATGGGAGTCGCGCAACAAGCAGGGCTGAACCGGATTGGCTTTGTGGCGCTGCCGCAGCAGCAAAAATGATGCTGTCACCCGCAGCCAGCCATGAAAATGGGGGCCACGCCCCCATGCCATCCGATTCCGCCCAGGCTCAGGCCGCCTGCAAGGCTTCCGGCTCCGGAAAACCGTTGCGGCCGGGGAAATCCGGCGAATGCGCGCGCGCATTGGGCATTTCCAGCCACAGGCGCAGCAGCTTGCGGCGCTGGGCCGGATCCTCGTAATCCTCGAAACCGGTGCGTGAGTGCAGCACGGCGTTGTTGTTGGCCAGCTGCAGGTCGCCCGGCTCCAGCATCATGTCCAGCCGGTTGGCCGGGTCGTTCAGCACGGAATCGAACACGTCCAGCGCCTCGATCTCGACGCGCGACAGCGGCAGGCCCATGATCTCGTGGCCCAGGTGGATGTACTGGCGCAGGTAGCGGCAGCTCAGCTTGCCTTCGTGGTAGCTGAACAGGGCGGTCAGGGCCGGGTCGGGCTGGCACAGGTGGGCCATGTACCAGCGCTTGTAATACAGGCCCAGATGCTCGCGGTGCTCGGCCAGGATCTGGTTGTACACCGCCGCCGTGCTGACCAGGCTGGACAGGCCGCCCTCGCGCGCCTTGCGCACGCACATCAGGCCGACCACGTCCGAGGGATCGGTGTGGTAGGGCAGATAGAGGTTGGTTTCGTAGACGCGCGTGTGCTTGTCCTTGATATCGCCCACGGCCTCGACGTTGCCGAGCAGGTCGCCGCGCGGGTTCTGGCGCACCGGGCGGCCCAGGTGCAGGCCGATGCCGTAGGTGAGTATCTGGAAATCCTCGTCGCTGTAACGCTCGGCCGGCAGGCCGCGCACCACCAGGAAGCCCAGGCCGTTTTCCAGCTCCTCGGACCAGCGTCGCATCTCGGCCGCCAGCGACTCGATCGGGAAGTCGGCCTTGCCGAAATCCGGAAAACGCAGGCCGCGGGCCTTGACGCTGACCAGCGCTGCGTCGAGCGTGGCGATGGCTTCGGGCGACAGGCGGTAGACCCAGGCATCACTGTTGGCCAGGTCGGCGGCTTTCCAGGCGGAGGGGCCGGTGATGGGTTGGGTGAGGATCAGGCTCATGGGGATCTCCAGACGGGCAGGCATGGATCACCACGGCGCTGCGGGGCAGCCGGGTGCATGCATTGTTTTTTGGTTGAGCGCCGATGCGCGGCGGGCAGCTCCGGGCTGCCGCTGCGCACATTAGCACAGGAGTATTATGCGCCTACGCGCCGTGCCGGTTCGCGCATCAGCACGAATTCTTCCGCAGCGCTCGGATGCAGTGCAATGGTGCGGTCGAAGTCGGCCTTGGTGGCGCCGCAGGTGACGGCGACGGCCAGGCTCTGGATGATCTCGGGGGCATCGGCCCCTATCATGTGCAGGCCCAGCACCTTGCCGGTGTTCGCGTCAGCGAGCAGCTTCATGTAGCTGCGCGTGTGACCGTCGACGAAGGCGTCCTTCATCGGGCGGAAATCGCTCACGTAGACATCCACCGGGCCCTGCTTGGCCGCTTCTTCCTCCGTCAGTCCGACGGTGCCGATCGGGGGCAGGGTGAACACGGCGCTGGCGACCAGGCTGTGGTCGATCTGGCGCGGATGGTTGCCGAACTCGGTTTCGGCAAAGGCGCGGCCTTCGGCAATCGCCACCGGGGTGAGGTTGACGCGGTCGGTCACGTCGCCCACGGCCCAGATATGGTCGGCGCTGGTCTTGCTGAAGGCATCGACCTCGATGGCGCCTTTCTGGTTGAGCTGTACGCCGACCGATTCCAGGCCCAGGTCCTGCACGTTCGGGTGGCGGCCGGTGGCGTTGAGTGCGGCGGCCGCGCGCACGCTGCTGCCATCGGCGCGGTGCAGCACGAAGCCGTCGCCATCGCGCTCCAGGCGCTCCAGGCCGACGCCGGCATGCAGCGTCACGCCGGCCTGCTGCAGGGCACCGGCCACGCGCACGCGCAGGTCGTGGTCGAAGCCGCGCAGCGGCAATTCGTTGCGATAGGCCAGGTGCACCTGCGCGCCCAGACGCGCCATGATGCTGGCAAACTCCAGCGCGATGAAGCCGCCGCCGATGACCAGCAGGCTGTCCGGCACGCTCTGCAGGTCCAGCAGGGCGCTGGAGTCCATGGCATGCTCCAGACCGGGAATCGCATGGCTGGATGAGGCGCCGCCGGCCGCGATCAGGATGCGTTCGGCCGTGTGGCGCTGGCCGTTGATCTCCACCGTATGCGGTGCCACGATGCGCGCATGGCCGCGCACCAATTCCACCTTGGCATTGGCCAGCATGGTGCTGTAAATGCCTTCCAGCCGGTCGATTTCCTTCGCCTTGGTGGCGGCCCAGCGGCCCATGTCGAAGCTGGCCTCGCCAAAGTCCCAGCCGTAGCCGCGCGCGTCCTGCAGCTGGTCGGCAAAGCCGGCGGCGTACATCATCAGCTTCTTGGGCACGCAGCCGCGAATCACGCAGGTGCCGCCCACGCGGCTGGCCTCGGCAATCAGCACGCGGGCGCCGAGGGCAGCCGCACGGCGGGAAGCGGCAACACCGCCGGAGCCGGCGCCGATGGTAATCAGGTCGTAGTCATGGGGCATGGGAAAGATTCCGGGTGGGATTGGGGCTCAGGCGGTCAACGGGGCTACTTCGCGTGCGATAACTGCGGCACTGGCGGATTCGGCCACACGCAGGTCGTACATGGTCTGCAGATTGAGCCAGCTTTGCGCATCGCCGCCAAAAAATCGCCTCAGGCGCAGGGCGGTGTCGGCGCTGATGCCGCGGCGTTCCAGCACGATGTCATTGATGCGGCTGGCCGGCACATGCAGATGGCGCGCCAGGGCGTTGGCACTCATGCCCAGCGGCTTGAGATAGTCTTCGCGCAGGATTTCGCCGGGATGGATGGGGCGCATGCCGTTCTTGATCATGGAGGACTCCTTTCAGTGGTAATCGACAATTTCCACGTCCTGCGGACCTTGCGGCCCCCAGACGAAGCAGACTCGCCACTGTCCGTTGATGCGGATGCTGTGCTGTCCGGCGCGGTCGCCCTGCAGGACTTCAAGACGGTTGCCGGGGGGTGCCCGCAGCGATTCAAGCGAAACGGCTGCCTCCAGTTGCACCAGCTTTCGTTCGGCCACTGCAAGAATGTTGGCAAAACGTCTGGATTTTCCCGTTTCGAACAGGGCCTGTGTGTCTGCGCATCGGAAATTGACAATCGGCATTGGGATATTTTATACCGTTTACCGGTAATAGGTAAATATCGTTTGCCGAAATTGGGGGGTTCCGGCAAATCCGTGCCGCTTGAGTGCATGCGCCAGCTAAAATTGCCGCATGCAAGACACCTACCAGCCCAATGCCGTAGAGGCCGCCGTGCAAGCCGCCTGGGGCGCGGCCGATGCCTACCGCGTCACCGAGACCGCCGACAAGCCCCATTTCTACGCCTGTTCCATGCTGCCGTATCCCAGCGGCAAGCTGCACATGGGCCATGTGCGCAACTACACCATCAACGACATGCTCACGCGCCACCTGCGCATGAAGGGCTTCAACGTGCTGATGCCGATGGGCTGGGATGCCTTCGGCCTGCCGGCCGAGAATGCGGCACTCAAGAACGGCGTGCCACCGGCCAAGTGGACCTACGAGAACATCGCCTACATGAAAAAGCAGATGCAGGCGATGGGTCTGGCGATCGACTGGAGCCGCGAAGTGGCCACCTGCGATGCCGATTACTACAAGTGGAACCAGTGGCTGTTCCTGAAGATGCTCGAAAAGGGCATCGCCTACCGCAAGACCCAGGTCGTGAACTGGGACCCGGTGGACATGACGGTGCTGGCCAACGAGCAGGTGATCGACGGCCGCGGCTGGCGCACCGGTGCGCTGGTCGAGAAGAAGGAAATCCCCGGCTACTACCTGAAGATCACCGACTACGCGCAGGAATTGCTGGACCACGTGCAGGTCGGCAACCCCAAGGCCACGCTAGAGGGCTGGCCCGAGCGCGTGCGCCTGATGCAGGAAAACTGGATCGGCAAGAGCGAAGGCGTGCGCTTTGCCTTCACGCACGAGGTCGCCGGCGATGATGGCCAGTTGATCGGCGACGGCCGCATGTACGTGTTCACCACGCGTGCCGACACCATCATGGGTGTGACCTTCTGCGCCGTGGCGGCCGAGCACCCGCTGGCAACGCAGGCGGCCAAGGGCAATCCGGAACTGGCGGCCTTCATCGAGAAGTGCAAGCAGGGCGGCACCACCGAGGCCGAACTGGCGCTCAAGGAGAAGGAAGGCATGCCCACCGGCCTGACGGTGACGCACCCGATCACGGGCGAAGCAATTCCGCTGTGGGTTGGCAATTACGTGCTGATGGGCTATGGCGACGGCGCCGTGATGGGCGTGCCGGCGCACGACGAGCGCGACTTTGCCTTCGCCCTCAAGTACGGCATCCCGATCAAGCAAGTGATCCTGGTCGAGGGCGAGCCGCATTTCGACTTCCAGCAGTGGCAGGACTGGTATGCCGACAAGGAGCGCGGCGTTACCATCAACTCGACCGACTTCAGCGGCATGGGCCACAAGCAAGCGGTGCAGGCTGTGGCCAAGGCGCTGCAGGACAAGGGCCTGGGCGAACTCAAGACCACCTGGCGCCTGCGCGACTGGGGCGTGAGCCGCCAGCGCTACTGGGGCACGCCGATCCCGATCATCCACTGCGAGGAGCACGGCCCGGTGCCGGTGCCCGAGAAGGATCTGCCCGTGGTGCTGCCGCAGGACTGCATCCCCGACGGCTCCGGCAACCCGCTGCACAAGCACGAGGGCTTCCACGCCGGCGTGACCTGCCCGATCTGCGGCAAGCCGGCGCGGCGCGAGACCGACACCATGGACACCTTCGTGGACAGCTCCTGGTACTTCATGCGCTACACCTGCGCCGGCAACGACCGGCAGATGGTCGATGCCCGCACCAATTACTGGATGCCGATGGACCAGTACATCGGCGGCATCGAGCATGCCATTCTGCACCTGCTGTACGCGCGTTTCTGGACCAAGGTGATGCGCGACCTGGGCCTGGTGGAGTGCGACGAGCCCTTCAAGCGCCTGCTGACGCAGGGCATGGTGCTGAACCACATCTACAGCCGCCGCACTGCCAAGGGCGGCAAGGAATACTTCTGGCCGGCCGACGTGGAGCATGTGCTGGACGATGCCGGCAAGGTGGTCGGCGCCAAGCTGAACAAGGCCGTGCCCAGCGCCGACGGCGAACTGCCGGCCGGTACCGTGATCGACTACGAGGGCGTGGGCACCATGTCCAAATCCAAGAACAACGGCGTCGATCCGCAGGAGCTGATCGAGAAATACGGCGCGGATACCGCGCGCCTGTACACCATGTTCACCTCGCCGCCCGAAGCCACGCTGGAGTGGAACGATGCGGCGGTGGAGGGCAGCTACCGTTTCCTGCGTCGCGTCTGGGGCTTTGCCGCCAAGCATGCGGCAGCGCTGCAGGCCGGCTTTGCCGTGGACCGCGGCGCCGACGGCAAGGCGCCGGTGGCGTTCAGCGCTGCAGCCAAGCAGCTGCGCTACGAGCTGCACACCACGCTCAAGCAGGCCAACTACGACTACGAGCGCATGCAGTACAACACGGTGGTCTCTGCCGTGATGAAGATGCTCAACACGCTGGAAAGCGCCAAGCTCTCCGGCAGCGCCGAAGACAGCGCGGCGCTGGCCGAAGGCTTCTCCATCCTGCTGCGCGTGCTGTATCCGGTGTGTCCGCACATCACCAGTCACCTGTGGGACGAGCTGGGCTACGGCACCCGCTGCGGCACGCTGCTCGATGTGGCCTGGCCGGAAGTGGATGATGGCGCGCTGGTGCAGGACGAGGTCGAACTGATGCTGCAGATCAACGGCAAGCTGCGCGGCAGCATCCGCGTGCCGGCCGGTGCCGACAAGGCGGCCATCGAGGCTGCGGCGCTGGCCAGCGAAGGTTTTGCCAAGCATGCCGCAGGCGCCACGCCGAAGAAGGTGGTGGTGGTGCCGGGCCGTCTGGTCAACGTGGTGGTGTAAGGAGCGGGCATGCAGCGCAGGCAGATGCTTTCCCTGGGGCTGGCGGCAGGCACTGGCCTGCTGGCCGGTGGTTGCGGCTTTCGCCTGCGTGGTACCGGCGTGCAGCTGCCGTTCCGCTCGGTGCATGTGCAGGGCGGCAGCGGCCCGCTGCTGACGCAGCTGCGCCGTACGCTGGCCGGCTACGCCACCGTGGTGGACGAGCCGGCGGCGGCCGAAGCGGTGCTGCACGTGCTGTCCGAGCGCCAGGAACAGGCCTCGGTGGTGCTGAGCACCAGCGGCAAGGTGCGCGAGGTGCAGCTGCGCCAGTATGTCGATTTCTCGCTGACCGACAATACCGGCGCCACGCTGATAGCGCAGACGCCGCTGCGTCTGGTGCGCGACGTCAGCTACAACGAGAGCGAGGCGCTGTCGAAGGAGGCCGAGTTCGAGCTGCTGTATCGCGACATGCGCAACGATGCCGTGCAGCAGATCATCCGCCGCATCTCGGCGGCCAGGCCCCGCTGATCGCCCGCATGCAAGTCAGTGCAGATCAATTGCCGGCGCAGCTGAAGAACGGCGTGCGCCCGCTGTACGTGGTGCATGGCAACGAGCCGCTGTTGGTACAGGAGGCGGTGGATGCCATCCGTGCCGCTGCGCGCACACAGGGCTTTTCCGAGCGCAGCTCGCATACCGTGACGGGCGTGGGCTTCGACTGGGGCGGCGTGCTCGCGGCCACGCAGTCGCTCAGCCTGTTTGCCGAACGCCAGATCGTCGAAATCCATATCCCCAGTGGCAAGCCGGGCAAGGACGGCAGCCAGGCGCTGCAGCAAATTGCCGAAGGCAGCGCCGGCAACGACGCGCTGCTGGTGATCGTGACGCTGCCGCGGCTGGACAAGGCCACGAAGAGCAGCGGCTGGTTCGTGGCGCTGGAAGGCCATGGCGTGTCGATCCCGGTCGAGACCGTGGAACGCCAGTTGCTGCCGCGCTGGATTGCCGCGCGCCTGCGCCTGCAGGGCCAGCATGTGGCGCCGGGGGCGGAGGGGGAGCACGCGCTGCGTTTCTTTGCCGACCGGGTGGAAGGCAACCTGTTGGCGGCGCACCAGGAAATCCAGAAGCTGGGCCTGCTCTATCCGCATGGCGAGCTGAGTGCCGAGCAGATCGAGGCGGCGGTGCTGAATGTGGCGCGCTATGACGTGTTCAAGCTGAGCGAGGCGGTGCTGGCAGGGCAGCTGGAGCGCACGCAGCGCATGCTCGACGGCCTGCAGGCCGAGGGCGAAAGCGAGGTGCTGGTGCACTACACGCTGGCCGAGGACATCCGCGCGCTCAAACGCGTGCGCGATGCGCTCGATGCCGGCAAGCCGTTGCCCATGGCCTTGCGGGAGCAGCGTGTGTGGGGCATGCGCGAGCGCCTGTTCGAGCGCGTGGTGCCGCGGATGAGCGGTACGGCCTTGAACGGCCTGCTGCATGCGGCGCATGTGGTCGACGGCATCGTCAAGGGCATCAAGGTGCCGGATTGGCCGGCGGACAGCTGGCAGGCTCTGCACCAGCTGGCCTTCATGCTGTGCCGGCAGGCCGTGGTGACGCAGCAGGCGGGGCGGCGCTAACAGCTGTTGCACAGCCGCGCCGGCGGCTCGGGGCTCGTGGTCAGGGGTTTGCGCCAGTCTGGCCCGGCGGCCCTGCGGGAGCTGGAGCGGATGCGGCCGTGCCCGCGCTGGCCGCATCGGGTGACCCTGGATCGGGTATCGGGCGGGCGCTTGAGGCCGGTGCGGCCGGAATGCCGGCACCTTGCATCATCGTCCGGAAATCATGCCCCGACGGCTGCTGGAACACGCGCAGCCCGAACTCCGGCAGCACCGACAGCAGATGATCGAACAGGTCGCCCTGGATGGTTTCGTATTCCTGCCAGTTGGTGGTGGCGCTGAAGCAGTAGATCTGCACCTGCACGCCCTCCGGGCTGGTGCCGGCGGTGTTGACGATCTGTGTCATGTCCTGCCGGATATCGGGGTGCTGCTCCAGATAGGCCGAGACATAGGCGCGGAAGCAGCCCAGATTGGTGAGCTGGCGGAGGTTGAGCGGCAGTGCCGCCGCTTCGGGGGAAAGCTTCTGCAGGCGTGCGGCATTGGTATCGGCCAGGGCCTGGCGCTTTTTCTGCAGATAGGGCTGCAGCAGCGCGATCCGCTCCAGCCGCGTGATCTCCTCGGGGTGGAGGAAGTGCACCGAGGTGGCATCGAGCGACAGCGTGCGCTTGATGCGGCGCGCGCCGGCCTCGCTCATGCCGCGCCAGTTGCGGTAGCTTTCGCTCATCAGGCGCCAGGTGGGGATGGTGGTGATGGTCTTGTCCCAGTTCTGCACCTTGACGGCGTGCAGCGCCATGTCCACCACCTGGCCGTCGGCGCCCACCTGCGGCATCTCGATCCAATCGCCCGCGCGCAGCATGTCGTTGCTGGAGAGCTGCACGCCGGCGGTGAACGAGAGGATGGTGTCCTTGAAGACGAGCATCAGCACCGCCGACAGCGCGCCGAGACCGGACAGCAGCAGCAGCGGCGAGCGGTTGGTGAGCTCGGCGGCCATGATGATCAGGCCGCCCAGGATCACCATCAACTTGGCCAGCTGGATGTAGCTCTTGATCGAGAGCTGCTGGCGCGGCGAGTGGCGCAGGAACACGGTCTGGTGCTTGAGCGTGGCGTCCAGGCAGGCCAGGATCACGCGCACCACGCAGAAGACCGCGTAGGCCGACAGCAGGTTGTAGAGGACGATGGTGGCGAGGCCATGCGGCTTGGGCAGGCTGAGCAGGCCAAGCTGGATCAGCAGCGGCGAAACCACGCGGGCCGAGCGGCGCAGCACGGCGCTGTCGAACAGGATGTCGAGCCAGGCCGGGCTGCCGGTGCGCAGCATGTGCTTGCGGACCTGCATCAGGCCGAATTCGAGGGCGGTGCGCACCAGCCCGGCCAGCACGAACAGGGCGGCAATGATGCCGGCCACGCGCGCCCAGGCGGGCCAGTCGGGCGGCAGCCAGCCGAGGGCTTCGAGCATGGCGCCCCGCAAGGGGTCCCTGACTTGTTCCGGGAGGTTGGGCATCAGTTTGTTGGAATAGGGGTCGGATCCGGGCCAGTTGCCGGATGCCCGCAATGGCGCAAACATGCCGGGGAGCTTATCATGGAGGTTTGCACGGCGCATGACCTTGCCCGGCCGGATGTAATTCGAACTGTAAATCCATGAGCACCCAAGACGTGAACGAACTGATGCAGCAGATGGGCGAACGCGCCCGCGCGGCTGCCACGGCCATGGCGCGCGCCAGCGCGGCCATCAAGAACCAGGCGCTGCGCGAACTGGCGCGCCTGCTGGGCGAAGCCGGCCCGGCGCTGGATGCCGCCAATGCGCAGGACATCGCCCGCGCCGAAGCCGCCGGCCTGAGCGCACCGATGGTGGACCGCCTGCGCCTGGGCGCCAAGGTGGTGGCCACGCTGCAGGAAGGCTGCCTGCAGCTGGCGGCCATGCCGGACGTGATCGGCACCATTCAGGGCCTGCAGGAGCAGCCCAGCGGCATCCGCGTGGGGCAGATGCGCGTGCCGATTGGCGTGTTCGGCATGATCTTCGAGAGCCGCCCGAACGTGACCATCGAGGCCGCCAGCCTGAGCATCAAGAGCGGCAACGCCTGCATCCTGCGCGGCGGCAGCGAGGCGATCGAATCGAACAAGGCACTGGCGGCCATCGTGCAGCAGGCGCTGGCATCGGCCGGCCTGCCCGGGGATGCGGTGCAGCTGGTGCCCACCACCGACCGTGCCGCCGTCGGCCGCCTGATCGCCATGCCCGAGTATGTGGACGTGATCATCCCGCGTGGCGGCAAGGGTCTGATCGAGCGCATCAGCGCCGAGGCCAAGGTGCCGGTGATCAAGCACCTGGACGGCAATTGCCATACCTATGTGGACGATCCCTGCGATCTGGACATGGCGGTGAAGCTGGCCGACAACGCCAAGACGCAGAAGTACAGCCCCTGCAACGCGACCGAGAGCCTGCTGGTGGCGCAGGGCGTGGCCGAGGCCTTCCTGCCGCGCATCGGCAAAATCTACCGGGACAAGGGCGTGGAAATGCGCTGTGATGCGGCTTCGCGCGCGATTCTGGCGGGCCATGCGGATACCCGCGATGCGCAACTGGTGGAGGCGACCGAGGAAGACTGGTCCACCGAATACCTGGCGCCCATCATCAGCATCCGGGTGGTGGCCGGGCTGGACGAGGCGATTGCGCACATCAATCGCTATTCCTCGCAGCACACCGAAGCCATTGTCACGACCGACCACATCCATGCCCAGCGCTTTCTGCGCGAGGTGGACAGCAGCAGCGTGATGGTGAACGCCAGCACGCGCTTTGCCGATGGCTTTGAGTATGGTCTGGGTGCCGAGATCGGCATCAGCACCGACAAATTCCATGCGCGTGGCCCGGTGGGCATCGAGGGGCTGACCTCGCTCAAATATGTGGTGCTGGGGCAGGGTGAGGTGCGGAGCTGACCGCGAGGCGTTTGCGCGGGCCGGGTTATTCGTCCGGATTGCCGCGTACCACCTGATGCACGACTGCTGAGCTGAAGCCCCGGCTGGCAAGGAAGCGCATCTGTTTGAGCCGCTCCTGCTGGGAAGCGGCCACGGAGCCGAACTTGCGCTGCCAGATTTCGCGGGCGCGTTCCAGCTCGCTGCCGGGCACGGCTTCCATGGCCTGCTCGATGGCGCTGGCGTCCAGGCCTTTTTGCCGCAGTTCCTGCTGGATACGGCTGTTGCCCAGCTTGCCGGCACGGCGATGGATCAGCGCTTCTGCCGCACGCTGGTCGTCGAGAAAGCCCTTGGCTTCCATGGCGTCGAGGGCTTCGGCGATGGCGCTGGCCTGATCGACCTGCTGCATTTCGGCGTCAAGCGGCGCCGCCTCTGCTTCCTCCTCCCTCGCGGAGCGCTCCCGCAGCCATTGGGCCAGCTTGCGCTCCATTTCCGCACGCGTGTAGTCGCGTGCGGCGAGCAGCTGCAGGGCCTTGCCCTTGAGTGTGATCGGAGCGGGAATGCGGGACATGGCAGGGAGAGAGTCAAGCAATAGCGAGGCCAGTGCCGGTGAGACGCCGGAAGGGGCAAGCCCCTCCGGCATCGTGCCTATCGTGCCTAGCGTCAATCCGCTCAGGCCGCGCTGCCGGCTTCTTCCGCCACGGGGGCGCCCTTGGCCGGCATGGTGGCAATGCCCAGCTGGGTGCGCACCTTGTTCTCGATCTCGCGCGCCAGATCGGGGTTTTCCTTCAGGAATTCGCGTGTGTTGTCGCGGCCCTGGCCGATCTTCTCGCCGTTGTAGGAGTACCAGGCGCCGGCCTTGTCGACGATCTTGGCGTTGACGCCCATGTCGATGATTTCGCCTTCGCGCGAGATGCCGGTGCCGTACAGGATGTCGAAGTAGGCTTCCTTGAACGGGGGCGCCACCTTGTTCTTGACGACCTTGACCTTGGTTTCGCTGCCCACCACTTCGTCGCCCTTCTTGATGGTGCCGACACGGCGGATGTCCAGGCGCACGGAGGAATAGAACTTGAGCGCGTTGCCACCGGTGGTGGTTTCGGGCGAGCCGAACATCACGCCAATCTTCATGCGGATCTGGTTGATGAAGATGACGGTGCAGTTGGTTTTCTTGATGGTGGCGGTGAGCTTGCGCAGGGCCTGGCTCATCAGGCGGGCCTGCAGGCCGGGCAGCTGGTCGCCCATGTCGCCTTCGATTTCGGCCTTGGGCGTGAGTGCTGCCACGGAGTCGACCACGATCAGGTCGACCGCGCCGCTGCGCACCAGACTGTCGACGATCTCGAGCGCCTGTTCGCCGGTGTCGGGCTGGCTGATCAGCAGGTCGGGAAGGTTGATGCCCAGCTTTTGCGCGTACTGCACGTCGAGTGCGTGCTCGGCATCGACAAAGGCGCAGGTGCCGCCGGTTTTCTGCATTTCGGCGATGACCTGCAGCGTGAGCGTGGTCTTGCCGGAGGATTCCGGACCGTAGATCTCGATCACGCGGCCGCGCGGAAGACCGCCGACGCCAAGCGCAACGTCCAGGCCGAGCGAGCCGGTGCTGACGGTCTGGATGTCTTCGATCGCCTCGCCTTCGCCCAGGCGCATGATGGTGCCCTTGCCGAACTGCTTTTCGATCTGGGCCAGGGCCGCTTGCAGGGCCTTGGCTTTTTCTGCTTGATCAATCGTGCTCATGCGTTTCTCCTAGAACTTGTGATTTAATGGTTGTGCATACAGCCTGTATGCTTGAGCAGGAGTATAGGGCAGAGTAAATTGAAACTCACAGGATATTTGGTCAGTCTGCATGACTAAAATTGGAAGGGTGCCGACTGCCGTGTTCTGACGGTGCCCGCCCAGCCGGTCGCTGCACACGCAGCGAAGGGCGCACAGACGGATCGGCCGGCACAATCACGAGGAGCAACGATGGCAACAGCACGGGACGACTGGCGCGGCGCGCATCTGGGGCGGCTGCTGGGAGAGGCGATGCGCCGCTTCGACGAGCGCGTGCTGGAACTGATGGCACATGATCCGGAAGTGCCGCTTGCGCTGTCCAATCTGGCGGCGCGCCAGCAGGTGAGTGCTGCGCACATCCACATCACGCGCCATCTGGCGCTGCAGGGCAGCCGCCTGACCGAACTGGCCGAAGCGGCCGGCATGCGCAAGCAGGCGATGGCGGCGCTGGTGGACCAGTGCGAGGCGTGGGGCATCGTGCGGCGCGAGGCCGACCCCTTGGACGGGCGGGCACGGCGCATCCTGTTCACGGAGGCGGGACTGGGCTGGCTGCACGGTTTCGAGCGGGCGGTGGCGCGTGCCGAAAGCGAGTTTGACGAGTCGGTCGGCGAGCAGGTGGCTGCGGTGGTACGGTTGGGGCTGGAGGTATATGCCATGCCCTGATGCCGTTTTGCAGGGTTCCGGAACTTTCGAGCGCAGTTGCCAGCCAGCGCGGCCAAATTGCGGTCGGCTGGCGCTGGCGAGTGCTTGTTTGCAGAAAGGGGATTCAGCTAATCGTCGTGGCGTTCTCTCGCACTTCCTCGGTTACCACCTCAAAGCGCTTCAGTTCACTTGGCCCGAAGCCCATGGTGATCGGCACGTCTGCCGCATCGCGGCCATAGCCGAGCACGATGCGCCCGATGCGGGGCGTGTTGTGGCGGGCATCGAAGGTATGCCAGCCGCCTTCCAGATACACCTCGAACCAGGCGCTGAAGTCCATCGGATAGGGTGCAGCGGGCACGCCGATATCGCCCAGATAGCCCGTCGCATAGCGTGCCGGGATGTTCATGCAGCGGCACAGCGCCACGGCCATGTGCGCAAAGTCGCGACAGACGCCCGTGCCTTCCTGCCAGCCCTGCGATGCGGTGCGCGTGGCACAGGCTGCCTGGTAGTTGAACGTCAGGTGATGGTGCACGTAATCGCAAATGGCCTGCACGCGCGCCCAGCCGCTGGGCGCTGCGCCGAACTGGTCCCAGGCGAACTGCATCAGGCTGCCCTCGAAATCGCAATAGCGGCTGGGCAAGAGGAACTGCAGGACCTCATGCGGCAATTCTTGCAGCTCCAGCTGGCGGGCCTGCGGGTGCTGTGGATCGGGCTGGCCGCTGTCGTGCACCAGCGCCGCGCCGTGCAGGCGGATTTCTTCAAGGCCGGCTGGAACGGTGATGCGGCTGCAGCGGTTGCCGAAGCAGTCCAGGTAATGCGACACGTCAAGAGCGGGTTCGACCGAAAAATGTTCGGTGCGGGACTGGATGTCGTGGGCGCGGGAGGGGTGGATTTGCAGCAGCGAGAGGACCTGGGTGGGCGCGGCTACGGTCAGGATGATGTCGAATCCGGTCTGAATCAGCATGTTGATGGAGCAGTGGTAAGGGGCGCCGCCGAAACGGGGCGCAATGCATTCACTGTAGGCGGCTGACGGGCGCGGACCGGCCGGTGCAGGCCGTCGCGGCGTGTAGGACTGGGGCCAAACCTCTCGCGCAGCGCTCAGCCTGCACCATCCACATGGTGCCACCACTGCGCCAGCACCAGTTCGCGCAGCCAGCGATTGGCCGGATCCTCATCCAGATGCCGGTGCCAGTACAGATACAGCGCCAGCGGTGGCAGGTCCAGCGGCAGCGGCTGGATGTCGAGCGCCAGTGTGCGCGCCACCACCTGCGCGTAGCTGTGCGGCATGGTCAGCCACAGCGTGCCTGCTGCCGCCACTTCGCAGGCGGCAAAGTAGTGCTGGCAGCGCAGCGCAATGGGACGCTGCAGATTGCGGCGAAGCAGTGCCATGTCTTCCACCGTGGGCCCGCTCTGGCGCGAGGAGACCGCCACGTGCTGCGCCTGCAGGTATTGCTGCAGCGCGGGCGCTGTGCGCAGCCGGCCCCGAGCCGCCACCACCACCAGGGTATCCTCGCCCACGCGCTGGCGCAGGATGCCGTCCGGCAGGGGCAGATCCACGTCCAGCGCAAGATCGATGCGTCCGGCGGCCAGTTCCGCTGCAAGCTCCTGCCGTGCCGGAGCCACCACCTGCAGGCTGACCTGCGGCGCCAGTGTGGCAAGCTGCTGCATCAGCCCCGGCAGCACGGTCGATTCCAGCACGGAACGCAAGGCCAGCCGGAAGCTGCGCTCGGCGCTGGCCGGCTCGAACTGGCTGCCTTGCTGCAGCCCCTGTTCCAGCAGGTGCAGCGCCTGCTGTACCGGCCCGATCAGGCTGCGTGCCAAGGGCGTGGGCACCATGGTGTGCCCCTGGCGCACGAACAGCGCATCCCCCAGCCGCTCGCGCAGCCGGGCCAGCGCGTGGCTGAGCGCGGGTTGCGACAGATGCAGGCGCCGGGCGGCGCGGGTGAGGTTGCCTTCGCTGTAGATGGTGCGAAATACCAGAAACAGGTTGAGGTCGAGGCGATCAAGATGCATGGTATGAATAGTTTGCCATCAAAACAATGCATTTGATCTATGTATCAAGCCTTCCTACACTGGCATGATGCACAGGCGCAGCCCCTTGCGCCAAGGAGACCCCATGCAATTCGGCAATACCCCCCGCGGAAGCGACTATCTGCAGCGCCTGACGGAGTTTATGGACGAGCACGTCTATCCCGCCGAGGCGACCTATTACGCACAGCTCAAGCGCGGCGAGCTGCCCTGGAACGTGCCTCCAGTGATGGAGGAACTCAAGGCCAAGGCGCGGGCCGCCGGCCTGTGGAACCTGTTCCTTCCCGAAGAGGAGTGGGGCGCCGGCCTGAGCAATGCCGAATATGCGCCGCTGGCCGAAGTGATGGGCCGCTCGCTGATCGCGCCCGAGATCTTCAATTGCAACGCGCCCGACACCGGCAACATGGAAGTGCTGGTGAAATACGGCAGCCCGCAGCAGCAGGAGCGCTGGCTCAAGCCATTGCTGGACGGCAGCATCCGCTCGGCCTTCTGCATGACCGAGCCCGGCGTGGCCAGCAGCGATGCCACCAACATGCAGGCCACGGCGATCGAGGACGGCGACGAGGTGGTGCTGAACGGCCGGAAGTGGTGGAGCACCGGCATCGGCCATCCGGACTGCAAGGTGCTGGTGTTCATGGGCCTGAGTCTGCCTGATGCGCCCAAGCACGCCCGCCACAGCATGGTGCTGGTGCCGATCGACGCGCCCGGCGTGAAGATCGAACGCATGCTGACCGTGTTCGGCAAGCTGGACGAACCCTTCGGCCACGGCGAAGTCAGCTTCACCGATGTGCGCCTGCCCAAGGAGAACGTGATCCTCGGACTGGGCCGCGGCTTCGAGATTGCCCAGGGGCGGCTTGGCCCCGGCCGCATCCACCACTGCATGCGTGCCATCGGTGCTTCCGAGCGTGCGCTGGAACTGCTGGTGCAGCGTGCCATGAGCCGCACTGCCTTCGGCAAGCCGCTGGCGCTGCTCGGCGGCAACGGCGACGTGATCGCCAACGCCCGCATGGCGATCGAGCAGGCCCGTCTGCTCACGCTCAAGGCGGCCTGGATGATGGACACGGTCGGCGCCAAGGGAGCCATGAGCGAGATTTCCATGATCAAGGTGGTGGCGCCCGCGGTTTGCCAGCAGGTGGTCGATGCCGCCATCCAGATCCACGGCGGCGGCGGCCTGAGCGAGGATTTCATCCTGGCCGAGCTGTTCGGATATGCGCGTGCCCTGCGCCTGGCCGATGGTCCGGACGAGGTACACCGCATGCTGGTCGCCAAGCTGGAAGTGAAGCGCCAGATGAAGCGGCTGGAAGGGGTCGATGGCAAGCAGTGAGCCTTTCACGCGGCCATTGGCGCTGTATATCGGCCGGCCCACCGGAATAGAAACAACCCAGGAGACAACCCATGGCTGAAGCCACCCCCGTTCTCACCGACCGCGCCGGCAAGGTGCGCCCCGGCGAGGAACTCGATGCCGCCCGCGTGGCCGCTTTCCTGCGCCAGCAGGGCGTCGACGTGTCCGGCGAACCCGAGATCACCCAGTTCGCCGGCGGAGCGTCCAACCTGACCTATCTGCTGCAATTCGCCGACCGCGACCTGATCCTGCGCCGTCCGCCCTTCGGCCAGCGTGCCGGCACCGCACACGACATGGTGCGCGAGGCGCGCGTGATGCAGGCGCTGCGCCCGGTCTATCCGCATGTGCCACGCATCGTCGCCATCTGCGAGGATGAATCGGTGCTGGGTTGTCCCTTCTACGTGATGGAGCGGCTGGAGGGCATCATCCTGCGGCGCGATCCGCCCGCCGGCATGACGCTGTCGCCGGAGGCGGCCACCGCCCTGTGCCATGCCATGCTCGACCGGCTGGTCGACCTGCACCAGGTGGACTGGCAGGCCGCCGGCCTCGGCCAGCTCGGCAAGGGCGCCGGCTACGTGGCGCGCCAACTCGCCGGCTGGAGCCAGCGCTTTGCCGCCGCGCAGACCGACGACGTGCCCGGCTGCGAGGACGTGATCCAGTGGCTGCAGCAGCACGCCCCGGCGCAGGACGCCGCCACCACGCTGATCCACAACGACTGGCGTTTCGACAACCTGGTACTCGATGCGCAGCAGCCCGAACGCATCGTCGGCGTGCTGGACTGGGAAATGGCCACGCTCGGCGATCCGCTGATGGATCTGGGCAATGCGCTGGCCTACTGGGTGCAGGCCGATGACGATCCCGTGTTCCTCTCCATGCGCCAGCAGCCCACGCACCTGCCCGGCATGCTCACGCGCGCCGAGGTGGTGCGTCATTACGGCGAGCGCATGGGGCTGGACGTGTCGAACTTTGCCTTCTACGAGGTGTTCGGCGTGTTCCGCCTCGCCGTGATCGTGCAGCAGATCTGGCACCGCTACCGCGCAGGGCATACGCAGAACCCGAAGTTTGCGCAGTTCGGCCAGGTGGCCGCCTACCTGCTGCAGCGCTGCCGCAAGCTGATGCGTCAGGCTGCCTGATGGCGACACTGCACCTGATCCGCCACGGGCAGGCGAACTTCTCCGGCGAGGACTATGACGAGCTCAGCCCGATCGGCAAGGAGCAGGCGGCGCTGACCGGCGCCTGGCTGGCGCAACGCGGCCTGATGCCGCAGCGCGCCTATGCCGGTACCCTGTGCCGCCAGCAGGACAGCGCGCGCGCCGCGCTGCAGGCGGCGGGGCTGGATCTGCCGGTTGCCATCCTCCCCGAGCTGGATGAGCTCGACCACCAGAACATCATCGCGGCCTGGAACCCCGAGTTCGCCGACATGGCCGCCTTGCGCTGCTGGCTGCGCGCGCAGGAACATCCGCGCCGCGCCTTCCAGCAGATTTTCGAGGCCGCCATGCGCGCCTGGCTCGCCGCCGCGCCGGACGACGCGCGTTACCGCGAAAGCTGGCCCCGGTTCCAGGCGCGCAGCGTGCAGGCGCTGCAGCAGATGCTGCGCGACAGCAGCGGCTGCGCGAATGTGTGGGCCTTCAGCTCGGGCGGGCCGGTGGCCGCCATCTGCCAGCATCTGCTGGGCATGGACAATGCACGGACGCTGGGCCTGAGCTGGACGCTGGCCAATGCCAGCATCACGCGCATTCTCTGGCCCGCCCATGCACCGGAACGCGCCAGCGTGCAGTGCCTGAATGGATTCGCCCATCTGGAGGGCGTGCCGGATATGCTGACCTGGCGTTGAGCGAGTCAGCCACCCCTCATAACAACCTGCTTCCAAGGAGACCTCCCAATGAACCAGACCCTCTTCAACCTGCAGGGCAAGATCGCCCTTGTCACCGGCGCCAGCCGCGGCATCGGCGAGGCGATTGCCCTGCTGCTGGCCGAACAGGGCGCGCACGTGATCGTGTCCAGCCGCAAGCTGCCTGCCTGCGAGGAGGTGGCCGACAAGATCCGGGCCGCCGGCGGCCAGGCCACCGCGCTGCCCTGCCATATTGGCGAGCCGGACCAGATTGCCGGCCTGTTCGAGGCCATCGAGCGCCAGTTCGGCCGGCTCGATATTCTGGTCAACAACGCCGCCACCAACCCCTATTTCGGCCCCATCGCCGATACGCCGGTGGACGCCATGCAGAAGACCATCGACGTCAACATCCGTGGCTACTTCATGATGTCTGCGGCCGCGGTCCGGCTGATGAAGCCGAAGGGCGGCGGTGCCATCGTCAACGTGGCTTCGGTGAACGGCGTGATTCCGGGCGACCTGCAGGGCATTTACTCCATCACCAAGGCCGCCGTGATCTCCATGACCCAGGCCTTTGCCAAGGAGTGCGCGCAGGACGGCATCCGGGTGAACGCATTGCTGCCCGGCGCCACCAGGACGAAGTTCGCCGCAGCCCTGTTCGAGACGCCGGCCATGCGCGACCAGTTCATGGGCCACACGCCGATGCGCCGAGGCGCCGAGCCGGAGGAGATGGCCGGGGCCGTGCTTTATCTGGTATCTCCCGCCGCCAGCTACACCACTGGCGTGGCGCTGAACGTGGACGGGGGCTATCTGGTCGGCTGATTGCGCCGCTGCGCCGGCGGCGGGCTGCTGGCCGCCGGGGCCGGCACCGAGGCGCCCGACAGCGGGGCCGAGGCCGGGAACAGGCGCTGCAGCGCCAGCGCCGCGGGCGGCAGGCTGAAGCCCGGCGCGCTGGCCGCTGTGCGTGCGCCATTGGCCAGGGCCGGTGCGCCTGCACTGCGCGGAGCCGAGGGCTGGCCGGCTGCGGCTCCTGTCGCGATGCCTGCCCCCGGCAGCGCGGCCGAAGCGCCGGAGGCAGCCATGCCGGCCGGCCCGGCAACACCGGCAGCCACTGCATCTGCCACGGCGCCTGACGCCGCAGTCACCGCCGCCACCGCAGACGCCCCCTGCAGCGCCGCCATGCCGGTGCCATCGGGCGTCGGCGCCAGCAGCTTCACGTCTTCCGGCGGCCAGGGCATGGTCGCTGCATTGCGTGGCACCCCGATCGGGCGGCTGCTGCGCCCCACTTGCGTCGCCGCAATGTCCCCTGCGTTCGGGTACTGCTGCAGCAGCCAGTAATCCAGCACGCGACGGACGATGGGGGCGGCCGCGGTGGCGCCAAAACCGGCGTTCTCCACAATCACCGCCACCGCAATGCGTGGCGTATCCACCGGCGCAAAGGCCACGTACAGCGAATGGTCGCGCTTGCGCTCGGACAGGGCGGCCGCGTTGTAGCGCTGGTTCTGGCCGATGGTCACGGCCTGGGCGGTGCCGGTCTTGCCGCCGCTCAGATAGGGTGCCCCGGCAAACACGCCCCTGCCGGTGCCCTCCAGCGTCACACCCACCATGCCGTTCTTGATCATGGTGATATGTTCCGGCTTGTAACCCAGCTTGCGGTCCGGCTCGCGCTCGGGCTCCACCAGCTGTTGCGAGCCGGCTTCCTGCAAGCCCCGCACCACGTGCGGTTGCTGGCTGGTACCGCCATTGACCAGCGTGGCCAGCGCATGCGCCAGCTGCAGCATGGTGAAGTTGTTGTAGCCCTGGCCGATGCCCAGCGAAATCGTCTCGCCCGACAGCCACTTCTGCTGCGCGGGCCGCTTGTAGGCCTTGCGCTTCCACTCCGGGCTGGGCAGGATGCCGCGCACCTCGCCCTTCAGGTCGATGCCGGTGATCTGGCCGAAACCCAGCGGCGCCATGAAATCATGAATGGCCTGCACGCCCATCTCGTGCGCCAGCGAGTAGTAGTACACGTTGCTCGACTTGACGATGCTCCGGTGCAGGTTGACCGAGCCCAGCGCATGTCCGCTGCGGAAACGGTGGTTGCCGAACATCCAGTAGCCCGGATCATGGATGGTGGTGCCGGCCGTGCGCGCACCGGTTTCCAGTGCAGCCAGCGCCATGAAAGGCTTGTAGGTGGAGCCGGGGGGATAGGTGCCCCGCAACGCGCGGTTCAGCAGCGGCTTGTCGATGGAGTCGTTCAGTGCCGACCAGTTTTCCTGGTCGATGCCTTCCACGAACAGGTTGGGGTCGAACGTGGGCTTGCTCACGAAGGCCAGCACCTCGCCATTGCGCGGATCGATGGCCACCAGTGCGCCGCGCCGCTTGCCGAACAGGTCTTCCACCATTTTCTGCAGCTTGATGTCGATCGACAGCACCACGTTCTGCCCGGGCGTGGCCGGGCTGCTCGCCAGCCGGCGCACGATGAAGCCGCCCGCGGTGGTCTCCATCTGCTCCCGCCCGGAAATGCCGTGCAGCTCCTTCTCGTAGGCCTGCTCCACCCCCAGCTTGCCGATATGGTCGGTGCCCTTGTAGTTGTCGGCGTCGTCGCCTTCCTCGATCGCTTCCTTCTCGCGCTGGTTGATGCGGCCGATGTAGCCGATGAGGTGGCTGCCCAGCTCGCCGTAGGGGTAGTAGCGCAGCAGGCGGGCATTCACCTCGACCCCCGGGAAGCGGTAGCGCTGGGCGGCGAAACGCGCGATCTCCTCGTCGCTCAGGCGGGTGCGCAGCGGGATCGCCTCGTAGCTGCGGCTGTCGGCGCGCAGGCGGTTGAAGCGGCGGCGGTCGGTGTCGCTGATCGGAATCAGTTCGCCGAGTGCGGCAATGGTGGCTTCCAGGTCCTCGATCTTGCTCGGCGTGAGTTCCAGCGTATAGGCCGAATAGTTGGAGGCCAGCACGATGCCGTTGCGGTCGCGGATCTCGCCACGGCTGGGTACCACCGGCACCAGCGCCGTGCGGTTGCTCTCGGCCTGGGCGATGTAGTCCTCGTGGCGCACGATCTGCAGCACGCTCCAGCGGTATACCAGCAGCCCGAAACAGACCAGCACCAGCAGGCCCATCGCGATCAGGCGATAGGTGAACTGCTGCTGCTGCGATTCGGCATTGCGCAGCTCGTTGGCGACGGGAAGGCTGTAGTTCATGCGCGCAACAGCTCCCTCAGAGCGGGCGCGTCAGGTCGCGGTCGGGGGCGCGGCGCTGCGGCGCCAGCAGCAGCAGGCTCAGCAGCGGCCACAGTGCGGTCTCGAGCAGCGGAGCCCCGAGCAGCGACCAGCCCGGGAACTGTCCGCCGCTGATCAGGCGCAGCACCCAGATCAGGCCGTGCGTGAGCAGCGCGATGCCGAAAATCTGGGGCGTCTGCAGCCAGGGCGAAAACCACAGCATGCGGCGCTGTGCCAGCGTGATCAGGTAGGCGGCCAGCGCATAGCCCACGGCATGCATGCCCAGCAGGGTGGTGTGGTGCACGTCCATTACCAGTCCGAACACGAAGGCCATGCCCACACCCAGAAAGGCCGGCTGGTGCAGGCACCAGAACAGCACGGTCAGCAGCAGCACGTCCGGCACCCAGGGGGTGCGCCCGAACGGCATCAGGTTGATCAGCAATGCCACCAGCAGGCTGCCCCAGATGAACCAGGGGTTGACCGGCAGCAGCAGGCGTTGGCCCTTTTCCAGCATCATCGTTTCGCTCCCTGGCCCGGACGCTCCTTGCCCGCCGGGCTCTTGCGTTGCGGCGTTCTGGCCGCGCTGGCTGCAGCTGCCACGGCTTCACTCTTGACCTGTTCCTGCGGCTCCAGCACCAGCACATAGCCCAGTGCCAGTGGCTTGGCGGCCGGCGTGGCCTGCACGCGCGTGAACGAGGTGTTGCTGCGGCGATCCACCAGCGAGACCGTGCCCACCGGCAGGCCGGCCGGATAGACACCGCCCAGACCACTCGTCGTCAGCACATCGCCGACCCTGAAATCGGCATTGCTGGCCATGAAGCGCACTTCCAGCGCGCTGGCCTGCGGCGACTGGCTGTCGCCATAGGCCAGGCCGCGCTCGCCGGTGCGGCTGTTGATGATGGGGGTGGCGTGCTCGGGGTTGTCGATCAGCGTGACTTCGCTGGAGAGCGGATAGACGCGCAGCACCTGGCCCAGCAGGCCGGAGGCATCGATGACCGGCGCCCCCTCGACGATGCCGGCGCTGCTGCCCTTGTTGATCACCACGCGGCGCGTGAACGGATCGGGGGCGATGTAGACCACCTCGGCCGCACGGGCCTGGATCGGCAGCGCCTGCTCCAGACTGAGCAGTTCGCGCAGCGACTGGTTCTCGCGCATCAGCAGGTCGGCACGTTGCGCCTTCAGGGCCTGCTGCGCCATCAGCGTGGCGGCCTGCTCCTGCGTCTGCTTGGCGGTTTCCACCGTGGTGACATAGGTGCCGAGCAGGTTGACGGTCTTGACCGGCTGCGCGCCCAGCCATTGCAAGGGCGCCAGCACCGTGGCCGTGACGGAACGCGCGGTGCTGCCGATGCCGAACCGGCTGTCGGCCACCATCAGGAAAATGCCAAGCGTCGTGGCGAGCAGCAGCCGCACCAGCGGCGTGGGGCCGCGGTTGAACAGGCGGGGCGTGCTGCGCTCGAAGGTATCCAGCGGCATGATTCAGCGGGCGTGCAGCGCGGCAGCCACGGGCGGGCCTTACTCGCTGGTGAAGATGCTGCCCAGGCGGTCCATGCGCTCCAGCGCGATGCCGCAGCCGCGCACCACGCAGGACAGGGGCTCTTCGGCCACCAGCACCGGCAGGCCGGTTTCCTCGGCCAGCAGGCGGTCCAGGTCGCGCAGCAGCGCGCCGCCGCCGGTCAGCATCATGCCGCGGTCGGCAATGTCGGCACCCAGCTCGGGCGGCGTCTGTTCCAGCGCGTTCTTGACGGCGCTGACGATCTGGTTCAGCGGGTCGTTCAGCGCCTCGAGGATCTCGTTGCTGCTGATGGTGAACGAACGCGGCACGCCTTCGCTCAGGTTGCGGCCCTTGACTTCCATCTCCTTCACCTCGGAGCCGGGGAAGGCGGAGCCGATTTCCTTCTTGATCGCCTCGGCGGTCTGCTCGCCGATCAGCATGCCGTAGTTGCGGCGGATGTAGTTGATGATGGACTCGTCGAACTTGTCGCCGCCCACGCGCACGCTGCCCTTGTAGACCATGCCGCCCAGGCTGATCACGCCGACTTCGGTGGTGCCGCCGCCGATGTCGACCACCATGGAACCGCTGGCCTCGCTCACCGGCAGGCCGGCCCCGATGGCGGCGGCCATGGGTTCCTCGATCAGGAATACGTCGCTGGCGCCGGCGCCCAGTGCCGCATCACGGATGGCGCGTTTTTCGACCTGGGTGGAGCCGCAGGGCACGCAGACGATGATGCGCGGGCTCGGCTTGAGCAGCGAGCGCGGATGCACCATCTTGATGAACTGCTTGATCATCTGCTCGGTGACGACGAAATCGGCGATCACGCCGTCCTTCATCGGGCGGATGGCGTCGATGTTGCCGGGCACCTTGCCCAGCATGGCCTTGGCCTCGCGGCCGACGGCCTGGATCACCTTGCGGCCGTTGGGACCGCCTTCGTGGCGGATGGCGACCACGGAGGGTTCATCGAGGACGATACCCTTGTCGCGGGTGCAGATGAGGGTGTTGGCGGTGCCCAGGTCAATGGCCAGGTCGGTGGAGAAATACCGGCGGAAACCAGCGAACATGTAGAAATCCTTTGCCAGCCCGGCAGGAGCAGGTCGCGGTGCCTGCCGCAGCTTGTGGAAAAATTCGGGGGAGGTGGCGCGCATCACTCCCGCAAGCGGCACAGCAACGCACAACGAGGACAGCAGTTCGAACCGCGCCCTCTGAAACCTAGGATAATACCGCAATACCGTTTGGGCCGACAGGGTGTTTCCGACATTTTGTCGCGCTTGCCGCGGGGTGGATGCTGCATTGCAACATGCGCCGCCGGGCAGGCCGTTCCAGGCCCGATGGCAGACCCGAAATGGATGGATCGCATGCCGCTGACTCCCGAAAATATCGCCTTCATCGCCAGGCTCTCGCGCCTGGCCCTGACCCCGGATGAAACCACCGGCATGGTCAATCACCTGAACCAGTTCTTCGACACCGTG
Organism: Brachymonas sp. KE5; assembly: GCF_057773645.1. Lineage (NCBI taxonomy): Bacteria > Pseudomonadati > Pseudomonadota > Betaproteobacteria > Burkholderiales > Comamonadaceae > Allobrachymonas > Brachymonas sp. KE5. Next base: position 116,042 of record NZ_CM173463.1, read on the forward strand.
GTGGCCCCGATGCAGGAGGTGGATACCACCGGTCTGCAGCCCATGGCGCACCCGACCGAGGCCATGCGCGAAGTGGCGCTGCGCCTGCGCGAGGACGTGGCCAGCGAGCCCAATCAGCGCGAGCTGAACCAGCGCAGCGCCCCGGCCGTGGAAAACGGCCTGTTCCTGGTGCCCAAGGTCATCGAATAATGGTTTACGGGTTCGAGTCTCCCCCCGAGCGTCGAGCCCTCCACACAAAGCACACAGCATGAGCGACTTCCACACGCACACCGTGACCGGCTTGAGCCGGTTGCTGGCCGACAAGCAGGCCAGCGCCACCGAGCTGGCACAGCATTTCCTGGCGCGCAGCCAGGCCCGCGCCGATCTGGGCGCCTATCTGAGCATTGACGCCGAAGCCACGCTGGCCCAGGCGAAGCTGGCCGACGAGCGCCGCGCCAACGGCCAGGCCACGCCCCTCACCGGCGTGCCGATCGCGCACAAGGACATCTTCGTCACGCGCGACTGGCCGACCACCGCCGGCAGCAAAATGCTCGAAAACTACCGCAGCCCGTTCGATGCCACCGTGGTGGCGCGCCTGGGCTTCGGCAACCGCGACCAGGGCGGCCAGGACGATGGCGCCGGCATGGTCACGCTGGGCAAGCTCAACTGCGACGAATTTGCCATGGGCTCGGGCAACGAGAACTCGGCCTATGCCAAGGCGCACAACCCCTGGGACGTGGCGCGCGTGCCGGGCGGCTCTTCCGGCGGAAGTTCGGCCGCCATCGCCGCGCGCCTGGCCCCGGCCGCCACCGGCACCGATACAGGCGGATCGATCCGCCAGCCCGCGGCCTTCTGCGGCATCACCGGCATCAAGCCCACCTACGGTCGCGCCAGCCGCTACGGCATGGTGGCCTACGCCTCCAGCCTGGACCAGGCCGGCCCGATGGCGCAGACCGCCGAAGACTGCGCGCTGCTGCTGAGCGCCATGTGCGGCGTGGATGCCGACCGCGACTCCACCTCGCTCGATGTGCCGGCAGAAGACTTCAGCCTCAAGCTGAACGACAGCATCGAGGGCCTGCGCATCGGCGTGCCGAAGGAATTCTTCGGCGAAGGCCTGGATGACGACGTGCGCGCAGCCATCGAGGTCGCGCTCAAGCAGTACGAGCAGCTTGGCGCCAAGATCTGCGAAATCAGCCTGCCCACCGCGCCAGTCTCCATTCCGGTGTACTACATCATCGCCCCGGCCGAGGCCAGCAGCAACCTGAGCCGTTTCGATGGCGTCAAGTTCGGCCATCGCGCCAGGGATTTCACCGACCTCGCCAGCATGTACGAGAACACGCGTGATGAGGGCTTCGGCGACGAGGTCAAGCGCCGCATCCTGACCGGCACCTACGTGCTGAGCCACGGCTACTACGACGCCTACTACCTGAAGGCGCAGCAGATCCGCCGCCTGATCGCCAACGAATTCCAGCAGGCCTTCGCGCACTGTGACCTGATCGCCGGCCCGGCCGCGCCCAGCGTGGCCTGGAGGATCGGCGCCGACAAGGATCCGCTGGACGATTACCTGGCCGACATCTTCACCCTGCCGGCCTCGCTGGCCGGCCTGCCGGGCATGAGCCATCCGGTCGGTTTCGGCAATGGCGGCATGCCGGTCGGCCTGCAGCTGATCGGCAACTACCTGCAGGAAAGCCGTCTGCTCAACGCCGCCCACCGTTTCCAGCAAGCCACCGACTGGCACAGCCGCACGCCCGAGGGAGTCTGACACCATGACCCAACAATCCAAGTCGCTGCTGGTGCAGGGCTACGAAGTCGTGATCGGCTTCGAGACGCATGCCCAGCTCTCCACCCAGAGCAAGATCTTCAGCCGCGCCAGTACCGCCTTCGGCGCCGAACCCAACACCCAGGCCTGCGCCGTGGACATGGCGCTGCCCGGCACGCTGCCGGTGATGAACCGCGCCGCGGTCGATCGCGCCATCCGCTTCGGCCTGGCCGTGGGCTCGCACATCGCGCCGCGCAGCATCTTTGCGCGCAAGAACTACTTCTACCCCGATCTGCCCAAGGGCTACCAGATCAGCCAGTTCGAGATTCCGGTGGTGCAGGGCGGGGAAGTCCGCTTCTACGTGGGCGACGAGCCGCACACCGTGCGCCTGGTGCGCGCGCACCTGGAAGAGGACGCAGGAAAGTCGCTGCACGAGGACTTCCATGGGCAGAGCGGCATCGATCTGAACCGCGCCGGCACGCCGCTGCTCGAGATCGTGACCGAGCCCGACATGCGCAGCACCGAAGAGGCTGTGGCCTATGCCAGGGAGCTGCACAAGATCGTGACCTGGATCGGCATCTGCGACGGCAACATGCAGGAAGGCTCGTTCCGCTGCGACGCCAACGTCAGCGTGCGCAAGCCGGGCGCGCCGCTGGGCACGCGCCGCGAGATCAAGAACCTGAACAGCTTCAAGTTCATGCAGCAGGCGATCGACTACGAGATCCGCTGGCAGATCGAGCAGATCGAGGACGGCCACGCGATCCAGCAGGCCACCGTGCTGTTCGATCCGGATACTGGCGAAACGCGCGCCATGCGCACCAAGGAAGACGCAGCCGACTACCGCTACTTCCCCGACCCCGACCTGCCGCCGCTGCTGATCGCGCGCGACTGGGTGGAGCAGGTGAAGGGCGAAATGCCCGAGTTGCCGCGCGCCATGGCGACGCGCTTCGTGGCCGACTACGGCCTGCCCGAATACGACGCCAGCCAGCTCACGCTGAGCCGCGAGGTGGCCGCCTACTTCGAAGACACCGCCAAGGCCAGCGGCCAGCCCAAGCTGAGCAGCAACTGGGTCATGGGCGAACTCTCGCGCCGCCTGAATGCGGACGAGAAGGACGTGACGCAGAGCCCGGTCGGCAGCGAGCAGCTGGCCAAGCTGATCCAGCGCATTGCCGATGGCACCATCAGCAACGCCGCCGGCCGGCAGGTGTTCGAGGCGCTGTGGACCGGTGAATCCGCCGACGTGGATGCCACCATTGAGGCCAAGGGCCTCAAGCAGATGAACGACACCGGTGCGCTGGAGAAGATCATTGACGAGGTGATTGCCGCCAACCCGGGCAACGTCGAACAGTACAAGGCCGGCAAGGATAAGGCCTTCAACGCGCTGGTCGGCCAGGTGATGAAGGCGAGCAAGGGCAAGGCCAATCCGGGGCAGGTGAACCAGCTGCTCAAGCAGAAACTGGGCTAAGTAAAAGGACAGATTCGCCTGCGGGCTACGTTCTGTCACAATGCACGTTTACCCGGCGGAAGGTTCCGCCGGCGCACGCAGAATCGACTCCTTATGCAATGGGCCAGCAACCTCTCGCCACGCCAGTGGTGGGCTGATCTTTCCGTGACCGCCTTTACGGCGGGCTTTGTCGCGACGCTGGTGGGCTTCACCAGTTCGATCGCCATCGTCTTCAGCGCGGCGCGCGGCTTCGGCGCCACGCAGGGTGAGATTTCGTCCTGGATCTGGGCGCTGTGCATTGGCTGCGGCCTGACCAGCCTGCTGCCCTCGCTGTGGATGCGCAAGCCGGTGATGATTGCCTGGTCCACCCCCGGTGCGGTGGTGCTGGCCACGGCGGCGGCCGGGGGCCAGTTCCATATCGCCGATGCGGTGGGCGCCTTCATCGTCAGTTCGCTGCTGATCACGCTGTCCGGCGTGAGCGGCTGGTTCGAGCGCATCATGCACCGCATTCCGCTGGCGGTGGCGGCGGCGCTGCTGGCCGGGGTGCTGGCGCGCTTTTCCATGCAGGCCTTCAGCGCGGCCGGCACCGAGCGAGGGCTGGTGGTGACCATGCTGCTGGTGTATCTGGCGGGCAAGCGCTTCAGCCCGCGCTATGCGGTGGTCTGGACGCTGCTGGCGGGTGTGGCGTATGCGGCATTGCGCGGCATGCTGGACTGGTCCTCGGTGCACATCGGACTGGCGCAGCCGGTATTCACCTATCCGCAGTTCGGCCTGCAGGCCATCGTCAGCCTGGCGCTGCCGCTGTTCATTGTCACCATGGCCTCGCAGAACCTGCCGGGCGTGGCGGCGATCCGTGCGGCCGGCTACGACATGCCGGTGTCGCCACTGATCACCATGACCGGCTTCGCTTCGCTGATTCTGGCGCCGCTGGGCGGCTATGCGCTCAACCTGAGCGCCATCACCGCCTCGATCTGCATGGGGCCGGAGGCGCATCCGGATCCGGCCAAGCGCTACATGGCCGCTGTCGTGTGGGGGCTGTGGATGCTGGTGATCGGGATTTTCGGCGTGGCGGTGACGGGGCTGCTGGTGGCGTTTCCGGAGCAACTGGTGCAGGCGATTGCCGGCCTGGCGCTGCTCTCGACCATTGGCACCAGCCTGATGCTGGCGCTGGACCAGCAGAGCCATCGCGAGGTGGCTGTGATCACCTTTCTGGTCACGCTGAGCGGCGTGGAGCTGCTGGGTGTGGGTTCGGCCTTCTGGGGTGTGGTGGCCGGGGTGGTGGCGCTGCTGATCCAGGATTACGCGCCGCGGCGCCGGGTCTGACCTTGCTTGCTGGCCAGACTGTCTCCCATGCGCACTTAACGCCGTAGCGTAAAACGCGCGAACAGGGTGTTGAGCTCGGCCAGCTGCTCGTCCTGCAAGGTCCAGAGGGGTGCGTCGGCACTGCGGCACTCCTGCAGCGCCCATTGCTGCACGCCACGGTCCGAGAGGGCGCGGGCCAGTTGCAGCAGCTCTTCCACATCAAACAGGCCGGCATGCCAGGTGGTGCGCACCTCATGGTCGATGCCGCTGGCCAGCAGCCAGTCCAGCGCTTCCCAGGGTTTGCTGCCGCTGGCGGGCGTGGCGGTGAGGAAAGCGTAGCGCGCGGGCAGCGCCTTGATGTCCAGGCCCACCCAGTCCAGCAGGGGCAAGGCAGTGACCAGCCGCGGCAGATACATGCCGCCAGTATGCAGCCCGGTCTGCAGGCCGAGCTCTCGGCAGGCTTGCAGCGCCGCGGGCAGGGCTGCCTGCAGCGTCGGCTCGCCGCCCGAAAACACGACACCGTCGAGCAGGCCCAGGCGTTGCTGCAGAAAGCCGAGGGCATCGCTCCAGGATAGCTGCGCCGGCGTGTCGGCAGGGAGCAGTTCCGGGTTGTGGCAATAGCTGCAGCGCCAGGGGCAGCCCTGGCAGTACAGCACCGCGGCCAGCCGGCCCGGAAAGTCGATCGTGGTCAGCGGCGTGAGGCCGCCCAGACGCAGCGCCGTTGCCGGAACCGTGCCCGGGCAAGCCGGTATGTGCAGCTCAATCCGCATGCGTGGAGCTACGGGCAGTGGCTTCGGCAAAGAAGCGGCGCTCGCCATGCTCCCCCTGCTTGCCGATGTTGAAGCTGGCCACGGGACGGTGGTAGCCCATCACGCGGGTCCAGACCTCGCAGGGCTGGCGCTCGTGGTCTTCCAGCTGGACGGTTGGGGCGGACAAGGTGGAGGTGTGAGACATGGGAGGTCCTTTCTTTGGGGGTGGATAAAAGAGGGCGGTATGCAAGGCAACGGGTCTACAGCTGAAACCCGCAGCCGGTAGTCGGCCTGAGGCATCAGGCATCAGGCATCAGGCATCAGGCATCAGGCATCAGGCAGTGCTTCCGTTTCCTGTAGACGCTTGCGTTTCTCCGCCAGCCGCTCGGCATCGCACTTCGGACAGAATGCATGTTCGCCGGCCAGATAGCCATGCACCGGGCAGATAGAGAAGGTAGGCGTGACGGTGATGTAGGGCAGGCGAAAGCGCGTGAGGGCGCGGCGCACCAGTTCGCGGCAAGCCTCGCCGCTGGACAGGCGCTCGCCCATGTACAGATGCAGCACGGTGCCGCCGGTGTAGCGCGACTGCAGCGCCTCCTGCCGGGACAGCGCCTCGAACGGATCGTCGGTAAAGCCGACCGGCAGTTGCGAGGAGTTGGTGTAGTACGGCTGCTCGGGCGTGCCGGCCTGCAGGATCTGGGGCCAGCGCTTGCGGTCCTCGCGCGCAAAGCGGTAAGTGGTGCCTTCGGCTGGTGTGGCCTCGAGGTTGTAGAGATGGCCGGTTCGCTCCTGGAAGCTGACGATGCGCGCACGCACATGGTCGAGCAGGCGCAGGGCGAAGTCGTGGCCCCAGGGGCTGGTGATGTCGTGCGCATCCTGCGTGAAGTTGCGCACCATCTCGTTGATGCCGTTCACGCCCAGCGTGGAGAAGTCGTTGCGCAGCGTGCCCAGGTAGCGCTTGCTGTAGGGGAACAAACCCTGGTCCATCAGGCGCTGGATCAGCTTGCGCTTGATTTCCAGGCTCTGGCAGCCCAGCTCCAGCAGGCGGTCCAGCGCGGCCAGCAAGGCCGGCTCGTCGCCCGCGTGCAGCAGGCCCAGGCGTGCACAGTTGACGGTGACCACGCCGATGCTGCCGGTCTGCTCCGCGCTGCCGAACAGACCGTTGCCGCGCTTGAGCAGCTCGCGCAGGTCCAGCTGCAGGCGGCAGCACATGGAGCGCACCATGTTGGGCGAAAGTTCGGAGTTGATGAAGTTCTGGAAGTAGGGCAGGCCGTACTTGGCCGTCATCTCGAACAGGCGCCCGGCGTTCTCGCTTTCCCACGGGAAGTCCGGCGTGATGTTGTAGGTCGGGATCGGGAAGGTGAAGGCGCGGCCCTTGGCGTCGCCGGTCATCATCACGTCCATGTAGGCCCGGTTGATCATGTCCATCTCGACCTGCAGCTCGCCATAGCTGAAGGGCATCTCTTCGCCGCCGATCACGGGGATCTGCCCGCGCAGGTCTTCCGGGCAGGTCCAGTCGAAGGTGAGGTTGGTGAATGGCGTCTGCGTGCCCCAGCGCGAGGGCACGTTGAGGTTGTAGATCAGCTCCTGCAGGCACTGCCGTACCTCGGCGTACGACATGGCGTCCTTGCGGATGAAGGGTGCCATGTACGTGTCGAAGGAGGAAAACGCCTGCGCGCCCGCCCATTCGTTCTGCAACGTGCCGAGGAAGTTGACGATCTGCCCCACCGCCGAAGACATGTGTCGCGGCGGCGCCGACTCCACCTTGCCCGGCACGCCGTTCAGGCCTTCGTGCAGCAGCGTGCGCAGCGACCAGCCGGCGCAGTAGCCGCTGAGCATGTCCAGATCGTGGATGTGGAAGTCGCCATCGCGGTGCGCCTGGCCGATCTCGGGCGGATAGACGTGCGACAGCCAGTAATTGGCCGTGACCTTGCCCGACACGTTGAGGATCAGCCCGCCCAGCGAGTAGCCCTGGTTGGCATTGGCGTTGACGCGCCAGTCGGCCCGCGTGAGGTATTCGTTGATGGAGCTTTCCACATGCACCAGGGTTTCGCGGTCGGCGCGCAGGGTGGCGTGCTGCTGGCGGTAGGTCATGTAGGCGCGGGCGGTGGCGAGTTGGTTGGCGGCAATCAGGGTTTGCTCCACCACATCCTGGATCTGCTCGATCTGCGGGCTCTGGCCGGCAAAGCGGTGCGCCAGTACCTTGACGGCCTGGGCGGCCAGCAGGGCGGCTTCGTCCGCGCCGTATTCGCCGCTGGCAGTGCCGGCGCGCTGCAGCGCCGAGCGGATGCGAGCGGCATCAAAAACAGCGCTCTGGCCGTTGCGCTGAATCACTGCCGCGGGCAGTGTGGTCGGGGTTGTGATCTCCATGATTTCCACCTGAACACTATATGTGTGGTGGATGATAGATATCAAACACTAGATGTGGTATTGATCGAAATCAAACTTTGTCACATGGAAATCATTGCCGGGTACCGAACGCTTGCAGCAAAAAGGGAAACCCCTTGTCTGCCTGCAGGGCAAAGCTCCGCGTAAACTGCAGGCATGAACCTGCTTTTCGTTGTCGATCCCATCGAGTCCTTCGTCATCTACAAGGACACCACTTTTGCCATGATGCGCGAGGCGCAGGCGCGCGGGCACCGCATCAGCGTGTGCGAGCCGCGCGACCTGCACTGGAGCGCGCACTCGGCCAGGTCGGCCGGCCTGGTCACGGGCGCGGTGCGCGACATCATCCTGACCGGAGAGCGGCCACAGTGGTTCCGTTCCGTGCAGTCGGGCAGCGAGCGGCGCCGGGCGGCGCTGCGCGACTTCGACGCGGTGCTGATGCGCAAGGATCCGCCCTTCGACAGCGAATTCTTCTACTGCACGCACCTGCTGAGCCAGGCCGAGCGCGAGGGCGCGCGCGTATTCAACAAGCCGCAGGCACTGCGCGAACACTCCGAGAAGCTGGCCATTCTCGAGTTCGAGCAATTCATTGCACCGACGCTGGTCACGCGGCGCGAGGCGGACGTGCGCGCCTTCCATGCCGAGCACAGGGACATCATCCTCAAGCCGCTGGACGGCATGGGCGGCATGGGCATCTTCCGCGTGGGTGCCGACGGCCTGAACCTCGGCAGCATCATCGATACCCTGAATCAGGGCGGCACGCGTACGCTGATGGTGCAGAAATTCCTGCCCGAGATCGCCGAGGGCGACAAGCGCGTGCTGATCATCGATGGCGAGCCGGTGCCGTTCTGCCTGGCGCGCATTCCGCAAGGGGGCGAAGTGCGCGGCAACCTGGCCGCCGGCGGCAAGGGCGTGGCCGAGCCGGTGACCGAGGCCGACATGGCTACGGCACGCGCCATCGGGCGGGAACTGGCACCGCGCGGCCTGCTGCTGATCGGGTTGGACATCATCGGCACCAGAGTCACCGAGATCAACGTGACCAGCCCCACCTGCTTCCAGGAAATCAACGACCAGATGCAGTGCAACGTGGCGGCGCTGTTCATCGATGCACTGGAACGTGCCGTTAATACCTGATATACAAAAGAATGCATCCTTGTGACAAGGGAATGAAAGTCTCTTGACGGCCCGGTCTTTGCCCCATGGCAAGCCTCGGGTCGCTTGATTCCGCACTGAATTAGTGGGGAAAGCATGGCACAGCGCGGGCTTTCTGCCCGTTTGCGCACAAAACACAACGCCGGGAATACCCTTTGTAAGCAAATGGTTTATAAAATGTAAAAATATTTTTTGGTAAACCGTGGGTTACACCCAAAAGGTTGCTTCCGGCTGGCATACTGGAACCTGTGAAAGCGGTACACCTGCAGTAGTGTGTGCGACAGATCACTGGGTGCCGGATGCATGTGCAGGCGTTCCAACTTCTGATGAGGTTCGGCTTTCCGTGGATGCGGAAAGCGGTTCAGTAAAGGAACAGGTGCCATATGCCATCCAGACTTTCAGCCACTCTCTCGGCCTGGCGCGCCTCGGCAGCGCGCAGCAGCCGGGCACTCCGCCAGGAGGGGCCCGGCCAGCCGGTTTCCCGCTTCCTGCAGCCCAAGCGCAGCCTGCCGCTGCTGGGACTGCTGTTTGCCCTGGTGGCCGCACCGGGCCTGCAGGCACAGCAGCCCGCCAGCGCCGCTGCCAGCGCTGCGCCCAAGGTCGCACCTGCCAGCCAGCCGGCCTCCGTCGCGGCCACGCCGGCATCGGCTGCGGTTGCGCCGGCCTCTGCCGCTTCAGGCACCTGGAAGGCTGCCCCCAACATCAAGATGCCCACCAAGGGCACGGCTGACCACACCAAGTTCAAGGAGCTGCAGGGCCCCTTCGCCAGCGGTTCCGAAGTAACCAAGGTCTGCCTGAGCTGCCACACCGAGGCCGCCACGCAGGTCATGGGCACGCGCCACTGGACCTGGGACTACACCAACCCCGATACCGGCCAGGTGCTGGGCAAGAAGACCATGCTCAACGGTTTCTGCATCGGCAACCGCTCCAACGAGCCGCTGTGCCAGGGGTGCCACATCGGCTATGGCTGGAAGGACAAGAATTTCGACTTCAAGGACCAGAGCAAGGTCGACTGCCTGGTCTGCCACAACACCCTGGGCGGCTACAAGAAGATGCCCGGCACCGGTGGTGAAGTGCCGGTGGTGCGCACCGAAAACCCGCCCGGCTCCGGCAAGTTCATCGAACCGGTGGACCTGGCCCTGGTGGCCCAGCATGTGGGCAAGACCAGCAACCGCACCTGCGGCAGCTGCCACTTCCTGGGCGGCGGTGGTGACGGCGTCAAGCACGGTGATCTGGACACTTCGCTGAACAAGGCCGACAAGGCGCTCGATGTGCACATGGCCAGCAAGGCCAAGGGCGGCCAGGGCTTCCAGTGCGCCACCTGCCACCAGGCCGACTCGCACGCGATTGCCGGCAGCCGCATCAACATGACGGCCTCCGACCCGCACGGCGCCCGCATCCGCGGTGACGGCATGAGCGGCCGCAACGCTGCCACCTGCCAGTCCTGCCACGGCGACAAGCCGCACAAGGAAAGCCTGCTCGACGCACAGCGCCTGAACAACCACAGCAACAAGCTCGCCTGCCAGACCTGCCACGTGCCGGCCATGGCCCGCGGCGGCATCGCCACCAAGATGACCTGGGACTGGCAGAAGGCCGGCCAGCTCAAGGATGGCAAGCCCTTCATGAAGAAGGACGAAAAAGGCAACGTGGTCTATGACAGCAAGAAGGGTTCCTTCACCTTCGGCGAAAACGTGGTGCCCGACTACATCTGGTTCAACGGCAAGGTCAGCTACACCCTGCAGGGCGAGAAGATCAATCCCAAGGAACTGGTGAAGATCAACAGCTTCCTGGGCAGCCCGGATGACCCGAATGCCCGCGTCTGGCCGGTCAAGCGCTTCATCGGCAACCAGCCCTACGACACCGTCAACAACGTGCTGCTGGTGCCCCACGTGACCGGTGCCCCTGCAGATGCCGCCTACTGGAACACCTTCGACTGGAACAAGGCCCTCGACGTGGGTGCCAAGGCCACCGATACCAACTTCAGCGGCAAGTACGACTTCGTGAAAACCGAAATGATCTGGCCCATCACGCACATGGTGGCGCCCAAGGACAAGGCCGTGGCCTGCATCGAATGCCACAGCCCCAACGGCCGCCTCAAGGATGTGCCCGGACTGTACGTGCCTGGTCAGGTGCAGTTCCCCTGGCTGGAACGCATCGGCTGGATCGCCGCCGGTCTGGCGGTGCTCGGAGTGCTGCTGCACGCCACGCTGCGCCTGCTGTCGCGTAACAAGAAAACTTCGGGAGTGTGATCATGGCTGAACCGAAACTCCATACCGTGGCCCCGGCCCAGGCCGGGCAAGCAACCCGCATCTACATCTTCAAGGGCTATGAACGCCTGTGGCACTGGATGCAGGCCATCCTGATCAGCCTGATGCTGGTCACCGGCTTCGAAATCCACGGCACCTACCAGTTGCTGGGCTTCGATGCTGCGGTGCGCCTGCACACGCTGGCCGCCTGGATCCTGATCGTGCTGTGGCTGTTCACGCTGTTCTGGCACGTGACGACCGGCGAATGGCGCCAGTACTCGCCCACCACGACCAAGATCGGTGCGATGATGAAGTTCTACGCCTCGGGCATCTTCCGTGGCGAAGAGCATCCCTACGAAATCACCGCCGCCAAGAAGCACAACCCGCTGCAGCGCATGACCTACCTCGGCCTGCTGGTGGTGGTGCTGCCCCTGGTGTGGATCAGTGGCCTGCTCTACATGTTCCGCGCCTACTGGCCGGCGCTGGGCCTGGAAAGCGTGCTCAGCCTGTACTGGGTGGCCGTGGCCCATACCGCTGGCGCCTTCATGATCCTGGTCTTCCTGATCATGCACCTGTACCTGATCACCACCGGCCATACCGTGGGTTCGCAGCTCAAGGCCATGATCACGGGGTGGGAAGAGCTTCCTGGCGCCGGCGAACGCAAGGCCTGAGTCTCCTCCGACGGGGCGCTGGCAGCGCCCCTTGAAGCCAGCCGGAGCGGCATATGCCCCACCGGCTTTTTTGTGGCTCAGGCGGAGTGGCCGGTTTCCTGCTGCAACTGGCGCAGGCGGCGGTACAGCGTGCGCTCGCTGATGCCGAGCGCGCGCGCCAGCTCTGCGCGATTGCCCGCATGGCGCTGCAGTGCCTGCAGCAGGGCCTGACGCTCGAGTTGCTGCAGGGTTGCGACAGGCGCCGCACGGAAAGCGCTGCCAGCGTCGGCAAGGGCGGTGGTGCCGTGGCCAGGGGAGGCCGCGGAGGCGGGCAGACTGTACGCACCGGGCAGGGCCGCAGCAGCTTGCCAGGCCGTTGCCTCGGGCTGCAGTGCCTGCGCCATCAGTGCCGCATCCAGCACCTCGCCATCGGCCAGCAGGCAGGCGCGCTCCAGCACATTGCGCAGCTCGCGCACGTTGCCGGGGAAGGGCCAGGTCTGCAGGCAATGCAGCGCAGCGGCACTGAGCCGCATGTCGCGCCCCGGTGCCAGGCGTTGCAGCAGGTGCGCGGCCAGCGCGGGAATGTCCTGCACCCGCTCGCGCAGCGGCGGCAGCCGGATCGGAAAGGTGGACAGGCGGTAGTACAGGTCCTGGCGGAACTTGCCGGCAGCCACCATGTCGGGCAGGCTGCGGTGCGAGGCCGAGATCAGCCGCACATCCACATGGCGCAGCTCGGTGCTGCCGACGCGGCGGTAGGTGCCGGTTTCGAGCAGGCGCAGCAGCTTGACCTGCATGGACAGTGGTATGTCGCCCACCTCGTCCAGGAACAGGGTGCCCCCGCTGGCAGCCTCGACCAGACCGGGCTTGCTTTGCGAGGCACCGGTAAAAGCGCCTTTCTCGTGGCCGAACAGTTCCGATTCGAACAGGGTCTCGGCCAGGCTGGCGCACTCCACCACCACGAAGGCATGGCTGCGCCGGTTGCTGCTATCGTGCAGCGCATGCGCCACCAGTTCCTTGCCGGTGCCGGATTCGCCGTGCAGCAGCACGCTGGCCTCGGAGGGCGCCACGCGCGACACCATTTCCAGCATGCGGCGGAAGGCCGGCGAGGTGCCGGTTAGCCGGGGGCCGCCCTCGGGTGCATGCATGCGCAGCGGCTCCATCTTCTCGATGAAGTAGCGCAGCTCGCCGCGGGCATTGCGGATGGGCGCCAGTTCGATCTGCACGTATTCCTCGCCCTGCGGCGTATGGTGCAGGTGCAGCACGCGCTCGCGCTGGCCGGATTGCAGCGCCTGCGCCAGCGGGCAGGTTTCACCGGCCTGGTCGCAGGGTACATCGGAGCGGTGCGAGGCTTCGTGGCAGCGCTGGCCGATGATGGCGGCGCTGTGGCCATAGATGCGCTGGTAGGCGGCATTGGCAGCGCGGATGCGGTAGGCGCTGTCGCAGACGATGTGCGGCTCGGGCAGGCTGTCGAGGTAGGACAGCATTTCATGCGGCAGCGTGTCGGTGGGGACGGGTGACATGCCTGTCATTCTGGCAGAAATGCTGTCAGAATGACAGTGGCATTGACACGGGTCAAGACTTTGGCGAACAGCAGCCGTTTGCAAGCCCTTGTTTTCTGCCGTATTTGCAAGTTGGCACGATTCTTGTATGGATGGAGGCATGCGCATGCAATGGTCTGATTCCGCACTCGTGCGCCACCTGGTCTGGGTGGTGCTGGTCAAGCTGGTCCTGCTCACGGCCATCTGGTGGGCGTTCTTCCGCAGCGAGCGGGTGCAAGCCGACGCGGGCAGCACGGCAGCGCACGTTCTCGTCTCCCCCTCATCGTCAGGAGCTTCGCAGTGATATCCGAACAACTGGTTGACTTGTCGCGGCTGCAGTTTGCCGCCACGGCCATGTACCACTTCCTCTTCGTGCCGCTCACGCTCGGCATGGTCTGGCTGCTGGTGATCATGGAAAGCGTTTACGTGATGACCGGCAAGGTCATCTGGAAGGACATGACGCGCTTCTGGGGCAAGCTGTTCGGCATCAACTTCGCCCTGGGCGTGACCACCGGCATCACGCTGGAATTCCAGTTCGGCACCAACTGGGCCTATTACTCACACTATGTGGGCGACATTTTCGGCGCGCCGCTGGCGATCGAGGGGCTGATGGCCTTCTTCCTCGAATCGACCATGATCGGCCTGTTCTTCTTCGGCTGGGACCGTCTGAGCAAGCCGCAGCATTTGCTGGTGACCACGCTGATGGCCATCGGCACCAATCTGTCGGCGCTGTGGATCCTGATTGCCAACGGCTGGATGCAGGCCCCGGTGGGCGCCGAGTTCAACTTCGAAACCATGCGCATGGAGATGACCGACTTCATGGCCATCGTGTTCAACCCGGATGCGCAGGCCAAGTTCGTGCACACCGTGTCGGCCGGCTACGTGACGGGTGCCATGTTCGTGCTGTCCATCTCGGCCTGGTACCTGCTCAAGGGGCGCAACGTGGAGTTTGCCAAGCGCAGTTTCCGCGTGGCGGCTGCCTTTGGCCTGGCGTCCATCCTGTCGGTGATCGTGCTGGGAGATGAATCCGGCTATACCGTGGGCGAGGCGCAGCAGACCAAGATGGCCTCGCTCGAGGCGATGTGGGAAACCGAGCCGGCGCCGGCCGGGCTCAAGCTGGTGGCCGGCATCAACGAGGCCGAGCAAAAGAACGACTGGGAGATCGAGATTCCGTGGGTGATGGGCATCATCGGTACGCGCTCGCTCGACCGGCAGATTCCCGGCATCCACGATATCAAGCAGAAGAACCGCGAGCGCATCGAGCGCGGCATTCCGGCCGTGGTGGCGCTGGAGGCCCTGCGCAAGGACCGCAACGATGCCGAGGCGCTGCGCGTGTTCAAGGAACACCAGAACGATCTGGGCTTCGGTCTGCTGCTGAAGAAATACACCACCGATGTGCGCCAGGCCACGCCCGAAATGATCCAGAAGGCGGTGGACAGCACGGTGCCGCGCGTGACGCCCATGTTCTGGAGCTTCCGCATCATGGTGGGGCTGGGCTTTCTGATGCTGGCGCTGTTCACGCTGGCGTTCTGGGAAACGCTCAAGGGTCGATTCAGCGAGAAGCGCTGGCTGCTGCGCTGGGCGCTGTGGATGCTGCCCGCGCCCTGGATCGCCGCCGAACTGGGCTGGTTCGTGGCCGAGTACGGCCGCCAGCCCTGGACCATCTACGGCGTGCTGCCGACGCACCTGTCGGTGTCCACGCTCAGCGTGGAGAGCCTGTATGGCTCGCTGGCGGGCTTCGTCGGTTTCTACACGCTGTTGCTGATCATCGAGATGTACCTGATGATCAAGTTCGCCCGCAAGGGGCCGGGCAGCCTTGGCACCGGACGCTATGACAACGACGTGGCACAGCAGCCGCGCACGCAGGCCTGAGGAGGACACACCATGCTGGACTATCCAACCCTGAAAATCATCTGGTGGCTGCTGGTGGGCGTGCTGCTGATTGGCTTTGCCATCATGGACGGGCATGACATGGGCGTGGGCACGCTGCTGCCCTTCGTCGGCAAGACCGACGACGAGCGCCGCGTGGTCATCAACTCGGTGGGCATGCACTGGGAGGGCAACCAGGTCTGGTTCATCACCGGCGGCGGCGCCATCTTTGCCGCCTGGCCGCTGATCTACGCCACGGCCTTCAGCGGCTTCTACTGGGCCATGATGGCCGCGCTGTGGGCGCTGTTCTTCCGGCCGGTCGGCTTCAAGTACCGCAGCCTGCTCAAGGACGCGCAGTGGCGCCGCAGCTGGGACTGGGGCCTGTTCGTCGGCGGCTTCGTGCCCCCGGTGATCTTCGGCGTGGCTTTCGGCAACCTGCTGCAGGGTGTGCCGTTCCAGTTCAACGAGCTGCTGATGGTGAACTACACCGGCAGCTTCTGGCAACTGCTCAATCCGTTTGCACTGCTGGCCGGCATCGTCTCCAGCGCCATGATCACGCTGCAGGGCGCAGTCTATCTGGCGCACCGCACCGAGGGTGCGATCCAGCGCCGTTCCGCAACGGCAGCGCTGTGGTCGGCCGTGCTGATGGTACTGGCTTTCGTGGGCGCCGGCCTGTGGCTGCGCTATGGCGGCATCCAGGGCTATGCCATCACGTCCGTGGTGGATCCGGCCGCGCTGCCCAACCCGCTGGGCAAGACGGTGGAACGCAGCGCCGATGGCTGGTGGATCAACTACGCGCGGCAGCCGCTGCTGTGGCTGCTGCCCTTGCTGGGCATCGCCGGGGCCCTGTTGGCCGCGCTGCTGACCAGGGCAGGGCGCACGCTGACGGCCTTCGTGCTGTCCTCGCTCGCCATCGTGGGCGTGATCGGCACGGCAGGGGCGGCCATGTTCCCGTTCCTGATGCCCTCGTCCTCCCATCCGGATGCCAGTCTGACAGTGTGGGACAGCGTCTCCAGCCACCTGACCCTGGGAGTGATGTTCTGGGCCACGCTGATCTTCATGCCGCTGATCATCTTCTACACCGGCTGGGCCTACCGCGTGATGCGCGGCAAGATCACGGTGGAGCAAATCCGCGCCAATGACCATTCGGCCTACTGAGGCCAACGCCAAGCAACAAGGAGAAAACGCATGTGGTATTTTGCCTGGGTCCTGGGCGTCGGCTTTGCCGTGCTGCTGGCCATCCTGAACGCCATGTGGGGCGAGAACGAGGAGGCCCGCGCCGAGGCCGCGCAGCGCAAGGACGGCGCATGAGCGAGGCGACAGGCAGCCGCGGCCTGCGCTGGCCCAGCCTGCTCGCCGGCATCGGCATCATGCTGGGCATCACGCTCTATCCGCTCGGCATCACGCATGCCGATGGCAGCGCCGACCATGGCATGGCGCTGCTGCTGTGCTGGTCCATGGCGGCGGGCATCGTGCACGGGGTTGGCTATGTGCCGCGCTTCTGGCTGTGGCGCTGGCTGCTGTCCGGCTGGGCCTGTCTGCTGGCCCTGCTGGGCGCAGTGGCGCTGAAACTGCTGTGACAGGGTGGCCGGATTGGCAGACAATGGGCGCACGGGCCGGCGGCGCATATCCCGACCGACCCGTGCTGCACAACAATTAAAGTTTGTGTAAACTGTAGGACTCACCAAGGGCCACTGGCTGGCCCGGATCGGACTGCCGCCATGTCGCTTCCCAGCTATGCCCTGACCGTCGAACTGCAGCGCCCGTTTGCGGCGGCGTTGGCAGACCTGCGCCAGGCGCTGGAAGCCGAAGGCCTGCAGATTCTGCACGCCCTCGACCTGCAGGCCGGCCCGATGCCGGAGGCGCCCCCGCAGCAGTTGCTCGGCCTCTGGGCCGCGCCGCTGGGCGAAGCCATGCATGCCGAGCCGCAACTGGGCGCGCTGCTGCCGCTGGGTGCCTACGTGGTCGCCGTGGCGCCCGGCCATACCCATGTGGCCCTGCAGGATCCGATGCTGCTGGCCGCCCAGACCCGCAACAGCGAGGTGCGCAAGGCCTGCAAGACGCTGTACATCAGCCTGCGCCGTGTGGTCGACCGTCTGATGCTGGGCCCGCGCATCACTTTCTGATCGCCTGGAACCTGCCATGCCCAACACCCACATCACCATCCTCGGCGCCGGCTTCGGTGGCCTGTCCAGCGTGCGCATGCTGCGCAAGCAGGGCTTCAGGGGCCGCATCACCGTGGTAGCGCCGCGGGCCGAACTGCACTACCTGCCCGGCACCATCTGGATTCCCAGCGGCCTGCGCACGCGCGAGCAGCTGGTGGTGCCGCTGGACAACTTCTTCCGCCGCATGCAGGTGGAGCATGTGGCCGCGCAGGTGACCGGCCTGTCGGACGATGCGCGCACTGTGCAGACCAGCAGCGGCATGGTGCAGACCGATGCCCTGATCGTGGCCTCGGGCGGGCGCTTCATCCGCAAGCTGCCCGGCATCGAGCATGCGATCACGCCCTGCGAGGGCATCGCCGCGGCCGAGCAGATCCGCGACCGCCTGCGCGCCATGCAGGGCGGCACCATTGCCGTCGGCTTCGGCGCCAATCCGAACGAGCAGAGCGCAGTGCGCGGCGGGCCGATGTTCGAATTCCTGTTCGGCATCGACGAGCAGCTGCGGCGCGAAGGGCGGCGCGACAAGTTCCAGCTGGTGTTCTTCAACCCCTCGCCGCGCCCGGGCAACCGCCTGGGCGACAAGGCGGTGGACCATCTGCTCGGCGAAATGCAGCGGCGCAACATCCGCACGCACCTGGGCCACAAGATGGTGCGCTTCGAGGCCGACAAGGTGGTGACCGAAGGCGGTGAATTTGCCGCCGACCTGATCCTGTTCATGCCCGGCCTGACCGGCCCAGCCTGGCTGGACCAGAGCCCGTTGCCGCGCTCGCCGGGCGGCATGGTGCAGGCCGATGCGCACTGCAAGGTGGCCGGCTTCGACAAGGTCTATGTGGTGGGCGACAGCGGCAGCTTTCCGGGGCCGGACTGGATGCCCAAGCAGGCGCACATGGCCGATCTGCAAGCCGAAGCCGCGGCCGCCAACCTGCTGGCCGAGTTGGCGGGCAAGCCGGCGCGGCGTGGTTTCAAGGTGGAGCTGGTGTGCATCATCGATGCGATCGACCAGGGCTCGCTGGTGTACCGCACCGAGCAGCGCAACGTGCTGCTGCCCTCCACGCGCGTGTTCCACTGGGCCAAGCGTGGCTTCGAGCGGCGCTATCTGGCGCAATATCGCTAGACCTTGACGGGTGGAGAAATGACGCCCTGCCGGCGAGGCGGGCAGGGCGGTGTGGCCGGGCGCGCAGGCCCGTTAGAGGCATCAGGCAGGATCAGCCTGCGACCAGCGGCTTGCCGAACACGGCAGCCACTTCCTGCGGGCTGCCGCCGTTGGTGACGCGGCTGTAGCCCATCTGCGCGAGCAGGGCCTGCGCCATGCTGGAGCGGCCACCGCTGGCGCAGTACACCACTATCGGCTGGTCCTTGTCCTCCACGGGCACGGGGCAGCCACTCATCAGGTCGCTCAATGGCAGCAGCAGCGCGCCCTGCACATGGCCCATCTGGAATTCTCCGGGGCTGCGTACATCGACGATCACGCTGTCAGCGGGCACATCGGCCATCTTGTTGCGCGCCATGTCGGCACGCAGTTGTTCCAGCCAGTTCATGGCGCTCCATTCATTTGCAGGTACGTTGGGCGCACGGAACCTTGTCCGCGCAATCCGATAGTTTATAAATAAATAGAGCGACTCGTCCAGCAATCAAGTGAGCGGGACGATGCATGTGCAACAGCGTTTTACACCCCGCGGGCGCGGTCGGCGTGGAACTGCGTCACGAAGACATCGAAGCGGTTGGCATCCATGGCATCACGCATCTCCTGCATCAGGTTCAGGTAGTAGTGCAGGTTGTGGATGGTGGTGAGCATGGGGCCGAGCATCTCGCCGCAGCGGTCCAGATGGTGAAGATAGGCACGCGAGAAGCCGCCACGGCCGCCTTCGGCATAGGGGATGCCGCTTTCGCCGGCGCAGGCATAGCAGGTGCAGGTTTCATCCAGCGGGCGCGGGTCGGTCTTGTGGCGCGCGTTGCGGATCTTCAGGTCGCCGAAGCGCGTGAACACGTGGCTGTTGCGCGCGTTGCGCGTGGGCATCACGCAGTCGAACATGTCTACGCCGTGCTGCACGCCGTACACCAGGTCTTCGGGCGTGCCCACGCCCATCAGGTAGCGCGGCTTGTGTGCGGGCAGGCGGTGCGGCGTGTAGGCCGTGAGGCGCAGCATGTCCTCCTTCGGCTCTCCCACGCTGACGCCGCCCACGGCATAGCCGGGGAAGTCCATCTCGACCAGCTGCTCCAGCGATTCCTGGCGCAGGTGCTCGTACATGCCGCCCTGCACGATGCCGAACAGGGCGTTGGGGTTTTGCAGGCGCGCGAATTCGGCGCGGCAGCGCTGCGCCCAGCGCAGGCTCAGCTCCATGGAGGCGCGCGCCTCGCGTTCGGTGGTGAGGTGGCCCTTGGTTTCGTAGGGCGTGCACTCGTCGAACTGCATCACGATGTCGCTATTCAGCATGGTCTGGATCTGCATGCTGATCTCGGGCGTGAGGAACAGCTTGTCGCCATTGACGGGGCTGGCGAATTTCACGCCTTCCTCGGTGATCTTGCGCATCTCGCCCAGGCTCCAGACCTGGAAGCCGCCGCTGTCGGTGAGGATGGGCTTGTGCCAGTTCTCGAACTGGTGCAGGCCGCCGAAGCTCTGCATGATGTCCAGGCCGGGGCGCATCCAGAGGTGGAAGGTGTTGCCCAGGATGATCTGCGCGCCCATGTCGTGCAGGCTGCGCGGCATCACGCCCTTGACGGTGCCATAGGTGCCGACGGGCATGAAGATGGGGGTTTCGACCACGCCGTGGTTGAGGGTCATGCGGCCGCGGCGCGCCTTGCCTTCGGGGCCATGGGTGGAGAGGAGATCGAATTGCAGCATGCGTGGAATTGTAGGCGCGCGCTGCCGGCGTACGCGCAGAAACGACAAAGCCACCCGCGAAGGGGTGGCGTGGGGGCAACTGCGGCCAGCGTGCCGGCGCTGGCGGGACTTACTGCTGCTGTGTGCCTTCGGTGGCGATGGATTGCACCGCCTGCTGCGTGCCACGCACGTCAGCACCGGTTTGCGCCTTGTCGGAACGGTCCCAGGCCCAGGCGGCGAACACGCTGAAACCCATCAGAAATACCAGCGACACGGCGAGGCGGCCAAGCAGAGAGAACATTGCAGAATCCTTCTTGTGAACGCATCCATTGTGCATCAAGCTGAAGCGCCTGGTGTAGGCAATGTTCGCCGGAGCTTGTAAAACTGTGAAGAAATACCGTAACTTGGATGTGCTTCGTGAGGATGATCCGAGTTGCTGCGATGCAACAAGATCCCGTGCAAAACAGTCAGGATTAAGTCAGGCAAGGCGGGCTCAGGCAGCGTCTGCCTTGCGCTGCAGCAGCATGGCGTCACCATAGCTGAAGAAACGGTAGCGCTGTGCAATCGCATGCTGGTAGAGCGCCATGATCTGCCCGTAGCCGGCAAAGGCGCTGACCAGCATCATCAGCGTGCTCTTGGGCAGGTGGAAATTGGTAAGCAGCATGTCCACGGTACGGAACTGGTAGCCGGGGGTGATGAAGATGTCGGTATCGCCCTGGGCTTGGCCGCAGGTGGCCCAGCTTTCCAGGGCGCGCACGCTGGTGGTGCCCACGGCCAGCACGCGGCCGCCGCGGGCGCGGCAGGCAGCGATGGCATCGGCCGTGGCCTGCGGCACCTCGTAGCGCTCGAAGTGCATCACGTGCTCGGCGATGTTCTCGGTCTTGACCGGCTGGAAGGTGCCGGCACCCACGTGCAGGGTGACGCTGGCGCGCTGCACGCCGGCTGCGTCGAGCGTGGCGAGCATGGCTTCGTCGAAGTGCAGCGCGGCGGTCGGGGCGGCGACGGCGCCGGGACTGCGGGCGAACACGGTCTGGTAGCGGCGCTCGTCCTCGGCACTGTCGGCGTGGGTGATGTAGGGTGGCAGCGGCACATGGCCGTGCTGCGCCATCAGGGTGTAGGGATCTTCGCTGAACTGGAAGCGGAAGATCGGGCCGTCTGCGTTGGGCCAGCGGCCGAGCAGGGTGGCGGTAAAGCCGCCGTCCATCTGCAACACGGTGCCGGGCTGCGGCTTCTTGCTCACCTTCATGTGGGCGGCCACGGTATGGGGCAGGTCCGGCTCGTGCAGCACGCGCTCGACCAGCAGTTCCAGCCGGCCGCCGCTGGGTTTGTGGCCGAACAGGCGGGCTTTCACCACCTGCGTGTCGTTGAACACCATCAGGTCACCGGCGCGCAGCAGGGCGGGCAGCTCGCGGAACTGGCGGTCCTGCGGGGCCGGGCCGGTGCCGTCGAGCAGACGCGAGCCGGTGCGCTCGGCAGCGGGGTGCTGGGCGATCAGTTCGGGCGGCAGGTGAAAATCGAAATCGCTGAGGGTGAAGCGGGAAGGAGCGCTGGGCATGGCGGGGCGGACAGGGAAAAACAGGCAGAATTGTCCCATGTCCGAGTCCCCTGCGCCCGTTTCGGCTCCCAAGCCGCTGTCTGCCATGCAGAAGGCCCTGCGCAAGCTGGGTCTGGTGGGGCCGATGGATTTTGCCTTGCACGTGCCGCTGCGCTACGAGGACGAGACGCGCATCACGCGTCTGCGCGACGCGCGGCCGGGCGAGGTGGTGCAGATCGAAGGCGTGGTGACCTCGTGCGAGGTGACGTTCCGGCCAAGGCGGCAGCTGATCGTGACGGTGGACGATGGCACGGACGTGTGCACGGCGCGCTTCTTCAATTTCTATCCGAACCAGCAGAAGGCCCTGGCCGACGGGCAGCGCGTGCTGCTGCGCGGCGAGGTCAAGCCGGGTTTCATGGGCTGCACCATGCTGCACCCCTCGTTCCGCGCGGCCGGGGGCGAGCTGCCGGACGTGCTCACGCCGGTCTATCCCTCGTCCGGCAATCTGCCGCAAGCCTACTTGCGACGTGCCGTGCAGGGCGGGCTGGAGCGCGCGCAGGCGGCGGGGTTGCTCGGCGAGACAGTGCCGGCCGAAGCCCTGCAGGACCTGGGGCGGCAGTTGCACCAGCCGCCCTGGGCGCTGGGGCCGGCGCTGCGTTATCTGCACCATCCGACGCCCGATGTGTCCGTGGCAGCGCTGGAGGACCGCAGCCATCCGGCCTGGCTGCGGCTGAAGGCGGAGGAGTTGCTGGCGCAGCAGTTGTCGCAGGCGCAGGCGCATCTGGAGCGCGAGCGCCTGCAGGCACCGGCCCTGCCGCTGCGCCGCGGTGGCCTGCACGAGAAGCTGCTGGCGGCCTTGCCGTTCAGCCTGACCGAAGCGCAGCGCCGCGTGGGCGAGGAGATCGCGCGCGATCTGCAGCGCGGCCTGCCCATGCACCGCCTGCTGCAGGGCGATGTCGGTTCGGGCAAGACGGTGGTGGCAGCGCTGGCGGCGGCGATCTGCATCGATGCGGGTTGGCAATGCGTGCTGATGGCGCCGACCGAAATCCTGGCCGAGCAGCATTTCCGCAAGCTGCTGGACTGGCTGACGCCGCTCGACGTTGGCGTGGCCTGGCTGACGGGCAGCCAGAAGACGAAGGAGCGGCGCGAGATGCTGGCGCGCATCGCCAGTGGCGAGGCGCAGCTGGTGGTGGGCACGCATGCGGTGATCCAGGACAAGGTGCAGTTTCACAAGCTGGCGCTGGCCATCATCGACGAGCAGCATCGCTTCGGCGTGCAGCAGCGGCTGGCCTTGCGGCAGAAGATGCAGGGTGCGGCCGTGCCAGTAAGCGCGGGCGATGCTTCCTCAGGGGCTGCATCTTCCGGGCATCCCGTGGTTCAGGAACCCCATCTGCTGATGATGAGCGCCACCCCCATTCCGCGCACGCTGGCGATGAGCTATTACGCCGACCTGCATGTGAGCACCATCGACGAGCTGCCGCCGGGCCGCACACCGGTGCTGACCAAACTGATCAGCCAGCAGCGTCGCGACGAGGTGATCGCGCGCATTGGCCAGCAGCTGGCCGAAGGCAGGCAGGTGTACTGGGTCTGTCCGCTGATCGAGGAAAGCGAGGCGCTGGACCTGCAGAACGCCACCCATACCTGGGAAGACCTGCAGCAGGCGTTGCCTGGCGTGCAGGTGGCCTTGCTGCACTCGCGCCTGCCCACGGCGGAGAAGAAGGCCATCATGGAAGCCTTTTCGAGTGGCGCCACCGGCGTACTGGTGAGCACCACCGTGATCGAAG
The DNA here is from genome assembly GCF_057773645.1 of Brachymonas sp. KE5. Classification (NCBI taxonomy): domain Bacteria; kingdom Pseudomonadati; phylum Pseudomonadota; class Betaproteobacteria; order Burkholderiales; family Comamonadaceae; genus Allobrachymonas; species Brachymonas sp. KE5. The sequence goes on from NZ_CM173463.1 coordinate 139,416, forward strand.
TGGGAGTGGATGTGCCCAATGCCAGCCTGATGGTGATCGAGCATGCCGAGCGCTTCGGCCTGAGCCAGCTGCACCAGCTGCGCGGGCGCGTCGGGCGCGGTGCCGCGGCCAGCGTATGCGTGCTGCTCTACGCCACCAACGAATCCGGCCGCGTCAGCGAGACGGCACGCGAACGGCTGCGTGCCATGGCAGAGACCAACGACGGCTTCGAGATTGCGCGGCGCGACCTCGAAATCCGTGGCCCCGGCGAACTGCTGGGCGCGCGCCAGAGCGGCGCTCCGCTGCTGCGCTTTGCCGATCTGGAGCAGGATGCGCTGCTGCTGGACTGGGCGCGCCACTGGGCGCCGCGCATGCTGCGCCAGCATCCCGCGTTGGCCGAACGCCATCTGCAGCGCTGGCTGGGTGGCCGGGCGGAGTACCTCAAGGCGTGACAATTGCCGCGCTGCCATGGGGCAAGCTGCGGCAATTCCAGTGATAATGAATGGTTATCCACGGCAGCGGGCATGGGGTTCGCTGTCGGTCAACCATCTTGACAAGCCGACCATGGAAACCCGCTGGACCCCCCGAGTCACCGTGGCCGCCGTGCTGGAGCGCGACGGCAAATTCCTGCTGGTGGAAGAGCGCCAGACGCGCGGCCTGGTGCTGAACAATGCAGCGGGCCACCTGGACTGCGGTGAATCGCTGACACAGGCCGTGGTGCGCGAGGTGCTGGAAGAAACCGCGCACGACTTCACGCCCACCTCGCTGGTCGGCGTCTACCTGTCGCGCTACCAGGGCCATGATCCGGTCCGTGGCCGCGACCGCGATTTGACCTTTCTGCGCTTCACCTTCTGCGGCACACTGGGCGATTTCCACCCCGATCGCGTGCTGGACACCCCGATCGAGCGCACCCTGTGGCTCACCCCCGAGGAAATCCGGGCCAGCACGTCACGCCATCGCAGCCCCATGGTGCTGCGCTCGCTCGAAGACTATCTCGATGGCCACCGTTTCCCGCTGGACACCATCTACGCGCACGAGAGCGTGTTCGATCCGGCCGCGTTCGAGACGCGCTGACGCGGCATGCTGGGCGGCATTGATCTGACTACCCTGGGCGTGCTGCTGCTGGCCGCCTTTGGCGCCGGCGTGCTCAATGCCATTGCCGGTGGCGGCAGCTTCCTGACCTTCCCGGCGCTGGTCTGGGCCGGCATTCCACCGATCCCGGCCAACGCCACCAGCGCCATCGTGGTGGCGCCCGGCTATCTGGGCAGCACCTTGGGCTTCCGGCAGGAGCTGGGTGAGCTGCCGCGCCGCACGCTGCGTAACGATGCCCTGGTGTCGGCAATTGGCGGTGTGGCGGGGGCGCTGTTGCTGCTGGTGACGCCGGCGAAGGTGTTTGCCGGCATCGTGCCCTGGCTGCTGCTGTTTGCCACCGTACTGTTTGCTCTTGGTCCGCGCATCGGGCGCTGGGTGGGAACGCACCATGCCGAGGGCAGTGCCGGCCAGCGCTGGCGCCTGCCCGCGCTGTTGCTGGTGGCCGTTTATGGCGGCTATTTCAATGGCGGGCTGGGCATTCTGCTGATGGCCATGTACCTGCTGGTGGGCGAAACGCGTCTGCATACCGTTAACGCGCTCAAGAACCTCGATTCGCTGGTGCTGTCGATCGTGTCGGTGGCGGCGTTTGCCTGGGCTGGCGCGATTGTCTGGCAGCATGCGCTGCCGATGATGGTGGCGGCCACCGTGGGCGGTTTTGCCGGGGCCGGCATGGCGCGGCGCCTGCCGCTGGCCTGGGTGCGCGCCATCGTGATCGGTACCGGTGTGGTGATGAGCGTGCTGTTCTTCATGCGCACCACGCAGGCCTGACAGCGCGACGCCGCGCCACGAAGCGGCCGGTTTGCTGCCCTGGCTCAGACTTGTGCGCCCGAGGCCCTGTGCGCAGGCAGGTGCCCGGGTCTACACTCGGAGTTGCAGAAGAACAGAAAGGAATGCGCGATGGATTGGGACAGCACCAAGGGTGTCATGACGGCACTGGGTATCGGCCTGCTCATCGGCGCCATTCGCGAGCGCCTCAGCGCGGAGCCCATGGCGGGCTTGCGCACCCATGCGCTGGTGGCCATCGTGGGCGTGGTGAGCATGCAGCTGGGCATGGGGGCCTATATTGCGGCAGTGCTGGCCGTGGGGGCGCTGGCCGTGGCCGGCTACATGCGCAACGATCCGGATGATTTGGGCCTGACGGGTGAGGTGGCCCTGCTGGTGAACGTGTCGCTGGCCGGCCTGGCCTATACCGACCAGGTGCTGGCAACCGCGCTGGGCGTGACGGCGGCAGCGCTGCTGCAGGCCAAGCGCCAGCTCAAGAACCTGAGCCGCAATATCATCACCGAGCAGGAAATCAAGGATGGCCTGCTGCTGCTGGCCGCGGCGCTGGTGGTGATGCCGCTGCTGCCCACCGAGGCGCTCGATCCCTGGGGCGTGCTGCGTCCGCGCACGATCTGGAAAATCGTCGTGCTGGTGATGGGCACCGGCATGCTGGGCCACGTGGCTCTGCGCATGGTGGGAGCGCGCTGGGGGCTGGCCGTGGCGGGTTTCTTTGCCGGCTTTGCCTCGTCCACTGCGGCGACGGCCAGCTTCGGCGCACGCGTCAAGGCCGATTCCAAGGTGCTGATGGCGGCCAGCTCGGCAGCCATCCTGGCGAACCTGGCCTCGCTGCTGCTACTGCTCGCCGTGGTATGGGCGGCATCTCCCGAACTGCTGCTCTCGCTGGCCTGGCCCATGGGGGCAGCGGTACTGGTGCTGGTGGTGAATGCAGCCTTCGGACTGCGCAGTGCCAGCGGCCAGGCCGAGGTGGAGGACGAAGGAGGCCACAACGCCTTCAAGCTCTCGCATGCGGTGCTGATTGCCGCCATCATCGGCGGCGTGTCCCTGGTTGCGGCCTGGGTGCGCCATACCTTTGGCGACACGGCGGCGATTGCGGCCGCCATGCTGGCAGCTTTGACGGAACTGCAGGCCGCGGCGGTGAGTATCGCGCAGATGAACACCTCCGGCAGCATGCCGACCAGCTACGCCCAGTGGGGCCTGATCGGCATCCTGACGACCAGCGGACTGGCCAAGTCGGTGCTGGGCTTTGTCAGTGGCGGTCCGCGCTATGGTCTGCGCGTCAGTACGGCACTGGTCGGCATGGTGCTTGCCGCTGCGACGGTGCAGTGGATGCTGCCCGCAGGCGCTTGAGGCGCGGCGGCTGCCGTACCGGTGCCGCTTGCGCTCCAGGGCAGCACAGTGCTGTCGCGCGAGCGGGAGCACGACGGCCCGGGGCCGCCTTGCCCGCTCAGTGCTTCTTGTGCTTGCCCGACTTCTTGCCGTGCTTGCCCTGCTTGCCTTCGGATGGCGCAATGTCGTAGAGGCCATGTGCCAGTCGCAGTTCGCGCAGCAGGGTGCGTTTCTTGGTCTGGTGCGAGCGCATGCGGCACAGGATGTCGTCCAGCACGCGCACGGCTTCGAGCACGTGCGGGCCCTTGTTCAGCATCACGCATTCGGCACGGTGGCCCATGGCGGCATCGGTGACTTCGGCGCGTGAGGGCAGGCCTTCCTTGGCCAGGCTTTCCAGCACCTGCGTGGCCCAGATCACCGGCACATGCGCCGCTTCGCAGATCCACAGGATTTCTTCCTGCAGTTCGGCCAGGCGTTCGAAACCGCTTTCGACCGCCAGGTCGCCGCGTGCGATCATGATGCCGCAGCAGGGGCCCTGCATGGCGCTGAGCAGCATCTGCGGCAGGTTCTCGAAACCGCGCCGCGTCTCGATCTTGAGCACGATGGCCAGGTCCGGCCGGCCCAGGCGGCGCAGCTCGGCTTCGAGCTGTTCCACATCGTCGGCGGTGTTGGCAAACGAGAGCTCCACCACGTCGGCATTGGCGGCGATGAACTCCAGATCGATCAAATCCTGCGCTGTGAGGGCCGGGATATGCAGGTCGCTGTCGGGCAGGTTGATGCCCTTGTCGGCGCGCAGCTTTTCGCCATCCAGGCCGGCGCGCGTGATGCGTACCAGGGCGTGGTCGCTCTCCATCTGCTCGACCACGCCGCCGATCTTGCCATCGTCGAACCAGATCGGTTCGCCGGCGCGCACATCGTCGAAGACTTCGGGCAGGGTGCAGCCGATGCTGGCCGGGGAGAGCACCTTGCCATTTGCATCCAGCGTGGCGGGTTGGCCGGGCTGCTGGTCGCGCGTGACGCGCAGCAGGTCGCCGGCACGCAGCAGCAGGGCGCTTGGCGTGGCTGGCAGGGCGCCCACGGCGGCATCGTGCGGAGGGCCGTCGGGCGTGCTCTTGCCGGTGGCCGGAATGCGGCGCAGCAGGGTGCCAGGCGCCACGTAGAGGGTGCGTTCCGCCTCGGCCCAGCAGCCGGTCTTGCCGGTCTGCACCACCTCCATGCTGCGGCGCTTGCCGCGCGCATCGGTCAGGCGGATGCGGTCGCCGGAGCGCAGCGAGCCCAGCCAGACGGCTGGCACCGGCACGCAGCCGTCGGCGTCTTCGGGCGGCGCTGCCGGCGCAGCGTCTTCGGCATGCAGCCAGATGCGTGCCGGCTGGCAGGGCTGGCCGAGGGCATCGCGGCGGGCGCGCAGGCGCAGCACGGCCGGGCCCGGCTCCAGCGGGCCGGTGCGCAGCTTGGGGCCGCCCAGGTCCATCACCACCTTGCAGGTATTGCCCAGCGCGCGTTCGGCACGGCGCAGGTGCTTGATCATGCGCGCCCAGGTGGCGGCATCATCGTGCGCGCAGTTGATGCGCATGCAGTCCATGCCCTGCGCCAGCAGGTCGTGGATCAGGCGCGGATCGTCGGCCGCCTCGCTCGGCATGGTGACCATGATGCGCACGTGGCGGCCCGGTTCGGCCGGGCCGAGCAGGGCGTTGGCGTGCTGTTCGAGCAGGTGCTGGCCGTGGGCAAAGTCATAGACCGTGGGCAGGTGCTCGCCCGGTTCCCAGCGTTGACCGCCGAGCTCGTGCAGGACTTCCAGAACGGCGTCGATGGTGGCCAGCACGTGCGATTCGGCGCGGCCCAGCGAGGACAGGCCCAGGGCCGACAGACGCATTTGCAAGGGGCGCAGATCCTGCTGGCGCATGTGCAGATAGTGCACCAGGTTGCGCGCACTCTCGCGGAAGTTGGGATGGGCGGCGTCGAGCAGTGACTGCAGCGAATCGGGAATGGCGACCATCTCCTCGCGCAGCTCCAGCATCTGCTGGCGGGCGGTTTCGATGTCCTTGCGGCGTTGCGCGGCGCTGCTGCGGGGAGATGAGGCGGGAGATGACATGGCGCTCCAGGATGAGGCGGGGAACAGGCCGTGAAATAGGCCATCTTGCCTCATATTGTGGCTGTGTCGGATGTCATATTTATGTCATCTGTTTGCATGCCGGAAGGTAGGGGCAATCGCTGACGCGGCAAGGCCGAGCGTGTTGCTGGCAGGACGGCGCGAAACCCGCATATGACAGGAATGACAACAATCCGTCATCAGCAAGCCACGAAAATGCACTTGAATCGTCATGGATGCGGGCGCAGGGGCGCTGTCTGCCGTACTACAAGGACTGTCTCCTCCATGAAAATTCTGATCGTTACCGATGCCTGGGAGCCGCAGGTGAACGGCGTGGTGCGCACGCTGAAGATGACCACACGCCATCTGCAGGAGATGGGCCACGAGGTGGCCATTCTTTCGCCGCTGGATTTCCGCTCCATGCCGTGTCCGACCTATCCGGAGATTTCGCTGGCGCTGACGACGCGGCAGAAGGTGGAGCGGCGCATCGTCGACATCGATCCGGACTGCCTGCACATCGCCACCGAAGGACCGCTTGGCTGGCTGGCGCGCGGCGTGGCGCTGCGGCATGGCTGGCCGTTCACCACGGCCTATCACAGCCGTTTTCCGGAGTATGTGCATGCGCGCTTCAAGCTGCCGACGCGCATCAGCTATGCGGCGCTGCGCCGTTTCCACAATGCCGGCCGCGCCACGCTGGCGCCGACGCCGGCGATTGTGGAGGATCTGAAGGCGCGCGGCTTCAACCAGGCGCGCCTGTGGTCGCGCGGCGTGAATCTGGAGGCGTTCAGGCCCGAGGGCGAGAGGCTGCCGCGCACGCCCGAGGTGCCGGTATTCCTGTATGTGGGCCGGCTGGCGGTGGAGAAGCAGGTGCACAAGTTCCTCGAACTGGACCTGCCCGGCGAGAAGTGGGTGGCCGGCACCGGTCCGGCCGAAGACAGATTGAAGGCGCGCTTTCCCGAGGCGCGCTGGTTCGGCGTGCTCAGCGGCGAGGATCTGGCCACGATCTACCGCTCGGCCGACGTGATGGTGTTTCCCAGCGTGACCGATACCTTCGGGCTGGTGATGGTCGAATCCATGGCCTGCGGCACGCCGGTGGCGGCCTATCCGGTGCCGGGGCCGATCGACGTGGTTGGCATGGAGTCGGATGGCGGCGTGCTCAGCGCCGATCTGCGCGCCGCCTGCCTGGCGGCGCTGGACAAGCCGCGCGACGCCGTGCGCCGCCATGCCGAGCAGTTCAACTGGCCGGCAGCCACGCGCCAGTTCGAGCAGGCGCTGGCGCCGCGCCGGGCGGTGGCGCCGCCCGTGCCGCTGCGTCCGGCGGCGGCCTCGGCCTCCTGAATCGGGAGGGAGCTCAGGCGGTTCCCGGAATCGCCAGTTCTTCCTCCGGGATCTCGTTGTCCTGCTCGCCCAGAAAACCGCCGCTCTGGTGCTGCCACAGGCGCGCATACAGGCCGCCGCGCGCCAGCAGCTGCTGGTGCGTGCCCTGTTCCACGATCTGGCCCTTGTCGAGCACGATCAGGCGGTCCAGCGCGGCGATGGTGGACAGGCGGTGCGCAATTGCGATCACCGTCTTGCCTTCCATCAGCGTGTGCAGGCTGCGCTGGATGGCGGCCTCCACTTCCGAGTCGAGCGCGCTGGTGGCTTCGTCCAGCACCAGGATCGGGGCGTCCTTGAGCATGACGCGGGCAATGGCCACGCGCTGGCGCTGGCCGCCGGACAGTTTCACGCCGCGCTCGCCCACCTGCGCCTCGTAGCCGGTGCGGCCTTCGCGGTCGGACAGTTGCAGGATAAAGTCGTGCGCTTCGGCGCGTTCGGCGGCGGCGATCATCTCGGCATCGCTGGCATCCGGGCGGCCGTAGAGGATGTTGTCGCGCATGGCGCGGTGCAGCAGCGAGGTGTCCTGCGTGACCATGCCGATATGCTGGCGCAGGCTGTCCTGCGTCACACTGCGCACGTCCTGGCCGTCGATCAGGATGCGGCCTGCCTGCACATCCTGGAAGCGCAGCAGCAGGTTCACCAGGGTCGATTTGCCGGCGCCCGATCGGCCAATCAGGCCGACTTTCTCGCCGGGGCGGATGGTGAGATTGAGCTGCTCGATCACCGGGGCGGCATCGCTGCGGTAGGCAAAGCGCACATCCTCGAAACGTACTTCGCCGCGCGTCACTTCCAGCCGTTGCGCATCCGGCGCATCCACCACGGCGCGCGGGCGCGACAAGGTGTTGATGCCGTCCTGGATGGTGCCCACACTCTCGAACAGGCTGGTCATTTCCCACATCACCCAGTGGCTCATGCCGTTCAGGCGCAGCGCCATGGCGCTCACGGCCGCCACCGCGCCGATGCCGACCTGGCCCTGCATCCACAGCCACAGCGAGAGTCCGCCGGCTGCCAGGATCAGGGCCACCATCAGCACCTGGTTGGCGATCTCGAACAGGCTTACCAGGCGCATCTGCGCATAGCCGGTGGCGCGGAACTCGTCCATGGCGGCGCGTGCAAAGCCGGCCTCGCGCTGCGTGTGCGAGAACAGCTTGACGGTGGCGATATTGGTGTAGGCGTCCGTGATGCGGCCGGTCATGGCGGCGCGGGCGTTGGCCTGTGCCTTGCTGACCATGCCCAGGCGCGGCACGAAATACCAGCAGGCCAGCGCATAGGCGATGGCCCACAGCAGGAAGGGCAGCATCAGGCGCAGGTCAAAGCCGGCGGTGAGCAGCAGGATGGTGAGCATGTAGGTGCCCATGCCGATCACCACGTCGGTGGTAGTGAACAGTGCGTCGCGCACGGCGAGCGCGGTCTGCATGATCTTGGTGGTGATGCGGCCGGCAAATTCCTCGGCATAGAAGGCCATGCTCTGGCCCAACATCAGGCGATGGAAAGTCCAGCGCATGCGCATCGGGAAGTTGATGGCCAGCGCCTGGTGCTTGACGATGGTCTGCAGCGCGACCAGCGCGATGGAAGCCAGCATGATGCCGGCGAGCCAGCCCAGCGCGGTGCCGTGGGTGGCGAGCAGCTCGGCCGGGCGCACCTCGCTCAGCCGGTCCACCACGCGGCCGAGCGTGGCGAACAGGAACACTTCGTAGGCGGCGATCAGGGCCGACAGGACGGCCATGCCGGCCAGATAGCCGCGCGCACCGGCCGTCATGCGCCAGACAAAAGGCAGAAAGCCCGTGGGGGGAAGCACGGGCTCTGCGGCGGGGTAGGGGGGAAGGCGGCGTTCGAACCAGCTGAACGGGGAAAGACTTGGCATGGGCAAATGCTAGCGAAATGGCAGCGGATGTGCTTGCAGCAGGTCTTTTTCGTGGCTGGCGACGCAAACGCCCCACAGTAAAGTGCGGGGCGTTTGGCGGGGGCATCAATTCAGGTCGGAATCCCGTTCCTGACGTTCGGTGATGCGGTCGACCACCGGTTTCAGGCTGGTGTCCTTGCGTCCCTGGCGGCGGTCGTCGACAGCGTCGTCTGCCTTTTCACGGTCTACCGGGTCATCGTTGGGCTCCAGTGCATCCGGCGACTGGTCGCGTTCGTGCGGCAGCTTGGCCTGATCCTTGGCTTCGCGGGAGACGTCGACATCGCGGTCGTCCTTTTCCAGGCTGTCCCCGGAGGGCAGCGGCGAACTGGGCTGGGTGTCGCTTTGCATGGCTGCTCCCGGCTCTCAGCGGCCGTCGCCGTCGGCATCACCCGGCAAGGCACGTTCCACGCGGTCCCAGGCGGCGCGACCGGCGCTCTTGGCCTGCTCCCAGCTCAGGCGCGAATCGCCTTTGAGTTCCTGCCAGTCGCGTTCCAGTTCAGTCTCGCTGTCGTCCCAGCTGCGGCCGGCGTAGCGTTCGCGACCCTGGTAACCCAGGCGGTAGGCGGGGGCGTAGTCGTCATAGGTATAGTCGGCCACGTAACCGGGCTGGGTGCGGTAGTTTTCGCCCCAGTAGGTGTTCTCGGGATCGGTGGCCTCAACGGCCGCATAGCCGCCCAGCGCGCCCAGCACGGCACCGACGGTGGCGCCGACAAAGGTGCCGACCGGCCCGCCGATCGCGGTGCCGACCACGGCGCCCCCTGCGGCGCCGGCCACCATGCCGCCGCCCATGGCGACGCTGCCGGCCTCCTTGCTTGCCTCACCGGGTGTCATGCCTTCCTGATGCAGGGGATTGGGATCCTGCGAGGGTTGGGCGATGGGGGTTTCCTTGAGGGGTTCCTGGACGGGCATGGCGCTGCTCCTTGTACTGTGACCGGTCCGCTGCCGCACACCCGATGTGCGCGGCGCGGAGAGGGTCTTGTCTATGGAGTCAGTGTGCCGCTGCCTGCCTTCCCTGGGTGTCGGGCAAAGACTGCGGGGCTTGTCGGTCCAGTCTGATAGGCAACCTGTCCCGGAACATGGGACGCGCCCCCGATCAGCCCTGGGCGCGGCGTTCTTCCTTGCGTGCCCAGTAGGTCGCCAGCAATGGCCCGGAAATGTTGTGCCAGAAGCTGAAGATGGCGCTGGGGACGGCCGCCACCGGGTTGGCCTTGAAATGAACGGCGGCCAGCGCGGCCCCCAGGCCGGAGTTCTGCATGCCGACTTCGATGGCGATGGCCTTGTTGTCCGCATGGCTCAGGCCGAGCAGGCGAGCCCCCCAGTAGCCGATCAGGTAACCGAGGCCGTTGTGCAGCATCACCACGGTGAAGATGAGCAGGCCGGTTTCGGCGATGCGGGCCTGACTGGCAGCGACCACGGCTGCCACGATGGCGACGATGGCGAACACCGATACCAGCGGCGTGAACTCTGCCACTGCCTTGACGCGTGCGCCCAGCAGAGCCTGGGCGATCAGGCCAAGTGCAATCGGGAACAGAACGACCTTCAGCACGGAGATGAACATGCTGCCTGCGTCGATGTCGATCCACTCACGCGCCAGCAGATAGAAGATCGCCGGGGTAAGCAGGGGAGCCAGCAGCGTGGATGCGGCCGTGCATGCTACGGACAGCGCCGTGTTGCCGCGGGCCAGGTAGGTCATCACGTTGGACGCAGTACCGCCAGGGCAGCTGCCCACCAGAATCACGCCGATGGCGATTTCCGGCGGCAGGTTGAGGCCCTTGGACAGCAGGTAGGCCAGCCCAGGCATCACCAAGAACTGCGCGACCACGCCGATCAGCACGGCCTTGGGATGGCGGGCCACCTCCCGGAAATCCGCTGTGGACAGCGTGATCCCCATGCCGAACATGACGATGCCGAGCAGCCAGGTGATCCATGGCACGATCCACTTGAAGCCTGCCGGCCACATGAATGCAGCAGCCGCTGCGAGCAGCACCCAGAGTGCAAACGTCTTCTGGATGAATTGACTGACTTTCTGAAAACCGGACACCTCATGCCTCCTGCAAAATGGTTGAGCTGGGGTTAACCCAGCCTGGATTTTAGGGGGCAAATGTCGGGTTTATGGTGCCTGTTCCGGCTCCGGAATCTCGAACACCTTGCGCAGATACTTCAGATAGCCTTCGTCTTCCACCATGGTCTTGCCTGGCGAGTCGGAAATCTTGGCCACCGGCTGGCCGTTGCACTCGATCATCTTCAGCACGATGGACAGCGGCTCGGGGCCGAGGTCGTTGGTCAGGTTGGTGCCGATGCCGAAGGCGGTCTGGATGCGGCCGTGGAAGCGCTGGAAAATCTCGATGCTGCGCGGCACGGTCAGGCCGTCGCTGAAGATCAGCAGCTTGGTGCGCGGATCGCAGCGGTTGGCGGTGTAATGCGCGATCATGCGCTCGCTCCAACTGAACGGGTCGCCGCTGTCGTGGCGGGCGCCGTCGAACAGCTTGCAGAAGTACATGTCGAAATCGCGCAGGAAGGCATTCATGCCGTACACGTCCGACAGCGCGATGCCAAGATCGCCGCGGTATTCCTGCGCCCATTTCTCGAAGGCGAACACCTGCGTGTCGCGCAGGCGCGGGCCGAGTGCCTGGCAGGCCTGCAGGTACTCGTGCGCCATGGTACCCATGGGCTTGAGGCCGAGCTGGTGCGCATACATGACGTTGCTGGTGCCGGTGAACTGGCTGCCCGGTTCCGTGCCGAGGCGTTGTTTGAGGAGGGTGAGCACCTCGTGGTGCCAGTCGCGCGAAAAACGGCGGCGCGAGCCATAGTCGGCAATGCGCAGGTCTTCCAGGCCGGGTTGCTGCATCAGCGCGATCTTGGCATCGAGGCGGCGCCGGCCTTCGTCATAGTCCACCTGGGGCGCGGTGTTGCGGAAGTAGACCTCGGCCACGATGGAGAGGATCGGGATCTCGAACAGAATGGTATGCAGCCAGGGGCCGCGGATGCGGATGTCGAGCTCGCCCTTGTCGAGCGGGGTGATGGTGACGGCCTTCTCGTTGAGCTGGAACAGGCCGAGGAAATCGACGAAATCGCTCTTGATGAAGCGCAGGCTCGCCATGTAGGCCAGCTCGTCCTCGGTAAAGCGCAGCGAGCAAAGGTGGCGAATTTCCTCGCGGATCTCCTCCATGTAGGGCACCAGTTGCACGCCCGGGGTGCGGCACTTGAACTTGTATTCGACCTGGGCGCCCGGAAACTGGTGCAGCACCGCCTGCATCATGGTGAACTTGTAGAGGTCGGTGTCGAGGAGGCTTTCGATGATCATGGGCGCAACGGTAGGGAGGTGAATGGGCAATGCACTGCACGAGGGCGGCCATCGCTTGCGCATCCTTGGCCTATTGTGCAGCACAACCGGCAAAACGATTCTGCGGGTCAATCGGTGGCACCAGGAAACAGCGACAATTCCTTCTGGACGGCTGGATCGACTGGTGCTGATTCTGGCGTAGCAACATCGGCGGGGGCGTCATCGCAAAGGGCCTGCACGCGCACGATGCGCAAGGCATCGGGTTGGTCGATCAGGATGCACTGCTTGCCGGTGCGCCGGCAATGGTTATGCAAGCGCCAGTAGTCGTTGTGACTGACGCAGCCAGCCTGGCAGATCACCAGATCCGCTTCGGAAAGATGGCTGGAGAGGGCATCGCTGTCGCTGCCCGAAAGTGCGGCGGCATCTATCTGCGGCAACGCGGGCTCCGTTGCCGGTCCGGGCGGGAGTGCCTGCTGACGCTGCTGCGCATGCTGCCAACGCAGCTTTTCCCGCATGAGACCTTGCACGCGCTGCAGCAGCGCATCGATCTGGGCGACCAGCATCCTGCGGCGAGGCAGACCGGGGTGGGCGGCCCGGAGTTGCGCCAGCTCCTGCTGCAGGCCCTGGATCGTGGTGTCGCGCACAATGACCGCCGCCCGCAGGCGCATGCCATCGGCCTGCAACCGGGCGATGTGCGCCTGCTGCGCCGCGATGTGTTCGCTGCAGCGTGCCTGCACACCGGCGCAGTGGCGCAGCAGCACGCAAAACTCGTTCTGCGGCGGGACGGGGATGCAAGGAATTTGGTGCATGGAGATACTCCTGGAATCGGCTCGGAAGAAGGCATGAAACGCCGGCGGCCCTGGCATGATCGATTGATTCTAATAATGAGAATTATTATCATCTTATTGACTCGCGGAGCTGGGGTCAACACCCTGATGGCTGTGCCGACAAGGCACGCTGTTGCAGCGGTGCGCCGGAGTCAGGCGGGGCGGCGGGAGCGCCGCGCCCGCAGGCTGCGTTCACTGGTGAGCATGCGTTGCAGCGCAGCCTCCGAGCGGCTCAGATTCTCCAGTGCCGTGTCGCCGCGGCCTTCGCGTGGCTCGTAGTCGTCCAGCACCTTGCCTTCGAGGTAGCGATCGAAAATCAGCGGACAGATGTAGCTGCTGCGCGTGACGGCAGGGGTATTGCCAAGGTCGGCCGCAACCTGGCGCACGCATTCCACCAGCACCTTGCGCGCCGTCCGTTCATCCTCGGCCACGCCCTGTTGCGCCAGGAACTCGGCCGCCAGCAGGGTGCCGCCCCAGGTGCGGAAATCCTTGGCCGTGAAGGGGCCGATCATCTCGCGCAGGTAGGTGTTCAGTTCTGCCGCACGCATGCGCCGCCGGGCTCCGTTGTCGTCCACGCTCTGGAACAGCCACGGACCGGGCAGTTCCAGCAGGCGGGCGATGTTGCCGGCCAGGGTTCGGTCGGTGGTGGCACGGTGCTGCTCGATGCCGTGCTTGCCCTTGAAATGGAAGATGACGGTGCTGCCCTCGATCGCCACATGGCGCTGCCGCAGCGTGCTCAGTCCGTAGGTCTTGTGCCGGCGGGCATAGGTGTCGTTGCCGACGCGGAAACGTGCCACATGCAGCAGCCGCGTCATCAGCGCCAGTACCTTGCGCGGGGGCAGGCCGCTCAGGCGCAGATCCCTGGTGGTGGCCTGCTTGAGCGTATCAAGCACCTCGGCGAAGCGCACCATGCGCTGCCATTTGCGCAATGCGCCGGCCTGGACAAAGTCGGGGTGATAGCGGTATTGCAGGCGGCCGGCGGCATCGCGGCCGAAGGCCTGCAACTCGGCGTCAGCATCCGGCGAGACAAAAACGTCCTCATAGGCAGGCGGTACCGCCAGCTTCGCGATACGGGCGATACCGGCCTTGCTGGTGTAGCGCCGGCCATCCGGCCAGAAATAGCGGAAGCGCTTCGGGTCATGCCCCTCTCGCCGAAGGTACTGTTCGCTCAGCAGTTCGGTGCGGGTGGGCATGACAGGGCTGGCTTAGCCGCAGCTCCCCACGTAACCGCACTGCGTGCAATAGTCGCAACCATCCTTGCGGATCATGGCATGCGCACCGCACTCGGGGCACTTCTTGCCGGCCATCACCGGCAGCGACTGCTGCACGCCCACCGGCGTGTGGTTGGGCGAGGGTGCGTCCAGGTCCTTCAGCGGCAGTTCCATCTGGCTGCGTTCGCCGATCAGGTTCTGCAGCGCGTAGGCGATGGCAGCCACTTCGCTGTCGTGCCACATGGGCACCAGCGTGCCGTCTGCCTTCTCGTAGGTGCCCAGGCGCACCGGGCCGCGGTCCCAGCTGACCTTGCGCAGGTCTTCCAGCGCACGGTCCAGGAAGCCGCCGCGAGCAGCCAGCGACAGGGAGCGCATGGTGGCGGTGATCCACTGCTGCGATTCGCCGCTCTGGCCCACCGGCATGAAGAATTCGATGGCGCGCTCGATGGTGCGGCCGTCGGGCGTGGCCACCGGCATGAAGGAGACGATCAGGTACAGGCGCTTCTTGCCTTCCTGCGTCCAGTATTCGATCTTCTCGGCCACCGCGTTGAGGCTGCCCTTGGGACGGCTCTCGATCACGGTGCGCATCGGGTCAAAGGTGACCGGAGCAGCTTCCCCCACGGGCTCGGGCTTCTTCTCTTCCGCCTTGGGCGTGGCTTCCAGCACGGCACCCAGGATGTTGTTGGGACGGTAGGTGGCCAGGCCCTTCAGGCCGGCCGTCCAGGCCTGGCGGTACAGGTCCTTGAAGTCGTCGTAGGGATAGTCTTCGGGGATGTTGACCGTCTTGGAGATGGAGGTGTCGATGTAGGGCTGCACCGCCTGCATCATGCCGACGTGGTCGGCTGCGCTCATTTCCAGCGCGGAGACGAAGTACTCGGGCAGCGGCGCATCGGCGCCCTTGAGCGTGTGGTACACGCGGGCAGCGTGGTCTTCCACCGTGTATTCGCTGGTGGTGCCGTCGGCCTCGCGCTTCTTGCGCTTGTAGCTCCAGGAGAAGGCTGGCTCGATGCCGTTGGAAGCGTTGTCGGCAAAGGCCAGGCTCACGGTGCCGGTGGGGGCGATGGAGAGCAGGTGGCTGTTGCGGATGCCGTATTTCTTGATCTCGGCCTTGATGTCGGCCGGCAGGCGGCTGGCAAAGGTGCCGTTGCCCAGGTAGGCCTTGGCATCGAATTTGGGGAAGGCGCCTTTTTCCTTGGCCAGCTCGACCGAGGCACGGTAGGCGGCGTTGCGCATGCGCTCGCCGATCTGCGCGGCCATCTGGCGGCCTTCGTCGCGGTCGTAGCGCAGGCACAGCATGGACAGGGTGTTGCCCAGGCCGGTAAAGCCCACGCCGATGCGGCGCTTGGATTGCGATTCGGCATGCTGCTGCGGCAGCGGCCACCAGGTCACGTCCAGCACGTTGTCGAGCGCGCGCACCTGCACCGCCACGGACTGCTCAAAGGCCTCGAAGTCGAACTCGGGCGTGCCGTCCACGCCGAACGGGTTGCGCACGAAGCGCGTCAGGATGATCGGGCCCAGGTCGCAGCAGCCATAGCTGGGCAGGGGTTGCTCGCCGCAGGGGTTGGTGGCGGCGATGGTTTCGCAGTAGTTCAGGTTGTTGTCGCGGCCGATCTGGTCCAGGAACAGAATGCCCGGCTCGGCAAAATCGTAGGCCGACTGCATGATGGTGTCCCACAGCTGGCGCGCCGGCACCTTGCGGTAGACCCACTTGCCGTCGTCGCGCTGGTAGCCGCCCTTGTCGAGCACTTTCTTGCCGGGACGGGCCTTGTGCACCAGTTCCCAGTCCTTGTCGTCCTGCACGGCCTGCATGAAGGCATCGCTCACGCCGACGGACACGT
This sequence comes from Brachymonas sp. KE5, assembly GCF_057773645.1. NCBI lineage: Bacteria > Pseudomonadati > Pseudomonadota > Betaproteobacteria > Burkholderiales > Comamonadaceae > Allobrachymonas > Brachymonas sp. KE5. The sequence goes on from NZ_CM173463.1 coordinate 155,124, forward strand.
TGAAATTGTTCCAGCGGCCGGGAGTGCGCTTGGCGGTGATGAATTCGAGCACGTCCGGATGGTCGATGCGCAGCACGCCCATCTGCGCACCGCGGCGGGCACCGGCGGATTCGACCGTGGAGCAGCTCTGGTCGAACACGTTGATGTAGCTGCACGGGCCGCTGGCGATGGAATGCGTGCCCTTCACCTCGGCGCCCTTGGGACGGATGCGGGAGAAGTCGTAGCCCACGCCGCCACCGCGGCGCATGGTTTCGGCCGCTTCGCGCAGCGCCTCGTAGATGCCGGGGAAGCCCTCGTCATCCACGCCCTGGATGCAGTCGCCCACGGGCTGCACAAAGCAGTTGATCAGCGTGGCCTGGATCTCGGTGCCGGCGGCGCTCATGATGCGGCCTGCGCCAATGGCGCCGGCCTTGAGGTTGGTCAGGAACTTCTGTTCCCACTCCGCGCGCAACTCGGGCTTTTCGGCGCCGGCCAGGGCGCGCGCCACGCGGGCGTAGATCGCATCGGCGCTGTTTTCGCCTTCCTTGCAGTACTTTTCGATCAGGACGTCGAGGGAGATGAGTTGTTCGGGCAGTTGCATGGTGGTGGCGGAAGGAGTGCGTTCAGCGATGTCCATGGACGGTATTCAGGGTGGGAGTGCAGAAAAAATCGGGGGAGCGACGCGGCAGGCGCCAGCGCGCAAGGGAGGGGATTATGGGGCCTCTGGCGGGCTTTTGTGCGAGTCCCTTGCGGCAAAGTGGGCAGGTCGTCCGGCAGCCAGTTTAGCGGTTTTGCCAGCCGGATTTCTTGCAGGGGGCTTTCAGCAAACTGACAAAAAGCCGCAAACCCAGTCTGCACCGGGCTTGCGGCCGGAATTGGTATTTTTACGGATGGGCGGCGGCACCACGGCCGCCAAGCAGCCATTGCAGCAGATCCTGAACGGGACGGATTTCCGAGCCGAAGGGCAGCTTGCCGGCGCCGCGGAAGAACAGGCCCTTCTGCGTGTCGCCTTCCTGCGCGTGGGCCAGATGCTTGTCGATGCAGAACTGGCCGATATCGCTCTTGCCGTCACGCAGGCCGCAGTGCTGCAGGCAGTCGAACGCCATGTTGCAGCGCTTCTCGTGTGCCACGGCCTGTAGCTTGGGCTCGATGCGCAGGTATTTGTCGAGCCAGGGCGTGCGCACACCGCGTGCCGGCAGCCCGGCCACGCTGGTGAACTCGACGACATCCTCGGGTTTGGCATTGGCCAATACCTGCTTGAAGGCGGGCGCGGCATCGCTCTCTTGCGTCACTGCGAAAGCCGTGCCCATCTGCACCGCGTCGGCCCCCAGCCCTTGCAGGCGCAGGATGTCCTCGTGGCGGCTGACGCCGCCGGCGGCAATCAGCGGAATGTGGCGCTCGTAGCCCGCACTGCGCAGGAACTCGCGCACGGCCGGCAGCACGTTCTCGAACTCGAAACGCGGGTCGTTCAGATCCATGATCTTGGCAGCGCCCAGGTGGCCGCCGGCCAGGCGCGGGTGCTCGATCACGATGGCATCGGGCAGACGGCCCTTCTTCTCCCATTTCTTCACGATCAGCTGCACGCCGCGCGCGTCGCTCAGGATCGGGATCAGCGCCGCCTTGGGATGGTCCTTGGCCAGTTCGGGCAGGTCCAGCGGCAGGCCGGCGCCCACCACCACGGCATCGATGCCGGCCTCGAGCGCGGTGCGCACGTTCTGCGCATAGGCGCTGATGGCCTTCATCACGTTCACCGCGATCAGGCCCAGGCCCTGCGAGATGTCGCGCGCGCGGGCGATCTCGCGGCGCAGCGCCTCGTTGTTGGCGGCGTCGATCACGCCCTTGGCATGGGCCACGTCACGCGATTTTTCCAGCGGACGGGTCTTTTCCATCAGGTCGGGGTGCAGGCGGCGCAGGTCCACGGACGAGATGGTGCCGACGGCGCCCATGCGTGCCACGGTGCCGGCCAGGCCGCCGGCAGAGATGCCCACGCCCATGCCGCCCTGCACGACCGGAATCAGCGTCTTGCCGGCCAGCGACCACAGTTTCAGGCCGGAAGCGGTGGCCTTCTCGCGCAACTGTTCGACCAGCGCGCTGGCCTCGGCGAGGGAGGGGAAGGTGGGAAGAGGAACTGCAGTGGGAGACATGAAGCGATCCGGCTGGACAAAGTGGTAACCCGTCGAGGCTAGCAAAGAAGGCTTTTCCTTCGCTTGTTGTGGGTCAAGCATTGGCGTGATCGGGCGGACTCATGCAACATGGGCGTAGAAGTTGGCGCCGGCTGTTGCGGCAAACGCCACAGTGCATGCCCAAGCCGCACCGGCGACGGCGGGGGAATACAGGCCAGGTCATCCCCGCCGGGCGGCGGCCGGCGATAATTGCAGGATGACCAAACACCGCATCGTGGTGGGCCTGAGCGGCGGCGTGGATTCTGCCGTCAGCGCCTACCTGCTGAAAAAACAGGGGCACGAGGTGGTCGGCATCTTCATGAAGAACTGGGAGGATGACGACGACTCGGAGTACTGCTCGTCCAACATCGATTTCGTCGATGCCGCCAGCGTGGCCGACGTGATCGGCATCGAGATCGAACACGTCAACTTCGCGGCCGAATACAAGGACCGCGTGTTTGCCGAGTTCCTGCGCGAGTATCAGGCCGGCCGCACGCCCAATCCGGATGTGCTGTGCAATGCCGAGATCAAGTTCAAGGCCTTTCTCGACCACGCCATGCGTCTGGGCGCCGAGAAGATCGCCACCGGCCACTATGCGCGCGTGCGGCGGCTCGACACGGACGAGGTGCAGCTGCTCAAGGGGCTTGATCCCTCCAAGGACCAGAGCTATTTCCTGCACCGGCTGAATCAGACCCAGTTGCAGAAGACGTTGTTCCCGGTCGGTGAACTGCACAAGACCGAGGTGCGCCGCATTGCCGAGGAAATCGGCCTGCCGAACGCGAAGAAGAAGGACTCGACCGGCATCTGTTTCATTGGCGAGCGGCCGTTCCGCGAGTTTCTCAACCGCTACCTGCAAAGCCAGCCGGGTCCGATCAAGGACGAGAAGGGTCGCACCATCGGCGAGCACATGGGGCTGAGCTTCTACACGCTGGGGCAGCGGCAGGGGCTGGGCATCGGTGGCGTCAAGGCCAAGGGCGCTCCGCGCGGCGGCGGCGACCATGCGCCATGGTTCGTGGCGAAGAAGGACATGGCAACCAACACGCTGTATGCGGTGCAGGGGCATGACCATCCCTGGCTGCTGTCGCAGACGCTCAAGGCGGTGGATCTGAGCTGGTGCGCCGGCAAGCCGCCAGCGGCGGCACAGTCCGCCAGCGGATTTGCGGCCAAGACGCGCTACCGCCAGGCCGATGCGCCGTGCACGCCTTCGCTGCTGGCTGATGGTTCGCTGCAGCTGGATTTCCCCGAGCCGCAATGGGCGGTCACGCCGGGGCAGAGTGCTGTGCTGTATGACGGCGAAGTCTGCCTGGGCGGGGGCATCATCACCGCCTGAGCGGGCTCTGCGGCACGCCCTTTGTGACAGGGATGTTTCGCCGTACACTTGGGTCAGGAGTATCCCGTATCAGGAGAACAACATGGGCAAGCACCTCTCTGCCGCACAACTGGCTGAACTCAAATCCCTGCTCGAACAGCGCAAGGCCGAGATCGAAGGTCGTATTCACGAGGTGCGCGACGGTCAGAGCCGTGTGGACCATGCCCGTGACATCATCGAAACGCGCGGCAGCGTCGAGCGCCAGCACAGCTCCGACCGCGAAGTGGATCTGGCCCTGAGCGACATGGGTGCGGTCGACTTGGCGCGCGTAAATGCGGCGCTGGAGCGCATCGATAACGGCACCTACGGCGAGTGCGACGAGTGCGGCTGCGACATCCCGTTTGCGCGCCTGCAGATCGAGCCGCAGACGCAGCACTGTGTCACCTGCAAGTCGCGCTGGGAGCGCGAGACCGCAGCGGTGCCGAACGCACGCATGTAAGCGGCCTCTCCTTCATGTCCATGGAGCGCAATCCCCTGCACCCGGTTCCGCAGGGCGGGAGTGACGCCGGCCTGCTGTTTCTGGAGGAGGATACCTTTGCCATCTGCCGCCGCCTGGCGGATTGCCTGGGCAGCCGGGGCTGGATGATGGCCACGGCCGAGAGTTGCACCGGCGGCCTGATCGCCGCTGCCTGCACCTCGCTGGCAGGATCGAGCCAGTGGTTCGAGCGCGGCATGGTGAGCTATTCCAATTTGGCCAAGACCGAGCTGCTGGACGTGCCGGCGGAACTGATAGCGCAGCACGGCGCGGTGAGCGAGCCGGTAGCGCGGGCCATGGCGCTGGGGGCCTGTGCGCGCTCCGGGGCGCAGGTTGCGCTGGCGGTGACGGGCGTGGCCGGGCCGGGAGGCGGTTCGGTCGAGAAGCCGGTGGGCCTGGTCTGGTTCGGCTGGCAGCTGGGCAATCTGGGGGTGGCCGAGATGCGCGTGTTTCCGGGTGACCGGGCGGCCATTCGTGCCGCGACGGTGCGGCACGCCCTGCAGGGCCTGCTGGTGCGCCTGCAGCCGCTGCGGCCTGCGCACTGAAATCTCCCCCTGCAAGACAACAAGGCGCCCTCGGGCGCCTTGTTCATGCCTGCTGATCAGCGATCAACGGTTGCGGCCACGCGGCTGCTGCATCTGGTGGTTGGAGAACTCGGTGGCGTCGATCTTGCCGTCCTTGTTGGTGTCCATGTCGGCAAAGGACTGGGCCTGCGCCGCGTTGCGCATCAGGCGGCCTTCCTGGGAGCGCTGCTGCAACTTGTCGGAACGGTACTGGTTCAGCTCTTCCTGGCTGATGGCGCCATCGCGGTTGGTGTCGAAATCGGCAAAGTCCGGACGGTTCATGCCGCGGCCCATGCCACGGCCTTGCCCCTGGCCCTGCATGGCACCCTTGCGCTGGCCCGGGCGCATACGGTTCTGATGGGCATTGGCAAACTCATTGCGGCTGATGACGCCGTCCTTGTTGGCATCCATCTGCGCGAAGCTCAGCGCATTGCGGCCCATGCCGGGGCGCTGCGCGCGTACGCGGTCGAGTTCCTGCTGCGTGATCACGCCGTTGCCGTCACGGTCGAAGGTGGCGAACGAGGCGCGCGTCTGGGCCGAAGCGGGCAGGCTCATGCCGGCGAGCAGGGCAGCAGCACCGAGGGCAGACAGGATACGCACGGATTTTTTCATGATGCACTCCTTGTGAGGGAAAGGAAAAAGCGGATTGCTTGCACATCTCCTTTATATTCCTGCTACCTTAAGTGTCCATGAAGACCGCAAGCAGGTGTTTCGGGATGCCTCGGCTGCATACAAGCGGATACAGCACCGTGGCGATGCGGCCACTGCAAGCGGCCACACCCGCCGGCTCAGCGTGGCCGCATGCGTTGCAGCGTGTCATCCTTCATCACATGGTGATGGTACAACGCTGCGATGGCATGCAGGCCGATAAGCAGGTAACCCAGTGAGGCAATGGTTTCGTGCAGCTCCTTCATGCGCAGACCGGCCGCGCGGTCGGCCACGGCCAGCGGGGGCAGTTCCATGCCCCAGAAGGGCACGTTGTTGCCGAAAGCGTTCACCATCATCCAGCCGGTGAGCGGCAGGAACATCAGCATGGCCAGCAGCAGGCCGTGCGTGAGCATGCTCAGGGTGCGTTGCCATTGCGGAATCGGCGGCGTGATGGGCGGCGTCTTGCTGCGGGCGCGCAGCAGCAGGCGCAGCCAGGTCAGGGCGAATACCGTCATGCCCAGCGTGAAATGCCACATTTTCATCGCCTCGCGCTCCGGGCTGTCCTTGGGGTAGATGCCCTTGAACTCCATCAGGCAGTAGACGGCGATCACCAGCAGGACGGTGAGCCAGTGCATGGCGATGACGGGGGTGCTGTAGCGGGGAGGGGCGAAGGAATTTGGCATGGGAGTCGCGCAGAAGGGCAGGGAAAGTGCGCCTATCTTACGCCGATGTGCCCACGAAAAAGGGCCGGCAAGCGCCGGCCCCTGTCAGGCACGCATCACCCGGCGATCAGGCGCCGGCCTTGGCCTTCTGGCGCCAGGCGTGCAGCAGCGGCTCGGTGTAGCCACTCGGCTGCTCCACCCCCTTGAACACCAGATCCAGCGCAGCCCGGTAGCCATAGCTGGTAGCCGCATTGCCGTGCATCGGCTGGTACAGCGGATCGCCGCTGTTTTGCTGATCCACCAGCGCGGCCATGCGTTCGAAGGTGGCACGCACGCGGCCTTCGGCGACGATGCCGTGCAGCAGCCAGTTGGCCATGTGCTGGCTGGAGATGCGCAGCGTGGCGCGGTCTTCCATCAGGCCGATGTGGTTGATGTCCGGCACCTTGGAGCAGCCCACGCCCTGGTCCACCCAGCGCACCACATAGCCCAGAATGCCCTGGCAGTTGTTGTCCAGTTCCTGCTGGATCTCTTCATCGCTCCAGTTCGGGTTGCTGGACACCGGCACCGTCAGCAGGCCGGTGAGCAGGTTGTCGCGCTCGGCGGCCACGTCGGTCTTTTCCAGTTCCTGCTGGATGTCGGACACCTTGACCTGGTGGTAGTGCAGCGCATGCAGCGTGGCGCCAGTGGGGCTGGGCACCCAGGCGGTGTTGGCGCCGGCCTTGGGATGGGCGATCTTCTGCTTGAGCATCTCGGCCATCAGGTCGGGCATGGCCCACATGCCCTTGCCGATCTGTGCCTTGCCGCGCAGGCCGCAGGCCAGGCCGACCAGCACGTTGTTCTTCTCGTAGGCCTGAATCCAGGCGCTCGATTTCATGTCGCCCTTGCGGATCATCGGGCCGGCCTGCATGGCGGTGTGCATCTCGTCGCCGGTGCGGTCCAGGAAGCCGGTGTTGATGAAGGCGATGCGGCTCTTGGCCGCATCGATGCAGGCCTGCAGGTTGACGCTGGTACGGCGCTCCTCATCCATGATGCCGAGCTTGACGGTGCTGTCGGGCAAACCGAGCAGTTGCTCCACGCGGCCGAACAGCTCGTTGGCAAAAGCCACTTCGGCCGGGCCGTGCATCTTGGGCTTGACGATGTAGACGCTGCCCTTGCGCGAGTTGCGCACACCGTTCTGGCCCTTGCCCTGCAGGTCGTGCATGGAAATGGCGGTGGTGATGACCGCATCCATGATCCCTTCGGGGATTTCCTTGCCTTCGGCGCCCCACAGGATGGCCGGGTTGGTCATCAGGTGGCCCACGTTGCGCACGAACATCAGCGAGCGGCCGTGCAGGCGCACTTCGCCGTTGCCATTGGGGGCGGTGTAGATGCGGTCCGGGTTCAGGCCGCGCGTCATCATCTTGCCGCCTTTTTCGAAGCTCTCGGTCAGCGTGCCGCGCAGAATGCCCAGCCAGTTGCTGTAGCCCAGGATCTTGTCCTCGGCATCGACGGCGGCCACGGAGTCTTCCAGGTCCAGGATGGTGGACAGTGCGGCTTCCACCACCACGTCGGCCACGCCGGCCACGTCAGCCTGGCCGATCGGCTTGCTGCGGTCGATCTGGATGTCGATGTGCAGGCCGTTGTTTTCCAGCAGGATGCTGGACGGGCCGCGCACGTCGCCCTGGTAGCCAACGAACTGGGCCGGGTTCTTCAGTTTGGCGATCTGGCCGCCCACCACGTTCACCAGCAGTTCGCCGTCCTTCACGTAATAGACGACGGCATCCTTGTGCGAATAGCCTTCCAGCGGCGCGGCCTGGTCGAGGAAATCGCGTGCGAAGGCGATGACCTTTTCGCCGCGCTTGGGGTTGTAGCCCTTGCCTTTTTCGGCACCATCGGTTTCGGGGATGGCGTCGGTGCCGTACAGGGCGTCGTACAGGCTGCCCCAGCGCGCGTTGGCGGCGTTGAGGGCGTAGCGGGCATTGAGGATCGGCACCACCAGCTGCGGGCCGGCCTGCGTGGCCAGTTCGTCATCGACATTGGTGGTGGTGGCCTTGGCGCCGGCGGGCACCGGCACCAGATAGCCGATCTGCTCCAGGAACTTGCGGTAGGCCGCCATGTCCGTCACCGGGCCGGGGTTGGCCTTGTGCCAGGTGTCCAACTCGGCCTGCAGGCGGTCGCGCTCGGCCAGCAGGGCGGCGTTCTTCGGGGCCAGGTCGGTGACGATCTGGCTGAAGCCCTGCCAGAAAGCCTCCTGGTTCACGCCGACGTCGGGCAGAACCTGGCTGTTGATGAAGTCGAACAGGGGGGTGGCCACCTGCAGCTGGTGAACCTGGGTGCGGACAGTTTGCATGGGTCGTTTCCTTGTGCGTTGTGCAGACAAAAAGCCACTGTGTGGCATGACACATACTGTATTACATCCTTTGCTCCGGATTAAATGGCTTATCCGTGCAGGATTCATGACTTTTATAGATGTAATAACAGCTGTTCACACTGTTTTCGGCACTTCCGTGTAGGATGCATCGCAAGGTTGCATGTTTTTTATGCAGTTTCGTGCCTTGACGCGCTTTTTCACCGACTCCCCCGATGACCTCCAACAACCACAAGGCGAGCCAGCTCGCACGCAAGACCGCCGAACTTTCCTTTGCTGCCCCGCAGGTTATCGCCCATCGCGTCTCGCGCATGGCCACGGCGGGCCTGAATCCTTCCAGGGCCGACCGCAAGGAGTTCACCATGATGGGCGCGGAAAAGGTCGCCGCCTTCTATGAATCTTGGCAGGCCATGGGGCTGCAGGCCATGCAGGCGCAGCAGCAAATGTGGATGAAGATGTTCATGAACCCCATGATGTGGTGGCAGCCCTGGAACAACAAGGCGCTCAATAGCCAGATGCAGCGCAGCATGCTGGATGTGATGGGCAAGGGCCTGTTTCCGGTGCACAGCCGTGCCGTGAGCAACGCCAAGCGGCTGGGGCGCAGCAGCAAGCGTTGATGCAAGGCGTCTTGCCCGTGGCGTGCATGCCAGGGTCAAAGCCACCGGATGGACGGAAAGCGGGATTATTTCACTGCGACAAGCGCACAGCTCGCAACGTTTTCATGCAGAAGTGGTCCAATCGGCGTTGAGGCGGCATGGGGCCGCCTCGCTCTGGCACGACGTGTGGGAGGGGCCACATGGCAGACATTTCCGGGCAATTGCGGGTCCACCTGTCTCCGGGGCTGGAACAGGCGCCCGCCATGGATTTGCTGTGCACGCAGTTCGTGCTCACGCTCACGGGGCGCCATGGCAGCCGCTTCAACTGGCGCCGTGATGTCAATGCGCTGATGGCGCTGGCCGGCCGGCATCTGGTCTGGCCCGAGCATGTGCTGCTCAAGCTGCGCGGCTTTCTGGCGCTGCGCTGCCGTGACAACGGCTTCTGGACCGGCCACGAGCAGCTGAGCCCTTCCGAATTTCTGGAGCGGCATGGCGTCTGGCGCGGTGCCTACGAGGAAGGCTCTCTGTTCTATTACCTGGACGAATTCGTCAAGGATTCTGCCAAGGACATGCTCACCCTGCTGGCCACCACCGGCGACTGGGTGCAGCAGCGCCTGCGCAAGAGTCCGGTGGAGATGCAGAAGAACATCGACAGCCTGGGCACGCTGCTGCAGCTCAATCCGGCCGAGCGCGCACTGCTGCTCTACGGCGCCCTGGCGCGTTATCAGCGTGAACTGCGCGGGCTGCTGGTCGAATTCAAGGTCAACAGCGCGGCCGAGGCCTACGCCATGATGGCCGACGTGGCTGGTGTCAGCGCCCGTGAGGTGGCCGATGCCCTGGGCCGCGGCTCGCGGCTGGAGCGTATCGGCATGGTCGACAACCTGGTGGGCGAGCACGCCATCACCGACCTGTCCGACCTGATGAAGGTGAGCGACCAGTTGCCCTCGATGCTGATGCGCGAATACCGCAGCGAGCAGGAACTGATGGCCGAATTCACGCGGCTGGCGGTACCGACCACGCTGCAGGCCGAGGACTTCGCCCACGTCGCGCAGGACCTGCAGGCCGTGACGCGGCTGCTGCAGGCCGCGCGCGAGCGGCGTGAGGCCGGCATCAACATCCTGCTCTACGGCCCGCCCGGCACCGGCAAGACCGAGCTGGCCAAGGTGGCGGTGCAGTCCGCCGGGCTGGACTGCTTCGAGGTGGAATATGCCGACCGCGACGGCAACGCCCTGAGCGGGCGTGATCGCTACCGTTCGCTGCAGATCGCCCAGGCCTTCCTCAAGGAGTCGCCACGCGCCGCGCTGCTGTTTGATGAAGTGGAAGATGTGTTTCCGCCGGTGAAGGGCCAGACTGCCGATCTGCTGGCGCGCCAGGAGCAACTGGCGCATGGTGGCGGCTCGGTCAACGGCAAGGCTTGGGTGAACCAGATCCTCGAGAACAACCCGGTGCCGGTGCTGTGGGTGACGAACCGCATCGAGCAGATCGATCCGGCTTTCCGGCGCCGCTTTACCTACCATCTGGAATTGTCCAGCCCACCGCCCGGCGCGCGCGAGCGGCTGGTGCGCAAGCTGCTGGCCGAGGTGCCGGTGAGCGATGCCTTCGTCAGCCGCCTGACCGCGCGCGAGAATCTCACACCGGCTCAGATTGCCAACGCGCTGCGCTTTGCCCATCTGGTGCAGGCCGAAGAAGCCGGCGAAGTCGAAGGATGGATGGAACGCCAATTGCAGCATGCCGATCTGGCGCTGGGCCACCGCCCGCAGGGCACGCGCCAGCGCCGCAGCGTAACGCAGTACGACCTGGACATGCTCAACGTGGAAACGCGTTATCCCATTGCCCGCGTGGTCGAGGCGCTGCACGCGCGCGGCCACGGTACGCTGTGCTTTTACGGCACCCCGGGCACCGGCAAGACCGCCTTGGCCGAGTACATCGCCGGCCAGCTTGGCAAGCCGCTCATGGTGAAGCAGGCCAGCGATCTGGTCAGCAAGTACGTGGGCGACACCGAGCAGAACATGGCGCGCATGTTTGCCGATGCCGAACGCGACGAGGCCGTGCTGCTGCTGGACGAGGCCGACAGCTTCCTGATGGACCGGCGCGGTGCGCAGCGCAACTACGAAATCACCGAGGTGAATGAGATGCTGCAGGGCATGGAGCGCTTCCAGGGCATCTTCATCTGCACCACCAACCTGATGGACCGGCTGGACCAGGCTGCGCTGCGCCGCTTCAGTTTCAAGATTCGCTTCAAGCCGCTCACCGGCGAGCAGCGCGAGCGCATGTTCGTGACCGAGGCGCTGCAAGGCGATGCCGAACGGCTCACTCCCGAGCTGCGCCAGCGCCTGGCGCGGCTGGACCAGCTCTGCCCCGGCGACTTCGCCGCGGTGCGCCGGCAGATCGACATCCTGGGCGAGGAACTTTTTCCGGAAGAGTTCATCGAACAACTGGAGGCCGAGCATCGCATCAAGCCCGAAGTGCGCGAAAACCGCGGCATGGGCTTTGTATGAGAGGCAAGGCCAGCGATTGACCACAGCGAGAGCGCGATTTGGGGCAGCCTAGGCTGCCCCTTTTTTGAGATTTTTTGCACGACCGTTTGAATCACCTCCGACTGCTATGATTTTTTCCTTTTGCAAGTTCGGAGACAAAACGGATGGAGACACTCAAGCAGTTCTTTGACATGGTGGGAGGATGGGTGTGGGGTGTTCCCATGCTGGCCCTTCTGGTCGGTACCGGCGTTTACCTTACGCTGCGCCTGCGCTTCCTGCAATTCTCGATGCTGGTGTTTGCGCTCAAGCAGGCCTTCACGCCGCATGGCAAGAAGGCCGACGGCAGCGACCACGACGGCGACGTATCCCATTTCGGCGCCCTGATGACGGCGCTCTCGGCCACCATCGGTACCGGCAACATCGCCGGCGTGGCCACTGCCGTGGTGGCGGGCGGCCCCGGTGCCGTGTTCTGGATGTGGATCACCGCCATCTTCGGCATGGCCACCAAGTACGCCGAAGGCGTGCTGGCGGTCAAGTACCGCACCACCAACAGCCGCGGCGAGAAATCCGGCGGCCCCATGTACTACATCGAGCGCGGCCTGAACATGAAGTGGATGGCGCTGCTGTTCGCGCTGTTCGGCACGCTGGCCTCCTTCGGCATCGGCAGCTCGGTGCAGTCCAACTCGGTGGCGCAATCCATCCAGGCCAGCTTCCAGATCGACTCCTGGATCACCGGCGTGGTGCTGACGGTATTCACGGCCCTGGTGATCCTGGGCGGCATCAAGAGCATCTCGCGCGTCTCTTCCGCCATCGTGCCGGTCATGGCCATCGGCTATGTGCTGGGCGGTCTGGTGGTGATCTTCAGCAACCTGGAGCTGCTCGGCCCGGTGCTGGAGCTGATCTTCACCGACGCCTTCACCGGTCAGGCGGTTGCCGGCGGTGCGCTCGGCACGGTAATCCGCTACGGTGTGGCACGCGGTGTGTTCTCCAACGAGGCAGGCATGGGCTCGGCCCCGATTGCCGCGGCTGCTGCCAAGACCGACCACCCGGTGCGCCAGGGCCTGGTTTCCATGACCGGCACCTTCCTCGACACCATCGTGGTCTGCAGCATCACCGGCATCGTGCTGGTGATGGGCGGTTTGTACACCAACGGTGAAACCGGCGCCGCACTGACTACCCACACCTTTGCGCAACTGCTGCCGGGCGCGGGCGGCTGGATCGTGACCTTCGGCCTGGTGTTCTTTGCCTACTCCACCATCCTGGGCTGGTGCTACTACGGCGAAAAGTGCGCAGCCTACCTGCTGGGCGATGGTTTCGTGCTGATCTACCGCCTGATCTACGTGGCGTCGGTGTTCCTGGGTACGGTGGTCAGTCTGGATCTGGTCTGGGCCGCTTCGGACGTGTTCAACGGCCTGATGGCGATTCCGAACCTGATTGCGCTGCTGATGCTGACGGGCGTGGTCGTGGCCGAGACGCGCGACTTTGCGGAGAAGCGGCGTAGCGGGCAGCTGTACTGAGTGCATGGCCCGGCCTGCGCCGGGCAGCCAGGCTTGCCGAGGCAGCCGCATGAACAAAAAGGGCATGTACCGCCTGCGCGGACATGCCCTTCTGCATTGTGTACCGACGCGGTTTATTCCTGCAGCGTCAGCAGCACATCCAGCGCATTGCGGATGGCGTCCAGCATGCTGGAAGGGTGGTCTTCCAGTTGCGGGCGCATGGCGTCCAGCGCCGCGGGGCCCTGCGCCTTGAGCGCGGCGATGGCGGCGGCGGCGTCGCGCGGGTTGTCGTAACCCTTGCTCTGCAGCAAGAGCTCGCCGTTGGCGGCAGTCATCTTGAAGTAGAAGCGGCCGTCCTTTTCGCGGTATTGCTTGAAAACGGGGGGCTTGGCGGTGGCAGAGGCAGTGGCCTCGCCACTTGAGGAGCCAGTGCCGGCTGCGCTCGTTTGATGCTCGGAGCCAGCCAGGCTGCGCAGGCCCACCGCCGCACGCAATTCGCGCGTATATGGCGCCGCCTCGGCACGCGCCTTCTCGGCACCGGCCAGCAGGATGCGCTCCACCTCGGCCGGATTCGCCATCAGCTCGGCATAGCGCGCGCGCATGGGCGCAATCTCGCGGTCGATGCGCTCGAACAGCTGCTGCTTGGCTTCGCCCCAGGCGATACCCTCGGCAAAGGCCCGGGCAAAGCTGGCGGTTTCTTCCGGCGTGGCAAAGGCCTGGTAGATCTGGAACAGGGCAGAGCCTTCCGTGTCCTTGGGCTCGCCCGGCGCGCGCGAGTCGGTCACGATGGACAGGATGCGCTTTTTCATCTCGGCCTGGGGCACGAACAGCGGGATGGTGTTGTCGTAGCTTTTGCTCATCTTGCGGCCGTCCAGGCCGGGCAGCAGCGCCACCTGCTCGTCCACCTGCGCTTCGGGCAGCACCAGCAAATCCTTGCCGTACAGGTGGTTGAAGCTGCTGGCCATGTCGCGCGCCATCTCGATGTGCTGGATCTGGTCGCGCCCCACCGGCACCTTCTGCGCCTTGAACATCAGAATGTCCGCCGCCATCAGCACCGGATACATGAACAGGCCGGCGGTCACGCCATCGTCCGGCTCCTGACCCGCTTCCAGGTTCTTGTCGACCGAGGCCTTGTACGCATGGGCGCGGTTCAGCAGGCCCTTGCCGGTCACGCAGGTGAGCAGCCAGGTCAGCTCGGGAATCTCGGGGATGTCGCTCTGGCGGTAGAAGGTGACGCGCTCCGGATCGAGGCCGGCGGCCAGCCAGGTGGCGGCGATTTCCAGCGTGGAGCGCTGGATGCGGGCCGGGTCGTCGCACTTGATGAGCGAATGGTAGTCGGCCAGGAAATAGTAGCTTTTCACATCGGCACGCAGGCTGGACTGCACGGCCGGGCGAATCGCGCCGACGTAGTTGCCCAAGTGTGGCGTGCCGGTAGTAGTGATGCCGGTGAGGAAGCGGGTGATGGGGGTGGAGCTCATGGTGGATTGCAGCAGATGGGGTCGCGCAGGGGCGACAAGCGTTCTATTATCGGCGAAGCCTGACTGGCTGGCCGATGTGCGTAGCCGCTGCATGCCGCCTCAGGCGTCCGGCCGGCTCCACATCCACACCGCAATCACGATGCACACCACGGTCATGATCGCCGCGAGATACCAGTGGGGCGTGCTTGCCAGCGTGATCGACACGCCAATGCAGGACACCGCCATGCCCAGGGTGCCGAACCACTTGCCAAGTCGCGGAATGGCGCCGCGTTCTTCCCAGGCGCGGAGGATCGGCCCGGTATGCCTGTGCTCCAGCAGCATGCGGTGCAGGCGCGGCGAGGCCTTGGCCCAGCAGGCGGCGGCCAGCAGCACGAACGGGGCCGTCGGCATCACCGGCAGGAAGATGCCGATGACTCCCAGCGCCAGCGAAATGGCACCAATGACCCAGAGCAGCGCACGGACCGTTTGCTGGAGCATATCCGCGCGTTACTTCAGGCGGGTGATCAGGCTGGAGGTATCCCAGCGGTTGCCGCCGGATTGCTGCACATCGGCATAGAACTGGTCCACCAGCGCGGTCACCGGCAGGCGAGCGCCGTTGCGGCGCGCCTCGTCCAGCACCAGGCCGAGGTCCTTGCGCATCCAGTCCACGGCAAAGCCGAAGTCGAACTTGCCTTCCACCATGGTCTTGCCGCGGTTTTCCATCTGCCAGCTCTGGGCCGCACCCTTGCTGATGGCGTCCAGCACCACCGGCATGTCGAGACCGGCCTTCTGGCCAAAGGCAATCGCTTCGCTCAGACCCTGCACCAGGCCGGCAATGCAGATCTGGTTCACCATCTTGGCCAGCTGGCCGGCACCCACCTCGCCCATGCGGCTGCAGGCCTTGGCAAAGGCGGCGATCACCGGCTGGGCGCGGTCGAAAGTGGCAGCGTCGGCACCGCACATCACGGTGAGCATGCCGTTCTGGGCGCCGGCCTGGCCGCCGGAGACGGGGGCGTCCATGAAATGCAGGCCTTTTTCGGCCGCAGCGGCGTGCAGCTCGCGCGCCACTTCGGCCGAAGCGGTGGTGTGATCCACAAACAGGCTGCCGGGCTGCATGCCGGCAAAGGCGCCGTCCGGCCCCAGCACCACGCTGCGCAGGTCGTCGTCGTTGCCGACGCAGCAGAACACGATGTCGGCCCCCGCAGCGGCTTCGCGCGGGGTGGCGGCCGCCTTGCCGCCGCACTCCTGCACCCATTCGGCGGCCTTGGCGGAGGTGCGGTTGTACACCGTCACATCATGGCCGGCGCGTGCCAGATGGCCGGCCATCGGATAGCCCATGACCCCCAGGCCAAGAAAAGCCACGCTGTGCGGCTGGCTCGGGGCATAGGTCTTGTCGGCGATCTGGGACATGGAAAACTCCTTGGCGGGTGCAAAAACTGGGACGGCACATGGTAACGCAGCGCCCGGAACTTCGGTAACATTCCCATGCAAAGGGGTGGTCCGTCCCGGCCTATTCCCTGCAAACGTTCACGACAGTCACATTTCCATGCGGCTTCGCTGTTGCGAAGGCGCACGCGGTGCGTTGAAAGGCCCGCACGTTCATGCCCGAATCCGAATCTCTTTCCCCCATCGCCACCAGCCTCGCCCAAGTGCAGCAGCGCATTGCGGCTGCCACTCAGGCGGCCGGCCGCGCCCCCGGCTCCGTGCGCCTGCTGGCGGTGTCCAAGACCTTTCCGGCCGAGGCCGTGCGCGAGGCGGCCGCTGCCGGCCAGCTCGCTTTCGGCGAAAACTATGTGCAGGAGGCAGTCGCCAAGATCGACGCCTTGCAGGCTCTCGGGCTGGAATGGCACTGCATCGGCCCGCTGCAGAGCCGCAAGTCCGGCCAGGTGGCCACGCACTTCGACTGGCTGCAGTCGCTGGACCGGCTCGACATTGCCCAGCGCCTGAGCCGCCAGCGCCCGCCTGAGCGCGCGCCGCTGCAGGTCTGCCTGCAGGTCAACATGGATGGCGGCGCCACCAAGTCCGGGCTGGCGCCGGAGCAGGTGGGTGACTTTGCCCGGGCCGTGCGCGAGCTGCCCGGCTTGCAGCTGCGCGGCCTGATGAGCATCCCCGAGCCCTATGACGATCCGCAGCAGATGTTGCAGGTGCACCAGCGCACCCGCGCGCTGTTCGACGAAGTGGGTGCCCGACTGGACCTGCCGCAGTGGGATACGCTGTCGATGGGCATGAGCGGCGATCTGGAACTGGCCATCGCCGCCGGCAGCACCATGGTGCGCGTCGGCACGGCGATTTTCGGGCAGCGCAGCTATCCGGCTCCGGTCTGACTAGTTGTGCTCAGGGCTGCGGCCGGCGCCTGCGCCACTGCTGCACCCCGTCCAGCGCCAGCACCGCCAGCGCCAGCCAGATCGGCACATAGGTCCATGCCGCGCCCGGCGCCATGCGCTCGCCCAGCAGCAGCGACACGCCGAACAGCAGCGCAGGCTCCAGATAGCCCAGCAACCCGAACAGTCCCAGCGGCAGGCGTCGGCTCGCGGCCAGATAGCAGGCCAGCGCCGTGGCGCTCAGCACGCCCAGCAGCGGCAGCAGCACCCCCAGGCGTGGCTGTTGCGCCAGCTGCGCACCGACCGGCTCACCCGCCAGCAGCCACAGCGCTGCCGGCACCAGCAGCAATGTTTCGGCCCACAGCCCGGGCAGCGCCTCCACCTGCAGGCGCCGGCGCAGCATGAAGTAGGGCGGATAGCCCAGTGCCACCAGCGCTGCCGCCCACGACAGGCTGACACCCTGCCAGACCGCATGCCCGACGCCGAAGGCAGCCAGCAGCACCGCCAGCTGCTGCCAGCGGTTCAGCCGTTCGCCATACACCACGCCTCCGGTCAGCACCATCACCAGCGGCAGCAGGAAATAGCCCAGCGACACCTCCAGCGCCCGGCCATGCAGCGGCGCCCATGTGAACAAGGCCATCTGCGCGCCGATCAGATGCGCGCTCACCAACAGCCCGAGCCCCAGCAGCGGCTCGCGGCGCACGCGTTGCCACAGCGCCAGCAGCGCGGCCCCGCTGCCGAGCAGCAGCACCCAGACAGTCAGAACCGGCAGCCCCAGCGCGACGCGCCAGCCGAAAATCGGCAGCCCGTCCAGCGGCTGCAGCAGCACCGCGTAGTAATACAGCACCGCAAACAGCACCGAGGCCGTGGCGGAGAGCACAATTCCTTGCAACATGGCGGGCAGTGTACGGGTTTTCAGTCAGGGGCTGGCAAACCCATTACCATGGATGCCTGCCAAAACCGACACCAACGAAAGAGACAAACCCATGCCCGGACTGCTGCCCCACATCGATCCCGAAGGACTGCTCGAATACTCGGTGGTCTATACCGACCACGCCGTCAACCACATGTCCAGGCAATTCGTCGGCGCCATGCAGGACATTCTCGCCACGCTGCAGGAAGTCTATGGCGCGCACACCTCGGCCATCGTGCCGGGCAGCGGCACCTACGGCATGGAGGCCGTGGCGCGCCAGTTCGCGCAGGGCCAGAAAGTGCTGGTGGTGCGCAACGGCTTCTTCAGCTACCGCTGGAGCCAGATCTTCGAAGTCTGCCAGATCACCCAGACCGTGACGGTGTGCGAAGCACGCCCTGCCAGCGACGACGTGCAGGCCCCGTGGGCGCCGGCGCCGATCGAGGATGTGGTTGCCACCATCCGCGAGCAGAAGCCTGCGCTGGTGTTCGCGCCGCACGTGGAAACCGCCAGCGGCATCATCCTGCCCGACGACTACCTGCGCCAGCTGGCCGATGCCGCGCACGAGGTGGGTGGCCTGTTCGTGCTGGACTGCATCGCTTCCGGCGCCATGTGGGTGAACATGCCGGCTGTGGGCGTGGACGTGCTGATCAGCGCGCCGCAGAAGGGCTGGAGCGGCACGCCGTGCTGCGCCATGGTCTGCCTGAGCGAGCGCGCGCGCACGGCTCTCGAAAACACCGCCAGCAACAGCTTTGCCTGCGACCTGAAGAAGTGGGTGATGCTGGCAGAAGGCTACGTCAAGGGTCAGCACGCCTACCATGCCACCATGCCTACCGACGGCTTGCTGCGCCTGCGCGATGCCATGCAGCAGACGCGGGCCGATGGTTTCGACACCACGCGCGAGCGCCAGATCGCGCTGGGCACGCAGATGCGTGCCATGCTGGAAGCGCGCGGCTTCCCCAGCGTGGCGGCCGAAGGTTTCAAGGCGCCGGGCGTGGTGGTGAGCTACACCAGCGATCCGGGTCTGCAGAACGGCAGCAAGTTCGTCGCCGCCGGCGTGCAGGCGGCCAGCGGCGTGCCGCTGATGTGCGGCGAGCCGCAGGGCTTCAGCACCTTCCGCCTGGGCCTGTTCGGGCTGGAGAAATGGCGCAACGTGGAGCGTACGGTGCAGCTGATGGAGGATGCGCTCGACCGCATGGGCGTATAAAAGCGCGGCAAAAAGGGCAGCCGGTCTTGCAACAGGGCTGCCCCTGTGAAGGCCCCTCTACAGGGGCTTTTTCATGGCATCTGACTTGTGCCGGCTTCGTCAGGCATGCAGGCCGTTGGAAACCCAGCTGCACTCCATGACGCCGCGTTCGGGGTTGAGGGCCCACACGGCGCGCATGGAACGCAGACGATGCGGACGGCCATGCAGATAGGCCTCACGCTCGTGGGCGTCAGCCACGTGCAGATCGGCGTAGGGAAGGGATGCGTAAGCGTAGTTCATGTCTCACCTCCTGATGAACTGGTGCGTGCCAGCTTCGGCGAGAAGAACCTTCAATCACCGGCGCGGAACGCGAGGTTGATGAGAATGACAACTGGCGTTGTCGGAGGGCATTGAATACTCCTGATGGATTCAATTGGGTTGCGCCAATAACTGGCGAATCCAATGATACCACAACTTCAATAAATTGGTATTACATAACCATGCAAGTAACTCGGGTATTGCCGCGCCCGGGGCATTCAGGCGCGGCCGAGCGGGGCGCTGATCAGCGGCCCAGCTCCTTCAGGTAAGCCTGGCGTGCAGCCACTGCGGTGTCCGGAAAATCCGAGAACACGCCATCGATGCCGAGGCGATAGAACTGCAGGTATTCGTTCACCGGATTGCCTTGGTAGTCATAGGCGAGGCGGCGGGCTTCGTTGCGGAAGGTCCAGGTATGGATGGCGAGGCCGGCCTTGTGCGCATCGGCGATCAGCGTGGTGGGGGTGCCGCTGCTGGCGTCCATGCCGTTGACCTTGCCGTCCTTGTTCACGTCCAGCATCCTGCCCTGGGCGTCGAATTGTCCGACCATGGGCACGATGTACGGCTTCCAGGGGCCCACGCCGTCGGCATAGGTGGCCACTTCCTTCAGGCCGGCGGGGGTCAGCAGGGCGTCGAAGTTGTCGGTGCGCCCGGCGCATGGATGAAGGTTTCAACGGTCAGGCTCTGCATGGTGGCTCGAAGCTCCGGAAACGCGAAGGAGGCGGCAAGCATGCCGCCGGGGGTTTCATTGTGGCGCTGGGGCTCGGCCGTTTTTTGTCAGACAACAGGCCGTCCTGCACCGAGGCTCAGAAGCGCTCCAGCTCCGGAAACGGCAGACGCCCGCCGCGCACCAGCATGCGGCCATACTCGGCACAGCGCTGCAGCGTGGGAATGACCTTGCCCGGATTGAGCAGGCCCTGCGGATCGAAGGCGTGCTTGACGGCAAACATCTGCGCGTTCTCTTCTGGCGAGAATTGCACGCACATGCTGTTGAGCTTTTCCACACCCACACCATGTTCGCCCGTCACGGTGCCGCCCATGGCGACACTGGTTTCCATGATGTCGGCACCGAACAGCTCGGCGCGGTGCAGCTGGTCCGGATCGTTCGCGTCGAACAGGATCAGCGGGTGCAGGTTGCCGTCGCCGGCGTGGAACACATTGCAGCAGCGCAGGCCGTACTTGTGCTCCATCTCGCCGATGGCCAGCAGGATGTCGGCCAGGCGCTTGCGCGGGATGGTGCTGTCCATGCACATGTAGTCCGGGCTGATGCGGCCGCTGGCCGGGAAGGCGTTCTTGCGCCCGCTCCAGAAGCGCAGGCGTTCGGCCTCGTCCTGGCTCACGGTGATGGCGGTGGCGCCGGCTGCGCGCAGCACGGTGCTCATGCGGGCGATCTCCTCTTCCACTTCCTGTGGCGTGCCGTCGCTTTCGCACAGCAGGATGGCTGCAGCGTCCAGATCGTAGCCGGCGTGGACGAAGTCCTCCACGGCGGCGGTCATGGGCTTGTCCATCATCTCCAGTCCGGCCGGAATGATGCCGGCGGCGATCACGTTGGCCACGGCATCGCCGGCCTGGCGCACATCGGCAAAGCTGGCCATGATGCAGCGCGCCAACTGCGGCTTGGGGATGAGCCTGACGGTGACTTCCAGCACCACCGCCAGCATGCCTTCGCTGCCGATGGCCAGGCTGAGCAGGTCGTAGCCTGGCGCGTCCAGCGCCTCGCTGCCCAGGGTGAGGGGCTTGCCCTCGATGGTGTAGCCGCGCACGCGCAGCACGTTGTGTACGGTGAGCCCGTATTTCAGGCAGTGCACGCCGCCGGCGTTTTCCGCCACGTTGCCGCCGATGGTGCAGGCGATCTGGCTGCTGGGATCAGGCGCGTAGTACAGGCCGTGCGCCGCCGCTGCCTCGCTGATGGCCAGATTGCGCACGCCGGCCTGCACGCGCGCGGTGCGGCTGCGCGGGTCGACATCGAGAATGCGGTTGAAGCGCGCCAGTGACAGCGTGACGCCATGGCGGTGCGGCAGCGCGCCGCCGGACAGGCCGGTGCCGGCCCCGCGCGCCACCACCGGCACGCGCAGGCGGTGGCAGGTGCGCAGCACGTGCTGCACCTGCTCTTCGGTTTCGGGCAGGGCGACGCACAGGGGGCGCTGGCGGTAGGCCGTCAGGCCGTCGCACTCGTAGGGGGTGGTGTCCTCCTCGTGCCAGAGCAGCGCATGCGCGGGCATGCCCTGCTGCAGGGCCGCGATCAGCTCGGCCTTGGCAACCGGAGGCGCATCATCCTGAATGGGGGGAAAGGCAGCGGCAGACATGCTGCCAATGTAAAAGAAAACGCCCCGCAAAGGGGCGTTCGGGCAGCATGAAATCGCTTCAGCGCTGCCGTGAGGATTTGCCGCGGCGCCTCAGGCCGTGGTCAGCACGCGCTGCGGCGTTGCAGCTTCGGCCGCCGACGCGTCCTGCTGCAGGCTCTCCTGCAGCCAGCGTGCAAAGGTGCTGCATTCCCAGCGATCCATGTTGCCGGTGCGCCAGCACAGATAGTGGGCATGCGGACTCGGGATGCTGCGTTCGAACAGGCGCACCAGCGAGCCGTTGGCCAGCCAGGGTTGCGCCAGTTGCAGGCGCACCAGTGCCACGCCCAGACCCTGTGCGGCGGCATCGCAGGCAAGACCCACGTCGTTGAACGAAGAGCCATCCATGGGCTCGGGCCAGTCCAGGTCGTGGGCGGCAAACCAGGTGCGCCAGGGTTCCAGCGGGCTGCGCAGCAGCTTGGCATTCTGCAGGTCCTGCACCGAGCGGAACGGGCCGAACTCCTCGATATACGCGGGCGAGGCCAGCGGGGAGATGATGTCCTTCATGATGCAGACCGATTCCAGGTCCGCATAGCGGCCGGCGCCGTAGCGGATGGTCAGGTCGGCATCCTCGGCCACCACGTCGAGCAGCGGGATGTTCACGTGCAGCGACAGGTCGATCTCGGGATAGGCCGAGGTGAATTGGCGCAGGCGCGGCATCAGGATGCTGCGCGCGAAGGTGGGCGTGACGGCCACGCGCAGCTTGCGGCGCGACAGGGCCGGGTTGCAGCCGGGAAAACGCTCCAGCATGGCCAGCGCCTCGCGTACGTGCGAGAGGTATTCGCTGCCCTCGGTCGTGAGCGAGAAATCGGAGCGGCCGAACAGGCGCATGCCGACCAGCTGTTCCAGCTGCTTGATGCGGTGGCTGACGGCACTGGGCGTGACGCAGAGTTCTTCGGCGGTGTGGGTGACGCTACGGAGCCGGGCCAGTGCTTCGAAGGTGAGTAGGCACTGGATGGGGGGAATGCGCATGGCCATGGAGGGTATCCCTGTCTGCAATCTGCGGCGCGCCGGCTCTTGTGGAGCGGCCTGCGCCTGCTTGTTTTTATCGGAAGATGACGGTACGGTGGCCGTCGAGAAGGACGCGATGTTCGCTGTGCCACTTTACGGCACGCGCGAGTACCTGGCTCTCGGTGTCTTTCCCGATAGCCGTAAGGTCTTCGACTGTCTTGCTGTGGTCCACGCGCGCGACATCCTGCTCGATGATAGGACCTTCGTCCAGGTCGGCTGTAACGTAATGTGCGGTGGCGCCGATCAGCTTCACGCCGCGGTCGTGGGCCTGGTAGTAGGGCTTGGCTCCCTTGAAGCTGGGCAGGAAGCTGTGGTGGATGTTGATGGCACGGCCGGCGAGCTTGCCGCACAGGTCGTTGGAGAGGATCTGCATGTAGCGGGCCAGCACCACCAGTTCGGCCCCCTCGGATTCGATGATCTCGAGCTGGCGCGCCTCGGCCTGGGCCTTGTTGTCCGTGTTCACCGGGATGTGGTGGAAGGGCACGTTGTAGCTGGCAGCGAGCTGGTAGAAGTCGCGGTGGTTGCTGATGATGGCGCGCACGTCGATCGCCAGCAGGCCGCTGCGCCAGCGGAACAGCAGGTCGTTCAGGCAGTGGCCTTCCTTGCTCACCATGATCACCGTGGGCATGGGCAGGGCGCGCGGGTACAGGCGCGTCTGCATCTGGTAGGGCTTGGCAAATTCGGCCAGCGCCGCGCGCAGCTGCGCAAAATCCGGTTCGGGGCAGGTAAAGCCCACGCGCATGAAGAACAGGCCGGTATCCGTATCGTTGTACTGGGCGGCCTCGTTGATGTTGCCGCCGTGCTCCATCAGGAAGCCGGACACGGCATGCACGAGCCCCATGCGGTCGGGGCAGGAAAGCGTCAGGATGTAAGGATGGCTCATCGTGAGGGGCTCGCCACAGCCTTCCGCAGTTGTGCTGCAGGAGGCGCGGCGGGAATCAGAGTAGAAATCTGCGGTGCTGCAAGTGTCGCCGGACCGGGCATTCGATGCCACAATGGGTGCACTGTCCGGCTGAGCCGGCAGACAGGCTTCAAAGCCGCTTATTGTAGTAGCGTGTCCGTACAGGCGGGCTCTATTGTAAGAAATGTAATACAGCCTGTGCATGCGGCACCACGCCATTGCCGACGAAGGAGACGAGATGGACGCCCCCTTGCCAGCAGATTCCCGCATCCACCCCTATGCCCGTGCCGGCACCGTGCACCAGTGGCTGCCGTTCACGCCCAACCGTGATTTCCAGCGCCAGCCGCGCGTGGTGGTCGAGGCCTGCGGCATGCATTTCACCACCAGCAATGGCCGCAGCATCCTCGATGGCGTCTCGAGCCTGTGGTGCGTGAATGCCGGTCACCGCTGCGCTCCCATCAACGCCGCCATCCGCGAGCAGCTCGACACGCTCGACTACTCGACCGCGTTTTCCATGACCAATGACCGTGCGGTACAGGCCGCCGGCATGATCGCCGCGCTGGCGCCGGACGACCTGAACAAGGTGCTGTTCTGCAACTCGGGCAGCGAGGCGGCCGACACCTCGCTCAAGCTGGCGCTGGCCTACCACCGGGCGCGCGGCGAAGGGCAGCGTTGCGTGTTCATCGGCCGCGAGCGTGGCTACCACGGTGTGAACTTCGGCGGCATGAGCGTGGGCGGCATTCCGGGCAACCGCAAGGCCTATGGCGCTGCCATGCTGCCGCGGGTGGACCACATGCGCTTCATCCACGACCCGGCGCATGCCTTCATCCAGGGCGAACTGCCGCAGTGGGACGACGACCCGCTGCTGGAACTGGAGCAACGCATCCTGCCGCTGCACGATCCGTCCAACGTGGCGGCCATCATCGTCGAGCCGGTGGCCGGCAGCGCCGGCTGGTACGTGCCGCCCCAGGGCTACCTGCAGCGCCTGCGCGAGATCTGCGACCGTCACGGCATCCTGCTGATCTTCGACGAGGTGATCACCGGATTCGGCCGCCTAGGCACGGCATTCGCGGCGCAGTATTTCGGCGTGAAGCCGGACATGCTGAACTTCGCCAAGGGCGTAACCAACGGCAGCATCCCGATGGGGGGCGTGGTCTGCTCCGACCGCATCTACGACACGCTGATGGGGGTGGACCAGCCGGCGCATGCCATCGAGTTCTTCCATGGCTATACCTACTCCGGCCACCCTGTGGCGGCGGCGGCCGCGGTGGCGACGCTGCAGCATTATGTGGAAGCGGATCTGTTCGCACGGGCCGCGCGCATGGCGCCGGTGCTGGGCGATGCCATGCACAGCCAGCTGCGCGAACTGCCGAACGTGACCGGCATCCGCACGCTGGGCATGGCCGGGGCGGTGGAACTGCAGGGCATGGCCGGCAACCCGGGCCGGCGGGCCTACGAGATCTTCCTGCGTTGCTACGAGAACGGCGTGCTGGTGCGCAATGCCGGCGATGTGGTGGTGCTGGCGCCGGCCTTCGTGGCCGAGGAGGCGCATATCGCGCAGATGGTCGAGACCCTGGCCGAGGCGATCCGGGCGCTGGCGTAAGGGCTGCTGGGCCAAGTCATGGCCCGGGCGAGGCTGCCCGAAAAGCGCACGACGGTAGTCTGGCGGTGATGCTCTGATCCGGGCGGTCAACCTTGAGAGGGGCCGGCGGGAAAACGCGCGGCTGCCTCCGTTGCAGCAAAAAGCCCTCCGAAGAGGGCTTTGCGCGGCGGGGGTGCAGAGGCTCAGTGCAGCATTACCGGGCTGCTGGCCAGTCCGCTGTAGTGCTCCAGCGCATCCTCCACCTCTTCCTGCGTGGGGGTGTTGTCCTGCCAAGCCGTGATCTGCTGCTGGAACAGCTCGGCCCAACTGCCGTCGAGATAGACGTGGCGTCCGGAACGCTTGTCGACGATCTCGAAGCCGTGGCGCGCCAGGGCCAGATGGCCGCGACCGCGCATCTGGATCACGTCATCGGCATCCAGTTCGGGATTCGACTGCATGTGCACGACCACGAAACTGTCGGAGTCGTACAGCGTGTGCATGCCGGCTACGGTTTGGTCAAAAAGGTCTTTGTGCATGTCACCTACATGGTAGCGACAAACCGCAAATCAAGGTGTGTCGCGGCGTCAAAGGTGAGCGCGGAGAACAACTTCTGTATCAGGACGGCACAAGATCACGGTTTCAGCCCGGCGGCATGCGCTTGAGCGTCTGCTCCACGTAGTTGCCATTGTCCTCGCTGATGCGCATGCGCACCGGCAGGTAGTGGGTCTGGCCGCCGCTTTGCCAGGGGGCCAGCCACATCTCGATGCGCTTGTTCTGGCCGGCGCTGCGCACCTGGGTGAGCTTGATGGCGCGGTGCTCCTGGCCGCCGGCGTGCACCGTTTCCTCCGGGTCGACGCGGAAGCGGAACAGTGGTGCGTTGCGCGGCCCGGCGGACTGCAACAGCAGCGTGCTGCCTGGCGGATAGCGGCCGGCATCGGCATTGAACAGCGCCAGCAGCTGCACGAACATGCTGACCTGGTCCTGCGCGCCGGGCAGCAGCGGCACTTCGGGATTGCCGGCGCTGAACTGGATCGTGCCCTGTGCGGCTTTCGGGTCGGCCTCCGGGTTGCGCGTGAAGCTGGCTGCCTTCTCGCCGCGCCACTGGTCGGCAAAGCGGTCCGGGCGCAGGCCGTTGGGGCCGATGCGGCCCTGGCTGACCTGGGTGCGCTTGCCCACCAGGAAGGCGCTGATGGTGTAGGCCATCTGGTAGGACTGGTCGCCCTGGTTGGTCCATTGCAGCGTACCGCTGGCGTGGTACTGCAGCTTCTTGGCCTCGCCGGTCATGTCGTATTCGAGCAGGAAGGAGGGCGGGGCCTTGGCAGGGGCACGCGACAGGGCGATCAGTTCCGCCGGGATGGGAGCCGGGGCCGAGGCTGCCGCTGCGGGGGCGCTGGCGGCCGTGCCGGCCAGCGCGATGTCGCGCTCAGGGGGGCCGGGCAGCGACGCGCTTGCCGCGCCGGATGCGGCTGCATCGGCAGCAGGAGGGGCGGATGCCGCATCCGGCGGGGCAGAAGCGGCCGGAACCGGAGCTGCCGGGCGTGCCGGGCCTTGCGTTTCCGGTTCGCGCCGGGGCGGCAGCGGCGGGGGTGGACGGCGCACGCGCACCGGAGGCGCCAGCTCGGGCGTTGGCGCCGGAGCGACGTCGGGTTGGCGGGGCGGTGGCGGTGGCTCGGGCTCGGGCGCAGGCTCGGGGGTGATCGTGCGCGTATCCAGGCTGACCACCACCGCTTCGCTGGCGGGCGATTTTTCTGCCGGACGCGCCCGGCCCGGCAGGCCGAACAGCAGCAGGGCATGCACGGCGGCCACGGCCAGCGCCGCCAGCAGCAGGGGCAGCGGACGAATCTGGCGGGCAGCGGGAGCGGAAGGGCGGGTGGCTGACAAGGCGGCAGAAGGTGAAAAGTGGACTGTTGCCGCCTCCCCGACAGCACGCCATGACGTGCGCAGCGAGGTGACGGAACCGGCTTGGCCTATTCTAGAATGGACCGATCAATGGCTGGCGTGCCCGCGCGACGCCAGACCCATCGGGTGACAGAAGGATACCAATGAAACTTGCAACATACAGGGATGGCTCGCGCGACGGATTGCTGGTGGTCGTCTCGCGTGATCTGCGCCATGCCTGCTTTGCCACGCACACGGCCGCGCGCCTGCAACAGGTGCTGGATGACTGGAACTTTATCAGCCCGCAACTGGAGGACCTGTACCGCCAGCTCAATGCCGGGCGCGTGCCGCACGCCTTCGCCTTCGACCCTGCATGCTGCATGGCGCCGCTGCCGCGCGCGTTTCAGCGGGTGGACGGGGCGGCTTATGCCGGCCAGGGTCCGGCAGCAGTCGGTGCCACTGCCGCGCAGGCCCTGCGCCTGTGGCAGGCCGGCTCCGACTGCCATCTCGGTCCGCAGGATCCGGTGTTACTGCCAGCCGCAGAGGCCGATTTCGAGGCCGGACTGGGCGTTGTGTGCGCCGACCTGCCCGTTGGTGCTACCGCCGAGCAGGCGCTCGAGGGCATCCGTCTGCTGCTGCTCTGCAACGGCCTGCGCCTGCGCCACCTGGCGGGCGCGGACGGCGATGGCACAGCGCTGCTGTCGCGTCCGGCCATGGCTTTCGGTCCGGTGGCAGTCACGCCGGACGAGCTCGGCGATGCCTGGCACCACGGCCGCGCCCACCTGAGCCTGCAGGTGCAGGGCAACGGCCGCAAGCTGGGTCTGCTGGACAGCGGTGCCGACATGGAGGCCGGTTTCGATCAGTTGCTGGAGCGCCTGTGCCGTACGCGGCCCGTGCGTGCCGGCACGGTGCTTGCCGCCGGCCCGGTCAGCAACCGTGACCGTCGCAAGGGCGTGGCCTGCCTGGCCGACAAGCGGGCGCTGGAAATTCAGGACCACGGCAGCGCCGAAACCCCCTGGCTGCAGCCCGGCGATACGCTGCGCATCGAGGCACGCACACGCGACGGCCAGAGCCTGTTTGGCGCCATTGACCACGAGATCGTCTCCCCTGGAGAACGCCTATGACGACCGATGCCGGAACCCCGCAGGAACAGACTCTGCCGCTGGCGGCCCCCTTGCAGTCGCCTCCGCGCAGCCATGCCGAGCTGCATGACGAACTGCATGCCCGCCCGCCGCTGCGTACCACACCTTGCTGCGTGGTCAGCTACTGGGCCCAGGCCGGCTTGCCGGCCGAGGTCGCCGACGCTGCCTTGCGCGTGGCCTGTGCCGATGCGGGCCAGCCGGCGCCGGCGTCGGGCCGGCGCCACCATCTGATCGAGACGGGCAGCTGGGCGCTCAAGTACGAGCGTCATGGCGAATTCGTCAGCTGGCAGCTGCGGATGGACTTGCCGGCCGATCCGAGCCAGGAGCCGGAACTGCTGCTCGGCGCCATGCTGCGGGCCGATGCCCGCTACGCGCTGTCGCCGGCCTTTTTTTCGGCGCTGGGCGATGCCCCGATGCTGGCTGCCACGCATGTGGTGGTCTGGCCGGCGGAAGAGGACGGCATGCTGCGCCAGGCGCGGCGCGTGATGGCGCAACTGCTTGCTGCCACGCGCACGGCGACCGAGGCGACGCATGACCTGATCGGCTCCTGGATTGCCGATGACCGCGCCGCCATGTTCACCCATCTGCTGCTGGACGAGGCCGGCTTCACCCGCTTTCTGCTGCTGGACGTGCAGCTGTCGGAGCAGCAGCGTGCGCGCGAGGTGCAGCGCATCGTCGAGATCGAGGGCTACCGGGCGCTGGCCATGCTGGGTTTTCCGCTGGCACAGCAGGAATCGGTGCTGCTGCGCACGCTGGAGCGCCGCCTGCTGCAGGCGGTGGACCAGTTTGCGGCACAAAGGCAGGCGACTGCGGCCGAGCAGCAGGTGCAGGACCAGCAGGTGTTCGCCGAACTGGTGGCCATCGCCTCCGAAGTGGAGCATGGCGTGGCGCGCTCGCGCTACCGCTTCTCGGCCACGCGCGCCTACCACCGCATCGTGGAGCGGCGCCTGCAGGGTCTGCGCGAATCGCGTATCCAGGGCGTGCAGACGCTGGGCGGCTTCCTGTCGCGCCGCTTTCTGCCGGCGATAGAGCTATGCGACAGCACCGATGCCCGCCTGAGCGATGTGGCCGCACGCGTGCAGCGCGTGGTCGAGCTCACCAAGGTGCGGGTCGAGGCGCGGCGCGAGGAAGACAATCAGCAATTGCTGCAGGCCCTGGCACGCCGCCAGCACCTGCAACTGCGCCTGCAGCAGACGGTGGAAGGGCTTTCGGTGGTGGCCATCAGCTACTACGCCATCAGCCTGCTGAGCTATGTATTCAAGCTGCTCAAGACGGTGCCGGCCATCGAGGCACTGCATATCCCGGTCGAGGCCGCCGTGGGCGCCAGCGTGATTCCGGTGGTGCTGCTGGTCGCCTGGTTCGTGCGCCGCATCCGACAGCACCACGCGGTGGACTGACCGGGCGGCCGGGGCTTGTCCGGCTTGGCACGCGTCATGCGCATGCAGTATGCTTTCGACCATCACCATTCGCCGCACGGCGGCCAGGCAGGAGAGTGCAGATGAACATCAACGCAGTAGGCTTCGACTTCAGCAAGTTCGTTCCCGGCTTCGACTTTCTCAAGCAGATCACGCAGCCGCGCAGCATGATGCCCTCGCCTGCGCAGTGGGTGGCGCCCACGGTGGATCCCGAAGA
Source organism: Brachymonas sp. KE5 (assembly GCF_057773645.1). Classification (NCBI taxonomy): domain Bacteria; kingdom Pseudomonadati; phylum Pseudomonadota; class Betaproteobacteria; order Burkholderiales; family Comamonadaceae; genus Allobrachymonas; species Brachymonas sp. KE5. The sequence continues at coordinate 184,575 of NZ_CM173463.1, forward strand.
GGTCGAGCGCCGCATCCAGGAGTTGCGCACCGTACAGTTCTGGCTGGAACAGAACACCACTGCGCTCAAGGCCACCATCCAGGCACTCGAAGTGCAGAAGATGACGCTGACCACGCTCAAGGACATGAATGTCGGCCTGAACGACATGGCGCAGGTGTTCCAGCAAGGCGTGGCCGACACCGTTTCCAGCGTGACGCAGGCCGTCAAGGCGGCCGTGCCCGAGGCGCCGGCGCAGGAATCCGCAGCCGTCCCGGCGTCTGCCGTGACCTGGCATGAGGTGCCGGTGCAGGCGGCACAGGGGGCAGCCTCCGGGGACGAGGCGGCAGCCGAAGCAGGCGAGTCCCCGCTGAACGCGGCTTTTGCCCAGGCCGGCCAGTGGTGGGGCAGCATGATGCAGACCTTCCAGAGCATTGCCCAGCAGGCCCAGGAAGACGTGCTGCAGCGTCAGGCCGAGTTCCTGAAGGCCCAGGAGGAAATGGCGCAGCAGGTGGCTGCGGCGATGCCGGAAGTGGCGGCCGGGGTTGCCGCGGCAGAACCGGCGGCGTCTTCGGTCAAGCCTGCCAAGCCGGCGGCGCGTGCCACCACCGCGCGCAAACCTGCTGCGGCCAAGCCCAAGGCGGCAGCGGGCGCTGCAAAGACAGCCCCCGGCAAGGCGGCCAAACCGGCAACGGCCGCCAGGACGGCGCCCCGCGCCGCGGCGGCTGCCGGCACCAGTACCGCGGGAAGCCCCAAGGCAGCCGCCAAGCCGGCTGCAGCGCGCAAGCCGGCGGTCAAGCGGCCTGCTGCCGCCAAGGCGCCGGCCGAGAAGCCGCGCTCCTGATGGTGCGACGGGGCTAGTCCAGCGGCTGCCCGTCCACGAACACGCGCAGTTCGCCGCAGCAGAAGGGCGTCCATGCCTCGTTGCTGGTGAGCGGCTGCGTGGCGATCACCGCCACGCGGTCCTGCGGTGTGGTGTGCCGGGCGAAATCGATCTCCAGGTCTTCATCCCGCAACTGGGCCGTGGTGAACGGGTGTTGCCGCACGACGTAGTGCAGGTGCGTGCTGGCATGCGCCCATAGTGCTTCGCCGTTGGACAGCAGCATGTTGAAGGTGCCATGCCGCGCCAGCGGCGGCATCAGTTCGCGCAGCGTGCGCGTCAATTCTTCCACCGGCGGCATGCAGGCATGCGCCTTGGCGATCTCCTGCATGATCCAGCAGAAGGCGCGTTCGCTGTCGGTATCGCCCACCGGGCGGAAGTGGCTGTGCAGATGGGGCTGAAAGTTCTCCAGATTGCCGTTGTGCGCAAACACCCAGTAACGGCCCCACAGCTCGCGCACGAACGGGTGGCAATTCTCCAGGGCCACCGGGCCCTGCGTGGCCTTGCGGATATGCGCGATCACGTTGCGGCTCTGGATCGGGTAGTGGCGGATCAGCTGCGCCACCGGCGAGGTGCTGGCGGCCTGGTTGTCCACGTACAGGCGCAGGCCCTTGTCCGGCCCGGCCTGCGGCGTGCTGCCGGGCGTGCCTTCGAAAAAGGCAATGCCCCAGCCGTCGCTATGGTGGTCCGTAACGCCGGCGCGCTGGGCAAAGCCGCTGAAGCTGAAGGTGATGTCGGTCGGGGTGTTGCAGTTCATGCCGAGCAGCTGGCACATGGCGGTCTTTCCGGGCGTCAGGAGGTTGGTCGGGAGCGCAGGCAGGCCTGGCAGTAGCAGGCGGTCGGGGCGGCGTGGCTGCCGGCAGATGCCGGCACGTGGCACAGGGCGGGCGGCTCCTGCATGCACCAGCAGCTATCGGCGGGTGCGCCGGCGGCGATGGCGCAGCGGTTCGGCTGGCCGCAGCGGGGGCAGGTCTGGTCGAGGGGAGGCAGTTCGGGGGCAGTAGAGACAGACATCCTGCCATTGTCGGGCAAAGCGGGCGCCACCTGCCAGTGCCGCAGGCTGGCGGGAGTGCGATTTTTCGGGGCCAAGTCCGCGATTTGGCAGCAGAAAAACGTCAGAGTCTGGTAAGGTATCGCCCATGAATGCCTTGCACCTGTTCCTGCCCTGCGCCGCTGGCGTCGAGGGCTATCTGGCCGACGAAGTCGCGGCCATCACGGCACTGCCGCCGGGCCAGATCCAGGCCCTGCGCGCCGGAGTGCTGGTGCAGGGCAGCTGGCGTAACGCGCTGCAGCTCAACCTGCACAGCCGGCTGGCCCAGCGCGTGCTGGTGCAGCTCTCGCGCACGCCCTACCAGAACGAGGCCGACCTGTACGAAGCCGCCTCGGCCATCGCTTGGGAAATGTGGTTCACGCCACAGCAGACTTTCCGCATCGACATCACGGCGCAGCGCAGCCCGCTCAAGAGCCTGAACTTTGCCGCGCTCAGGATCAAGGATGCCGTGGCCGACCGCTTCCGCGCCCGCGCCGGCAGCCGCCCCAGCGTGGATACCCAGTGGCCGCACGTGCGCATCTTTGCCCACCTCACCAATGACCGCATGGCGCTGTACATCGACACCTCGGGCGAGCCGCTGTTCAAGCGCGGCTGGCGCGAGGACAAGGGCGATGCGCCACTCAAGGAAACGCTGGCCGCCGCCATGATCGCCGCCAGCGGCTGGAGGCCCGAAACCGGCCAGCCGCTGTATGACCCCTGCTGCGGCAGCGGCACCATCGTCGTGGAGGCGGCGCAGATGGCATGCCGCATGGCGCCGGGCGCGCAGCGCCGATTCGGTTTCGAGCGTCTGCTGCCGTTCCAGGCCCATGTCTGGCAGCAGTTGCGCCAGGAGGCGCGCGCCGCCGAACTGCGCGATGGCCCGCTGCTGGTGTTCGGCAGCGACGTGGCGCACCGCATGGTCGACTTTGCCCAGCGCAATGCCCAGCGCGCCGGCGTGGCACATGCCGTGCAGCTGCGCGGCGGCGATGCCCTGCAGCGCATGCCGCCTACTGATGCGCCCGGCATCCTGCTGGTCAACCCGCCCTACGGCGAGCGCATTGCCGCGGCCGGTGTGGCCGGCCAGCGCGCCGAGGAGCGTGCCCGCAGCGCGCCGCGCGTGCACCGCGTCGGCGGCACCCTGGGCACCGGCACGCTGCGCGAGGCTGCCGCCAGCCGGGGCGGCCGCGAAAGCGCCATCATGGCCGCCGGCAGCGAAGATGACGATTTCTTCGCCCGCCTGGCCAGCCACTGGAAGAAGCACTACACCGGCTGGACCGCATGGATGCTGACCCCCGATCGCGACCTGCCGCGCCGCATGCGCCTGAAGGAAACGCGCAAGATCCCGATGTGGAACGGCCCGATCGAGTGCCGCCTGTTCCGCTTCGACCTGGTGGCAGGCTCCATGCAGACGCGCGCGCCGCGTGACGCAAGCGCGGGCGACGCCACGGTGACCGGCCCGGGAGGTGCCGGCCAGTGAGCGCACAGGGCAGGGCAACACGGCTGGGCGCGCGACTGCTTCAGGCCGCTGCGGCGCTGGCATTGGCCCTGTCGCTAGCAGGCTGCGAGCGCGGCAGCGGCGATGCGTTGACGCCGCCCAACAATGGCGTGGCCAGTTCCCTGCATCTCAACGCGCTGATGGACGCCGCCTTCGGCAGCCAGCAACAGGTGATAGACACCCAGCAGGTGCGCTGGCGTGCCAACCTGATGCTGCCGCCGGCGCAGGAGGCACGTCTTCCCAGCGTCATGTTGCCGGCCAGCGAGCCGCTGGCGCCGCTGCCTCCCCTGACGGCAGCCAGCCACCCCCTGCCGGTGGCGCTGCAGCGTACTGCCGTCGTGACGATCCCGCGCGAAGTGGTGCGCCTCAATGACACCCGGGCCGTGCTGGTGTTCGAGTCGGTGCCGGCTGACGGGGAGGGCCGCCCGGCGCGCAGGCAGACCAGCCAGGCTGTGCTGGGCGCCGTATTCTATTCGCGTGCGGCGGCCGGGAAGAACAGCCCTGAAAAGCCGCGTGCTGCCGGCGAAGAGCAATGGCAGGTCAGCCGCTTCCTGCCCTACGTCGACGCAGTCGGCTACGAAGGCAGCGCCGGCGACAGCCAGGTCTACAAACTGGCTCCCGAGCGCTACCTGCTCACCTTCGAATCCGAAAGCTGCTGGCAGGGCACCTGCGGCAGCTGGCTGCATGGCTATCTGCTGCAACCCGAAGGCATGGCGCTGGCCTTGCAGTCGCGTCTGGCCGGCAATAACCGTGCCGCCTATGCCGATTGCGATGCGCGGCTGTCGCCGCAGCGCAGCGGGCCGCGCCAGCGCCGCCGCCCGGCGGCTGCGGACCCGGCCACACCCGCTTCTGCCGCCGCCAGCGCCGCGATCGACAGCCACAGCTGCTTCGACGTGCGCGGCGAAGTGCATCCGATCTCGCGCGAGGCTGCCAGCGCCGATGTCTCCATCCGCTTCAAGGGCCTGGTATCCACCGTGCGCGGCGAGCGCCAGACGGTGCAGGAAACCCAGCTGTTCCGTCTGAACGACGGCCTGTACGAGCAGGTGGACGGCGGGCCGAACCCGGTGCCGGAGTTCTGATGCAGCCTGTCGTCATCGACACCAACATCGTGCTCGACCTGCTGGTGTTCGAGGAACCTGCCGTTGTGCCGCTGCGCGAGGCGCTGCAGCAGGGCCGGCTGCAATGGCTGGCCACGCCGCGCATGCGCGAGGAACTGGCGCGCGTACTGCACTACCCGCAGATCGCCAGGCGCGCCGCCTACCACGGCCGCGAGAACGAGGCCGTGCTGGCCGCCATGGATGCCCGGGTGCAATGGATGGAGCCGGCGCCGCGCTGCGAGGTGATCTGCAAGGATGCCGATGACCAGTGCTTCATCGACCTGGCGCTGCTGCATCAGGCCCTGCTGCTGAGCAAGGACGGCTACGTGCTGCGCCTGCGCAAGCGCCTCGCCAGGCAGGGCGTGACGGTGGCGCGTGCCTTGCCCGCGCACTGGTGCGAGCCGGCCCTGTCGGCGTGATCCTACCGGGGGCAGCGCCCTGCGCTGATGGAGGCTGTGCACGGGACAAACTAGAGTGAAAGCATGTCAGGCGTCAAGCGGCGCCGGGCGATCCACTCAACCAGGAGGTCATCATGCTCAAGTGGGCCATCATCTTTGCCATCATCGCCTTTGTTGCGGGCATTTTCGGCTTTACCGGCATCTCGGCCGGCGCTGCCGGCATTGCGAAGATTCTGTTCATCGTCTTCGTGGTGCTGTTCCTGATCATGCTGGTGCTCGGCGTGATGGGCGCGAAGAAGCTCTAGCCGGCACGCGGTGACTGATCACCGAAGACGCCACAAGCAGGAAGGGCTGCACCCGCAAGGATGCAGCCCTTCCTGTTGGAAAAAAAAGCAGGCTCAGGCCTCTTCCATCTCCTGCGTCGGGATATGCGAGCGCAGCTCGATCTGGCGGTTGTTCTCGTCCACGAACACCAGTTGCGGCTTGTGCGCGGCGATTTCGCTGGCTTCCAGCTGCACGAAGGCAGCGATGATCACCAGGTCGCCCTTGGCGGCACGGCGTGCGGCCGAGCCGTTCACGGAAATCATGCCGCTGCCACGCTCGCCCTTGATGGCGTAGGTGGTGAAGCGTTCGCCGTTGTTGATGTTCCAGATGTCGATCTGCTCGAATTCGCGGATGCCGGAAGCTTCCAGCAGGTTTTCGTCGATGGCGCAGGAGCCTTCGTAGTGCAGTTCGCAGTGGGTAACGGTGGCGCGATGGATCTTGCCATTCAGCAGGGTATGACGGGGCATTGACGGTCCTTGGTCAGGAAAGAAATGCGAAAGAAGCGCGATTGTATAGAGTGGCGCCGCAACGCGGGGTAAAAATTCGGTTTACTGTTTCGTCATTGCGACAGCTAAAGCTTCCGCCACCTTGATGCCATCCACGGCCGCGGACAGGATGCCGCCGGCATAGCCCGCGCCTTCGCCGGCCGGGTACAGGCCGGGCACGCCCGGACTCTGCAGCGTTTCGCGGTCGCGGTCGATATGGATGGGGGAGGAGGTGCGCGTTTCCACGCCGGTGAGCATGGCGTCGCTCCAGTCGTAGCCGCGGATCTTGCGGCCGAAGGCGGGCAGGGCCTCGCGCATGGCGTAGATGGCGTAGTGGGGCAGGGCGCGCGACAGGTCGGTCAGCGTCACGCCCGGCTTGTAGGAGGGCTCGACCGCACCCAGTTGCGTAGACGGGCGCTGCTCCAGGAAATCGCCCACGGTCTGGCCGGGTGCGCGGTAGTCGCCGCCACCCATGCGGAAGGCCTGGCTCTCCAGAATGCGCTGCAGGGCGATGCCGGCCAGCGGATGCGCCGGACTGCGGCCCGAGCCCACGCCGTCACGCTCCAGCACGGCCGGCGACAGCTGCTCGGCCCTGGCTAGCGCCTCGGCGGCGGGCCGGTCGGGATCCAGTTGCGGAAAATCCGCCGGCGTGATGCCGACCACCATGCCGGCGTTGGCATTGCGTTCGGCGCGCGAATACTGGCTCATGCCATTGGTGACCACGCGGCCCGGCTCGCTGGTGGCGGCCACCACGGTGCCGCCCGGGCACATGCAGAAGCTGTACACGGCGCGGCCATTGCTCGCGTGATGCACCAGCTTGTAATCCGCCGCGCCCAGGAGCGGATGGCCGGCGTGCACGCCCCAGCGCGCCTGGTCGATCAGGCTTTGCGGATGCTCGATGCGGAAACCGACGGAGAAGGGTTTGGCTTGCATGGGCACGCCGTGCTCGAACAGCATGGTGAAGCTGTCGCGCGCGCTGTGGCCCAGCGCGAAGATGGCATGGCGTGCCGGCAGTTCGTAGTCGCTCCCGCGGGCAAGGTCGTGCACCTGCAGCGCCTGCAAGGCGCCGCCCGCATCGCGCACGATATCGTCCACGCGCTGCTGGAAGCGCACTTCGCCGCCCAGCGCCTCGATCTGCGCGCGGATATTCTCCACCACCTTCACCAGGCGGAAGGTACCGATGTGCGGCCTGGCCACATAGAGGATGTCTTCCGGCGCGCCTGCCTTGACGAATTCCTCCATCACCTTGCGGCCCAGGTGGCGCGGATCCTTGATCTGGCTGTAGAGCTTGCCGTCGCTGAAGGTGCCGGCGCCGCCCTCGCCGAACTGCACGTTGCTCTCGGGCGTGAGCACCTGCTTGCGCCACAGGCCCCAGGTGTCCTTGGTGCGCTCGCGCACGGTCTTGCCGCGCTCCAGCACGATGGGCTTGAAACCCATCTGCGCCAGCGCCAGCGCCGCCAGCATGCCGCAGGGGCCGAAGCCGATCACCACCGGGCGCTCCGTCAGGTGCGCCGGGGCGTGCGCGGGGGCGTACCAGCGCATGTCGGGCGTGGGCTGGATGTGGGCGTTGCCGGCGTGGCGCTGCAGCAGTGCCTCCACGCTGCTGCTGCAGGCGTCGGCCAGCGTCACATCGACGATGAACACCTGCTGCAGCTGCTTCTTGCGGGCATCAAAGCTGCGCTTGTGCACATGCACGTCGCCCAGGTCGGCGGGGGGCAGGCCCAGGACATCGGCCACGGCCTGGCGCAGATCGGCATCGCTGCTGTCGAGCGGCAGCCGGATTTCGGAGAGTCGGATCATGATGGGCTTGTGGCAATCAAGCAAAGCATCAATTATCGGATACGCTGGCGCTGCTGTCATCCCTCTGGGATAATGCGCAGCGTGAAGCCTGCCAGACCGCCGCTGGTGCCAACGTGGAAACACGGCACTGGAGGAACGTCCGGACTGCACAGGACAGCGCAGGAGGTAACACCTCTCCACCGCGAGGTGAGGATCAGAGCAACAGAGACGAGCCGCTTGAGTGCGGGTGAAACGGGCAATCTCTGCGCGCAGCAATACCAAGTAGGCCAGCGTTGATGTGGTTCCGCAGAGCTGGCGGGTAGGTAGCACCGAGCCGGGTGGGCGACCCCCGGCCCAGATGAATGGCGGTCACGCAGCGGGCAACCGCTGTGCACAGAATCCGGCTTATCGGCAGACTTCACACTTTCTTTTCCGGTTCGCGCATTTTTTGCGGCAGACCCTCCGCCCATGATGTTCCCCTTTCTCCGTGCAATTGCCGACGCGCGCGCGCCCATCCGTGCGCGCTGGATCGGCTTGTTCCTGCTGGTCTACGGTGCGCTCTGGCTGCTGGTGCATGGCGGCACGGTGCTGGTGCCGCCGATGGACAACATCGAACAGCTGATCTGGGTGCGCAAGCTGGAGTGGGGCTACTACAAGCATCCGCCGCTGACAACCGTGCTGCTCTGGCCACTGGTGCAACTCTTCGGCCTGCATGGCTGGGTCACCTACGTGCTGGGCGCGACGCTCACGCTCGGTGCATTGGGCCTGCTCTGGTGGTTGCTGCGCCGCATGCACGACAGCCGGTTCGCCACCATCGCGCTGCTGGCCATGCTGTGTATCACCAATATCGGCGGGCGGCTGCATTTCTACAACCACAACACCACGCTGCTGCTGTTCACGGTACTGAGCGCAGTGGCTGCCTGGCTGGCGCTGGAACAGCGCCGCTGGACCTGGTGGGCGCTCCTGGGACTGTCACTCGGCGCCGGGGCGCTGGCCAAGTACCAGATCGGCCTGTCGGTGGCGGCGCTGCTGCTGGTGTGGTGGCGCGCGCGCGGCTGGAAGGATCCGGTGCAATTGGGCGGCCTGTTCCTGGCCGGGGTGATTTCCATGCTGGTGTTTGCGCCGCATGCCTGGTGGCAGTGGCAGCATGGTACCGATACGATCGACTATGCCATGAGCACGTCGGTGGCCGCCGGCGAGGCGGGGCTGGACGGTGTCGGCGGCAGTCTGCTGTGGCTGGTCGAGCAACTGCTGACGCGCGGCATACTCTCCGGCTTGCTGCTGGGACTGGGCGTTTGGCTCTGGCGCCGGCGCCGCCCCTCCGGCGCAAGCCCCTCAGCCGTCGGCGTGGTTTCCACCCAGGCCAAAACGCCTGTCAGTCCGGCCTTCTTTCTGCTGGCCTGGGGCGGCCTGCCTCTGTTGCTGATGTTGCTGATGGGTCTGCTGTTCGGCTCTGTGCTGCAGCGCCATTGGGGTGTGGCATACCTGCCGGCCTGCATGGCAGGCGCCATGCTGCTGGCCCGTCGTATTGACTGGCCGGCAGTGCTGGCTCGCCCGGTGCTGTGCATCTTCATCGTGCTGCAGGCGCTACTCATGCTGCAGGTGGTGCTGACCTCGTCCTACGGCCTGTCCGGATTCCGCAACCGCGCCTGGCGCAATTTCGATGCCGCGCGCGTGGCGGCCGCCATGGCGCCGCAGGTGCATAAGGCGCTGGACGGAACGGTGCGCGTGCTGATCGGACCCAGCAAGGAAACGGGCGCGATTTCGCTGAATCTGCCAGAGCGCCCACTGGTGCTGCTCAGCAACAACTACCGCTGGAGCCCGTGGGTGCCGCAAGACCTGGTGGCCCGCTGCGGCGCTGTGAAGATCGAGGTGGAATACCGCAACGCAGTTCCGCTGCCGCCAGTGCCGCCTTCGGCCGTTGGCGGCCGAGTCGAGAATCTCGGAGGCGGCATCACCGCCGTGCAGTGGACGGTTCAAATGCCCCAGCCAGGCCAGCCGCCATGCCCTGCGCTATGATGAAACATCCCTGTCCCACAGTGATTGCTGTCCATGCCCAACAAGGCCTCCACTTCTGCTGATTCCTCGAAGTCTGCCGGCACCCTGTCCTGCGTGATTCCGGCCTATAACGAGGCGGACAATCTCGCACGGCTGCTGCCCATGCTGCACGATGAACTGGATCGCACCGGGATGGCGTGGGAAATCATCGTCGTCAACGACGGCAGCCGTGACCATACCTTCGACACGCTGGCGAGCCTGAGCGAGCAGATCAGGGGGGTGCGCGCCGTGCATTTCTCGCGCAACTTCGGCAAGGAAGCGGCGATCACGGCTGGCATCGACATGGCGCACGGCGATGCCGTCATCATCATGGACGCCGACCTTCAGCATTCGCCTTCCCTGATTCCGGTGATGCTGCAGCACTGGCGCGAGGGCGCCGAGGTGGTATATGCCATCCGCAGCCACCGCGAGGACGAAAAGCCGCTCAAGCAGATCGGCACCCGCCTGTTCTACCGTGCCGTCAACCGCGGTGCCCGTTTCGGCATACCCCCCGACGCCGGCGATTTCCGCCTGATGGATCGCAAGGTCGTGCTGGCGCTGCGCCGCCTGCCCGAGCGCAACCGTTTCATGAAAGGGCTGTATGCCTGGGCGGGCTTCCGTACCGTGGCCATTCCCTATCAACCACTCACCCGCGAAAGCGGGCTGTCGCACTTCAACGCCATCAAGCTGCTGCATTTCGCCATCGATGGCATGACGGCCTTCACCACCTGGCCGCTGCGCGTGGTCACGCTGATCGGCCTGCTCGCCGCCGTGGTGGCGTTCCTCTACGGCTCCTGGGTCGTGCTGTCCTATTTCATCTGGGGCAACCACGTGTCGGGCTGGAGCACGCTGATCGTCTGCATCCTGCTGTTCTCGGGCTTGCAGATGATGTCGCTCGGCGTGATGGGCGAATACATTGCGCGCATCTTCGAGGAGGTCAAGCGCCGGCCGGTCTACATCGTGTCGGAAGAGCACGGCAGCGGCCTGCCGCGCAAGCGCCGCAACACGCTGTATCCGCTCTCGGGTGGGGCCAACACGGTCCATCCCGATCTGCCCGATCCGCTGCCGGATGATGTGACACTGCAGTAGGCCGCACGTGCCCGCCACCAGGGAGAGGCCTCAATGCCGATGCGTCGCCGAGCGGAACGCCCACAGCTTGCCGAGCACATAGGTGCCCGCAGCCACCGCCAGCAGCACGATCGCCAGCAGCAAGTCGTAGCGCCAGGGCAGCCATTGCAGCGCCAGCGCATAGGCGCCCTGATTGACCGCGAAGCCGGCGGCAGACACCGCAAGAAAGCGCGGCAGCGCCTGCCGCCAGGGCGCGCCGTGTTCGGCAAAGGTCCAGAGGGCATGGCCGGCAAACGAGACGCCGAAGGCAACCATCCAGCCCAGCACATTGGCCGGCAGCGGGCGCAGCCAGCCTGCCTCCACCAGCAGGCGCACCACGCCCCAGTGTACGGCTGCCGCGCAGCAGCCCACGACAATGAAGCGCAGTGGCGGGGGCAGGAGGTGAAGCATGGTGCAGCAAGCAGGGCAAAATGATCGAAGCGGCCATTCTATGCCTGCGCTGGCTTCGCTCCCGGCTGCTCCATGCTGTAATTCGGCGCCCATGCCACAATCGCCCAATGAGTGCTGATCCTTCCTTGCCGAGCGACGCCGCGGCCGCACCGCGCAGCGACATGGCGCATCCGTTGCCCTGCGTCTGCCTGTGCGTGGACGACTTCGGGCTGCACGCCGCCATCAACGATGCCGTGCTGCATCTGCTGGAACTTGGGCGCATCGGCGCCACAGGCGCCATGGTCGACGGCCCCGCATGGACGGCAGGTGCGGCTGCCCTGCATGCCCAGCCTGCCGGCCACATCGACGTCGGCCTGCATCTTGACCTGACCGAAGCGGCGCTGGCCAGCGAAAGCCGCGCCAAGCTGCCGCTGCGCCAGTTGATCGTGGCGAGCTATACACGCCGGCTCGATCCGTCCTGGCTGGCCAGCGAGGTGAGGCGCCAGCTCGATGCCTTCGAACGGGCCTGGCAGCAGCCCCCGGCCTTTGTCGACGGCCACCAGCATGTGCACCAGCTGCCCATGGTGCGCGAGGCCCTGCTGGACGAACTGCTCCAACGTTACCCCGATCCCGCACAACGCCCCTGGCTGCGCGACACCCGGCCGGCGCTGGGCCTGAGCGCCGGGGTCGCCAACGCGTTCAAGGCGGCGGTGATTGCCGCACTGGGACGCCCGGCCCTGCGGCGCATGGCCACCACCTACGGCTTTGCCACCAACCGGGCGCTGTCGGGTGTGTACGATTTCCAGGGCGACGGCGTGCGCTACCAGCAGCTACTCGGCGCCTGGCTGCTGCACGCCCGGCACGGCGATGTGCTGATGTGCCACCCCGCCACGGCCATGGTGCAGGGCGATGCGATTGCGGCCGCACGCTGCAACGAATACCAGGTGCTGGCCTCCGAATGGTTTGGCGGCTTGCTGGAGCAGCTGCCCCTGCGTATCGGGCCGCTGGCACGCTGGCTGCGCGAGGCGCAGCAGGCCCGCCACGGGGGCACGGCCTAAGCTGGGCCCACCCGCGCGTCAGATGCGGCAGAAAGCCGCGCACACCGAAGTAGCCTTACGCCTCGCCCCGCTTGGCGCGGATATGCTCCACATGCGCGATCAGCGAGCGCCGCGCCAGCGGCCACAGTGCCTCGGGCGTGTCGGAGTAGGCCAGCGGCACCCAATCCTCCGGCGCGCCATCCGGCAGCTGTTCCATGGCTGCCGCCACCCGCGCCTCGCGCGCCAGCCGGTGCGCGCGCAGGCCTTCGATCACGGTGGTGGCATGCTGCATCGCATAGCCGTGCGCCGGCAGGATGAACTCCAGCTCCTGCTCCTCGCAGGCGCGCTCCAGCTTGTCCAGCGAGGCCAGGTAGTCGCCCATGTTGCCGTCCGGCGGATCGATGATGGTGGTGCTGCCATTGAGGATGTGGTCCCCGCTGAATAGCAGCTCGTCCTCCAGCAGCGCCAGGCACACATGGTTGGCGGTATGGCCGGGCGTGAGGATGGCCTGCAGCGTGTGCCGGGTGCCGTCCGGCTCTTCCAGCAGCAGGGTCTGGCCGTCCGCCAGCACTTCATCCGGCAGGAACTGGCTGTCGGCACGCGCATCCGGGCCGTGCGGCACGCCATAGATCGGCGGCGTGGGCTTCTCGGCCATCATGGCGCACAGCTGCTGCAGCAGCACGGCGCCGGGGCTGTGGTCGGGGTGGGAGTGCGTGCAGATGATTAAGCGCACATCGCCGCCGGTGGCCTCCAGCAGCTTCTGCTGGTGCGTATCCAGTGCCGGGCCGGGATCGATCACCGCGTAGCCGCTGGCCTCGGTGCCGACGATGTAGCTGTTGGTGCCGGGGCCCGTCATGCGGTTGGCGTTGGGTGCGGTCAGGCGCCGGACGTTGCGCAGCAGCGGCACGGGGCGCTCGTGCTGCCATTCCAGCGTGTGCGCCACCTGACCGTGCGGCGTGACCAGGCCGATTTCGCCAAAGGCCAGTTCATCGTTGACGATGCGGGCCTCCTTGCCGTTGTCCAGGGCACCGCGCGGGCAGTAGGTCCAGAGGGGCTCCTCGCTGCAGGCGTCGAGCAGGGCATCGACCGTTTCAAAGTGTGCAATGCGGCGCAGCGTACGCTCGGTCGGGAACATGATGGCGAACTGCTTCTTCTCATGCAGTTCCAGCGCTTCGGCAGGACGGACCCAGCGGGCCTGGAACTGCTCGTGCTCGTCCGTCTGCACGGTCTGGCCGGCCGGCATGCGCGCGACCAGGAAAGGCGTGTCGAAGCGTTTGGGAATGTCCAGCGGACCGATCCAGCGTGCCAGCACGAAGACCTGGTCCACCATCAGCTGCAGGCCCATCTGCGCGCAGGCCTGGTAGAAGGCCTCGGCCGTGTTGCGGCGGCCGATGCTGGCATCGAGCTGGTCCACCTCCACCTGTGTGGCGGGCGAACCATCGGCACGACGGGCGAGCAGCACACCCACTTCCTCGAAACTCTCGCGCAGCGCGGCCAGGGCCCAGGTCAGCTGCTCGCCGCCCTGGCCGCTGCGCTGGTGCACCAGGCCCGGCTGTTTCGGCGCTTCGGCATCGGCGGCATCCACGGCACCGCCAGGAAACACATACAGGCTGGCGGCAAAGCTGGCCTTGGCCGATCGCCGCGTCATCAGCACTTCCATGCCTTGCGGGCCATCGCGCAGCAGCAGCACGGTGGCGGCCAGGCGCGGGTTCAGGGTCGGGACTGCGGGATGGAGTTGCTGGCTGGGGCGGGGCATGGCATGAATACTTCTGGTAAAGACAGCTGAAAACTATGCCACAAACTGTGGTGCCCCGGCGCAGCGCCATGCCTTGATTGATAATGCCGTGATGCGAATTCCCTTTAGCAAGATGCAGGGGGCGGGCAATGATTTCGTCGTGCTGGACGAAACGCGCACCCGCTACCACCTGCGTCCCGAGCACTACCGCTTTCTGGGCGACCGCCGCTACGGCGTGGGTGCCGACCAGATCCTGACCGTGCGCCCGGCCACGCAGCCCGGCGTCGACTTCGCCTATGTCATCCATAACGCCGATGGCGGCGAGGTGGAGCAGTGCGGCAATGGCGCGCGCTGCTTCGTGCGCTTCGTGCAGGAGCAAGGCATGACCGACAAGGCGCGCATCCGCGTGCAGGTGCAACACGGCATCATCGAACTCGAAGCGCTGCCCGATGGCCTGGTGACTGTGGACATGGGCGCGCCCCGTCTGGACCCGGCCGCGTTGCCCTTCGTTGCCGATGGCCTGACGCAGCGCTTGCAGGGCGAGGCCGAACTCTGGCGTCTGGACCTGTCCGCTGCCGGCATTGGCGCCCCTGTGGAGGTGGCGCTGGTTTCCATGGGCAATCCCCATGCCGTGCTGCTGGTGGACGACGTGATGGCGGCGCCGGTGCAGGCTGTCGGCCCCGCCGTGCAGGCCTTGCCGGCCTTCCCGAACAGTGTCAACGTCGGCTTCCTGCAGGTGCTCGATCGCGGCCACGTCCGGCTGCGCGTGTACGAGCGCGGGGCTGGCGAAACGCTGGCTTGCGGCACCGGCGCCTGCGCCGCCGTGGTCGCGGGCATTCGCCTGGGCCTGCTCGATTCGCCGGTGCAGGTGGATGCACTGGGCGGCACCCTGCGCATTGCCTGGCAGGGCGGGGATGCGCCCGTGCTGATGAGCGGCCCCGCCACCACCGTGTACCACGGTGAAATTGATCTGCCAGACCACCCCTGGCTTCCGGATGTTTCCAAGGTTCCTGCATGAACGCCAACGAATTTGCCCCCATTACCGAGCGCGATATCGCCGAATTCCTGATCCAGAACCCTGGCTTCTTCGAGCGCAATGCCGAGCTGCTGTCTGCCGTGCAGTTGGGCAGCGCGCACGGCCAGCGCGTGGTCAGCCTGCATGAGCGCCAGGCCGAGATGCTGCGCGACAAGATCAAGGTGCTGGAGCATCGCCTGGTGGAAATGATCCGCCACGGCAGCAACAACAGTGTGACAACCAACCGCCTGCTTAAATGGGCCACCGGCCTGTATCTGGAGCACGACCTGAACGCGCTGCCCGGCAAGATCTGCAACGACATGCGCGACGTGTTCATGGTGCCGCAGGCGGCGCTGCGCGTCTGGGGCGTCACGCCCGAATTTGCCGATCAGCCCTTCGCCCAGGGCGTGAGCGCCGATGCGCGCAACTTCGCCTCGTCCCTGAGCGCACCGTACTGCGGCATGCATGTGGGCGTGGAAGCCGTGAAGTGGCTGGAAGAGCCCACGCAGGCGGCCTCGCTGGCCTTGCTGCCGCTGCGCCCGGCCGGACAGCCGCGCGCGCCGGCCTTCGGCATGCTGGTGCTGGCGTCGCCCGATACCCAGCGCTATCAGGAAGACATGGCGACGGATTTCCTGGAGCGCATTGCCGAGATCGCCAGTGCAGCGCTGTCGCGGCTGACGACGCCGGGGCCATCCGGCACGGGCACGGCGCCATCCGTGGCAGAAGCCGCGCCGGCAGCCGATGCCACCGTCGCGGCCGGTGCGGCCCGGATGGCGGCTGTCGCACCCGCTGTTGGGGACGCCTCCTCCGGAGCCGCGGACGGCGCAGGGACAGCGCCCACCATGGAACCGGTAGAGAGCGTTACGAGCGAGAGCCGGTAACCGGGCTCATCGTCGCTCAAGCACGTCATGTCCCCCGCGCAAGCCCCTGCCAGTCCCGACGCAAACCTCGTCGCCGATCCGCTGGTGCTGCGCTACCTGGATTTCGTCCGCTTCGAGAAGCGCCTGGCCGCGCGCACCGTCACCCTGTACCAGGAAGACCTGCACAAGCTGCAGGACTTTGCCGCCGCCGCCGGCCAGAGGCTGGTGCAGGTGCAATCTGCCCACGTACGCCGCTGGATCGCCACCATGCACAGCCAGGGCCGCAGTCCGCGCGGCATCGCGCTGATCCTGTCCGGCTGGCGCGGCTTCTACCACTGGCTGGCGCAGGAGCGCCTGATCGCGCACAACCCGATCGAGGGTGTGCGTGCGCCCAAGGCGCCCAAGCCGCTGCCCAAGGCATTGCCGGTCGATGCCGCGATGCAGCTGGCGGATTTCCACAAGCCGGTGGCAGCCAGGCCGGATGCTGACAGCGGCTGGCAGGAGCTGCGCGATACCCTGATAGTGGAGCTGCTCTACGGCGCCGGCCTGCGTGTCGGCGAACTGGTCGGCCTGGATGCCGCCGCCGGGCCTGACGCCCGCGGCTGGCTGGATCTGGACGACGCCCAGGCCCACGTGCTGGGCAAGGGCAGCAAGCGCCGCAGCGTGCCACTCGGCAGCCAGGCTATCGCCGCGGCGCGCGCCTGGCTGGAGGCCCGCTCGGCGCTGCCGGTGGCGCAGCGCACGCCGGCCCTGCTGATCGGCCGCAACGGCACCCGCCTCACCGCCCAGTCCATCTGGCAGAAGCTGCGCCAGCGCAGCCAGCAGGCCGGCCTGGCCACCCCCGTGCACCCGCACATGCTGCGTCATTCCTATGCCAGCCACGTGCTGCAATCCAGCGGCGACCTGCGCGCGGTGCAGGAACTGCTCGGCCATGCCAACATCAGCACCACGCAGATCTACACGCGGCTGGACTTCCAGCATCTGGCGAAGGTCTACGATGCGGCGCATCCCAGAGCGAAAGTAAAAAAGGATTCTGATTCATGACAATTCCGAAAGTCAGTGTCATTAAGCAGGGCTTGCTTGAGGTGTTGCAGGACGGTCGTCCGCGATTGTTGCGTGAGACCGTGCCGGAACTGGCGAATCGATTCCAGTTGAGCCCTGAAGACCTGGCGGTACGACATGCTTCGGGTGCTTTGAAGTTCGAGAATCTGGTGCGCTGGGCGCGGCAGCACCTGAAAGATGATGGCGCTATCTCGATTCCAGATCGGGGCATGGTCCAGATAACAGACGTTGGAAGGCGACTCGTAAACGCTGGGGGAGATTTCATTGAGCTGCCTCAACCATCTCTAGCGTTCTCCTCCGAGGTGCAGCAGGGTATTCCACCCGTGCCGCCAGAAGAAGCGCTGGATGCAGCAGTCGAGTCCCTGGCTACGGAGTTGCGCGCCGATGTATTGGAGCGCGTCAAGCAGGTTACACCCCAGCAGTTCGAACGTCTGGTGGTCGATTTGCTGCTGGCCATGGGCTATGGGTTTGATGAATCATCAGGTCATGTCACCCGATATACGGGCGATGGAGGTATTGACGGGCTGGTGCACGAGGACAAGCTGGGTTTGAGTTCGATTTATGTCCAGGCCAAACGCTATACCGAGCAGAACGTGGGACGACCGGAAGTGCAGCAGTTCCTGGGCGCATTGACAGGAGCTGGCGCCGTCAAGGGGGTATTCATTACCAGCGCTGGATTTTCCCGGGATGCGCGCGAGTTCGCGATGCGTCTCCAGAATCAGAAAGTGGTTCTGATCGATGGACCACAACTGGCCCGACTAATGGTGGAGCATGGTGTCGGCGTTGCCACGGTCAAAACCATTGCCATCCAGCATGTGGATAGCGACTATTTCGATGCAGGGTGGAATCAAGCTTGACGCATCTCCGGCATGTCCATGGCTGCAAAAGGTTGCCATGTTGTCAATACAATGGCTTTTTCTTGTCAGGGCAGTGCACCCGACATCTATCTAATTCTTGTGCAGCCTAAGGCTGTGCGTATGGTTGAACAAGTATGGCCCTCATCCCCGCCACCATCCTCACCGGCTTCCTCGGCTCCGGCAAGACCACGCTGCTCAAGCGCGTGCTGACCGAGGCGCACGGCCAGAAAATCGCCGTCATCGAAAACGAGTTCGGCGAAGAGAACATCGACAACGAGATCCTGGTGTCCGACACGCAGGAGCAGATCATCCAGATGAGCAATGGCTGCGTCTGCTGCACCATCCGCGACGACCTGCGCGCCACGCTGCAGCTGCTGGCCGCCAAGAAGCGCAAGGGCCTGCTCGATTTCGAGCGCGTCATCATCGAAACCACCGGCATGGCCGATCCCGGCCCAGTGGCACAGACCTTCTTCATGGACGACGAAGTCGCCGAGAGCTACCTGCTCGATTCCATCGTCACGCTGGTCGATGCCAAGCACGCGCAACACCAGCTCGACGAGCGCCTGGAAGCGCAGCGCCAGGTCGGTTTTGCCGACCAGCTGTTCATCAGCAAGGCCGATCTGGTCAGCAAGCAGGAACTGCTCGACCTGCAGAACCGCCTGCGCGCCATGAACCCGCGTGCGCCGCAGAAGGTGGTGCACTTCGGCGAAGTGCCGCTGAACGAGGTGCTGGACCTGCGCGGCTTCAACCTCAATGCCGCGCTCGAGATCTATCCCGAGTTCATGGAGGCCGACGACCATCACCACCACGGCCATGCGCACGACTGCGATCATCACCACGCCGAAGGCGAGGCCTGCAACCACCATGGCCACCAGCACGCGGAGGATTGCGATCACCACCACGCGGAAGGAGAGGCTTGCAACCATCACGGCCACAAGCACGCCGAGGACTGCGATCACCAGCATGCCGAAGGCGAAGCCTGCAACCACCACGGCCACAAGCACGCCGACGATTGCGATCACCACCACGCCAAGGACGAGCCCTGCAACCACAAGGGCCACCACCACGCCCACCATCATCACCACGATGACGACGTGAAGAGTTTCGTCTACCGCGCGCGTCGCCCCTTCGATCCGGCCAAGCTGGAGGATTTCCTCGGCGCCATCGTGCAGATCTACGGCCCCAAGATGTACCGCTACAAGGGCGTGCTCGACATGAAGGGCACCAACCGCAAGGTGATCTTCCAGGGCGTGCACCAGCTCATGGGCAGCGACCTGGGCCCGGAATGGGGCAAGGACGAACAGCGCGAGAGCAAGATGGTGTTCATCGGCGTCGAGCTGCCGCGCGAGATTCTCGAGCAGGGTCTGAAGCAGTGCGAGGTGTGACATACCGCACCGCATCCGTGCGGATTGCGGTGCGCCATCGACATGTCACGTAAAACCCATACAATCCCTGCTTTTTTAGCGCCCATAATTAGCGAAAATCGCTTATTTGCCACCTGACAGGCATCCCGGCCGATCAGGCGAGGCAACAACAAGACAAGGGGGAGACACCATGGCCACCCATTCGCAGTCCAAGCCGGCTGCGCGCGCCGCCACTGGCAAGGCAGCGCCGCGCAAGAAGGCAGTGGCGGCCGGTATCACCCCTGATGAGGCCGTCCTTACCGCCGGCAACCCAGAGCCGCAGCCCGCTGCGGCAGTTTCCCGTTCCCGATCGACTGACATGACTGACACGTCCCTGAAAAAAGACGCCAAACTCGCCAACAACTGGAAGAAAAAGGCTCCGGAAGAGCTCTCCGATGCCGAAGTGCTGGCCATGCCCGAGTCCGAATACATGAACAACGCGCAGATGGCCTTCTTCCGCCACAAGCTGACGCTGCTGAAGGACGATATCCTGAGCAATGCCGGCCAGACCGCCGAGCACCTGCGTGAAGACGCCGTGGTCACGCCCGATCCGGCCGACCGCGCCACCATCGAGGAAGAGCACGCGCTCGAACTGCGCACGCGCGACCGCGAGCGCAAGCTGCTCAAGAAGATCGAGCAGTCCATCGCGCTGATCGACGCCGGCGACTACGGCTACTGCGACGAAACCGGCGAGCCGATCGGCATCGGCCGCTTGCTGGCGCGCCCCACGGCCACGCTGTCGCTCGAGGCGCAACAGCGCCGCGAGATGAAGCAGAAGCTGTTCGGGGACTGAGCCAGACGGCTGCCCCGGCCCTGGATGGCGCTGCCAGAGGGGCTTTCCCGGTTTTTAAAGACGGTACGGGCGTCGAGCTGGTGCGGCCCTGTACGTTGACTGCGCCTGTGTCCGTCCACTGTCACACTGCGCGTCCAGAATGAAAGATCACCGCCTGCGCGCTTGCAAAGCCGGGCGGTCATCCCCATCTGAGTCGCCATGGAACAGTATCACGGAACCACCATTCTCAGCGTGCGTCGCCAGACGCCCCAGGGCCTGCAGGTCGCCATTGGCGGCGACGGCCAGGTCACGCTAGGCCATATTGTCGTCAAGGGCTCGGCCCGCAAGGTGCGCAAGCTCTACAACGGCCAGGTGCTGGCCGGCTTTGCCGGCGCCACCGCCGACGCCTTTACCCTGTTCGAGCGTTTCGAGGCCAAGCTCGAGAAATACCAGGGCAATCTCACGCGAGCCGCCGTCGAGCTGACCAAGGACTGGCGCACCGACCGCGTGCTGCGCCGGCTCGAGGCCATGCTGGCCGTGGCCAACCGCGAAGCCTCCCTCATCATCACCGGCAATGGCGACGTGCTCGAACCCGAACTGGGCATCGTGGCCATCGGCTCCGGCGGCGCCTATGCGCAGTCGGCTGCCCGCGCGTTGATCGAGCACACCGACATGTCCGCCGAACAGGTGGTGCGCGAGTCGCTCCGGATTGCCGGCGACATCTGCATCTACACCAACCTGAACCACACGATCGAAACGCTGGACTTCCCGGCCTGAGCTAGCACCATGTCCTCCATGACCCCCCAGGAAATCGTCTCCGAACTCGACCGCCACATCGTTGGCCAGAACCAGGCCAAGCGCGCCGTCGCCATCGCCATGCGCAACCGCTGGCGCCGCCAGCAGGTCGACGAGAAGCTGCGCCCCGAAATCACGCCCAAGAACATCCTGATGATCGGCCCGACCGGCGTCGGCAAGACCGAGATCGCCCGCCGCCTGGCACGTCTGGCCGATGCACCCTTCATCAAGGTCGAGGCCACCAAGTTCACCGAAGTCGGCTATGTCGGCAAGGATGTGGACTCCATCGTGCGCGATCTGGTCGAAGTGTCGGTCAAGCAGACGCGCGAGCAGGCCATGCGCCGCATGCGCGCCAAGGCCGAGGACGCCGCCGAGGAGCGCATTCTCGATGCACTGCTGCCGCCCGCGCGCCCGGTGGGCGAGTATCCGGTCGCGTCCAGCTCCACTGACAACGCCACGCGCCAGGCCTTCCGCAAGAAGCTGCGCGAGGGCCAGCTCGACGACAAGGAAATCGAGATCGACCTGCTCGATCCTGCGCCCGCCATGCAGATCATGGGCCCGGCCGGCATGGAAGAAATGGCCGAGCAGCTCAAGGGCATGTTCAGCGCCATGGGGCAGGACAAGCGCAAGACGCGCCGCGTCAAGGTGGCCGAAGCCATGCGCCAGCTGATCGACGAGGAGGCCGGCAAGCTGGTGAACGAGGACGAGATCCGCACCCAGGCCATGGAGAACGCCGAGCAGAACGGCATCGTCTTCATCGACGAGATCGACAAGGTGGCCGGCAGTGCCGAGCGCAGCGGCGCCGACGTGTCGCGCCAGGGCGTGCAGCGCGATCTGTTGCCGCTGGTAGAGGGTACTACCGTCAGCACCAAGTACGGCATGATCAAGACCGACCACATCCTGTTCGTGGCTTCGGGCGCCTTCCACCTGAGCAAGCCGAGCGACCTGATCCCCGAACTGCAGGGCCGCTTCCCGATCCGCGTCGAACTGCAGAGCCTGTCGGTGGCCGATTTCGAGGCCATCCTGACGCAGACACAGGCTTCGCTGATCAAGCAGTACCAGGCCCTGTTGGCCACGGAAGGCGTTACACTGGAGTTCGCTCCCGAGGGCATCACGCGTCTGGCGCAGATCGCCGCCGACGTGAACGAGCGCACCGAGAACATTGGCGCGCGCCGCCTCTCCACCGTGATGGAGCGCCTGCTCGAAGAAGTCAGTTTCGACGCCGTCAAGCTGGCCGGGCAGACCCTGCAGATCGACGCTGCCTACGTCGATGGCAAGCTGGGCGAACTGTCCCGTGACGAGGATCTGAGCAGATACATTCTGTAATCAGTTTTTCTGTCTCAAGCAAAACTTTGAGAGCCTGACCCAAGTCGTTATTTTTGCAGCCATTTTTCGCTCGGATGGCTGCAAAACGCGGCGTAAGTGGTTGATTTCATTAAAAAAATCACGACCCGGACGATTGTTCCGGGTCTTGTTTCCTGATACAGTGTCGAAAAGTGGATTTAAGTGGTGAATATTGCCGCTGGCCACCTGTTTTTGGAGCTGTTTCAGGAATTCTGGCGTGTTTGAAGGTGCTTCTTCCCTCTCGGTGGATGCCAAAGGACGGATTGCGATACCGACCAAGTATCGTGCCGCCCTGTTGGAGGCCGCCCAGGGCAAGCTGCACATCACGCGCCACTTCCAGGAAGACTGCCTGCTGCTGTTCCCCGAGAACGAGTGGGTGCAGTTCCGTGAACGTGTGGCGGCCTGGCCGATGTCGGCCGCCTGGCAAAAGCGCATCGTGCTGAGCAATGCGCTGGGCCTCGACATGGACGAGAACACCGGCCGCGTGTTGCTCTCGCCCGAACTGCGCGAGGCCGCCATGATGGGCAAGGAAGCCCTGCTGCTCGGCAACGGCAGCCATTTCGAGCTGTGGGACAAGGGCGTTTACACCGCCAAGGAAGCCCTGGCACGTCAGCAGCCCCTGCCTGCAGCGCTGCAGGATCTCGTCTTCTGAGGGGTCGGCATGGACGCCAACTGGAAACACACCACAGTCATGCTGGGTGAGGCGGTCGAAGCCTTGGTGCACGACCCTGCCGGCTGCTACGTCGACGGCACCTTCGGTCGCGGCGGCCATACCCGTGCCATCCTCGGGCAGCTCAACGAGCAGGGCCGCGTCATCGCCTTCGACAAGGATCCCGAGGCCGTGGCCCATGCCAACGCCATCGACGACAGCCGCTTCTCCATCCGCCACGACAGCTTCACCGGCATGGAAGAGCTGCCGGCGCACAGCGTGGATGGCGTGCTGCTCGACCTGGGCGTGAGTTCCCCACAGATTGACAACCCGGCGCGCGGCTTCTCGTTCCGTTTCGAGGGCCCGCTGGACATGCGCATGGATCCGACGCGCGGCGAGAGTGTGGCCGAATGGCTCGCCCATGCCGAGACGGACCAGATTGCGGAGGTGATACGTGATTACGGCGAAGAACGGTTTGCTCAACAGATTGCAAAGGCGATTGTTGCTCGCAGACAGGAGCGGGGCCCTGTTGCAGGCACCGCAGAACTGGCCCAGCTCGTGGCTGGTGCGGTCAAAACCCGCGAGCCGGGTCAGGACCCTGCAACGCGGACATTTCAGGCTCTTAGGATTTTCATCAACGCAGAGCTTGAAGAGCTGCAGCAGACGCTGAAGGCCACGCTGCGCCTGCTCAAGCCGGGCGGGCGCCTGGTGGTGATCAGCTTCCATTCGCTGGAAGACCGCATCGTCAAGCAGTTCATGGTGCAGCACTCGCGTGAAGTATTCGACCGCCGCATGCCGGCGGCCTTTGCGCGTGCGCCCGCGCCCATGCGTCTGACCGATGTGACGCGTCTGCGTCCCACTGCCCAGGAAGTGCAGGATAACCCGCGTTCGCGCAGCGCCGTGCTGCGCTACGCCACCCGTACCGAGGTGCCGGCATGATGCGCCTCAACATGATTCTGCTCGCGGCCGTGCTCGGCAGCGCCTTCTATCTGGTGCAGCTGCAGTACGA
The DNA here is from genome assembly GCF_057773645.1 of Brachymonas sp. KE5. NCBI lineage: Bacteria > Pseudomonadati > Pseudomonadota > Betaproteobacteria > Burkholderiales > Comamonadaceae > Allobrachymonas > Brachymonas sp. KE5. The sequence goes on from NZ_CM173463.1 coordinate 208,111, forward strand.
GTCGCGCACCGTGTATACCGCCATGGACAAGACCCAGGCCGCGGCGCGCAAGCTCACCACCGAGCGCGAGACGCTCGAGGTGCAGAAGCGCGCCCAGACCGCCGCCCTGCGCGTGCAGGGCATTGCCCGCGAACAGCTGGCCATGCGCGAGGCCACGCCTTCCATCACCCAGTACGTCACCATCCGCAACGGGCAGGTGACGGTGAGCACGCCCGTGGCTGCCGCGGGGCAGACCAGCGCGGCCGGGAGGAAGCCATGATCCGTTTCGGCCGCCAGGATCGCCAGGACCGTCAGGACCGCGCTCTGCAGCGCAGCCTCAAGGGGGTCACCAGCGTCAAGGGCGTGAAGAACGTCTCGCTGGGTGCCAACCCGCTGCTGACCAGCCGCACGCCGGTCTGGCGCAGCCGCCTGCTGGTGGGCGGGCTGGCACTGGGCTTTGCCATCATGGCGGGCCGCGCCGCCTACGTGCAGATCTTCGGCAACGACTTCTTCCTGCGCCAGGGCGAGGTGCGCTTTGCGCGCACGCTCGAGATGCCTGCCAACCGCGGCCGCATCCTGGATCGCAACGGCCTGATCCTGGCTTCCAGCGTGCCGGCCGAAAGCATCTGGGCTTTCCCCGAGGAGGTGGACCAGGAGGAAGACGCTGCCAAGCTGCAGAAGATGGCCAAGCTGCTCGGCATGCCGATGAAGGACATCGAGAAGCGCCTCGATATCGAGAACAAGAACTTCGTCTATATCAAGCGCCAGGTCGATGAATCCATCGCCAAGCAGATTGCCGACCTGCACATCAAGGGCATCTACCAGCGCAAGGAATACCGCCGCCAGTACCCCGAGGGCGAGGCCGTGGCCCACATCGTCGGCTTTACCGACGTGGAGGACAAGGGGCAGGAGGGCATGGAGCGCACCTTCAACACCCAGCTGGCCGGCAAGCCCGGCTCGCGTCGCGTGATCAAGGACCGCCTCGGCCGCGTGATCGAGGGCGTGGGCGAACAGGTGCCGCCCACCGACGGCCAGGACATCCACCTGACCATCGACAGCAAGGTGCAGTACTTTGCCTGGCAGAAGTTGCGCGACGCCGTGCAGGCCTACAACGCAAAGGGTGGCAGCGTGGTGGTGCTCGACGTGCAGACCGGCGAGGTGCTGGCGCTGGCCAACTACCCGAGCTACGACCCGAACAACCGCAAGAACCTGTCCGGCGAGCAGCTGCGCAACCGCGCGCTCACCGACATCTACGAGCCCGGCTCCACCATGAAGCCGGTGACCGTGGCACTGGCACTGCAGCAGGGCAAGGTGACCCCGAACACGCTGATTGCCACCGGCAACGGCCGCATGACCATCGGCACCGCCAGCATCGGCGATACCCATGGCTATGGCACGCTCACGGTCGATGGCGTGGTGCAGAAGTCGAGCAACGTCGGCACCGTCAAGATCTCCCAGCGCCTCACCGGCGAGGACATGTGGGAGAACTTCAGCAACATCGGCCTGGGCCAGAAGCCCGACCTGCCGTTCCCCGGCATGGCTGCCGGCCGCCTGCGCCCGTACAAGAGCTGGCGCGAAGTGGAAAAGGCCACCATGAGCTACGGCTACGGCCTGTCCGCCAGCCTGTTCCAGCTGACGCGTGCCTACTCGGTGTTCGCGCGCGATGGCGTGATGATGCCGGTCACCCTGGTGCGTGACGGCGTGGTGGACAGCACCGGCAAGTTCAAGCCGCTCGAGAAGAGCGAGGGCAAGCGCGTCTACAGCCCGAAGGTGGCCAAGCAGGTGATGCACATGCTGCACCTCGTGACGCTGCCCGGCGGCACCGCGCAGCAGGCCCAGACCGTCGGCTACTCGGTGGGCGGCAAGACCGGCACCGCGCGCAAGCAGGAAGGCCGTGGCTATTCCTCGCAGAAATACCGTGCCTCGTTCGTGGGCGTGTCGCCGATTGAGTCGCCCCGCATCGTGGTGGGCGTGATGATCGACGAGCCTCGCGGCAGCATCTACGGAGGTGTCGTGGCCGCTCCGGTGTTCAGCGAGGTGGTGCAGCAGACGCTGCGCATTCTCGGCGTACAGCCCGACATGTCGGTGCAGCCGGGTGTGATTACCGATGCTCCGCAGGAGTCGCTATGACAGACAAGAACCTCCTGCCCCTGTTGACGACGCCGCAGCAAGCGGCGCAATGGTTGCGCCAGCACGCGTCCGTGCTGCGCACCGACAGCCGCAAGATCCAGCTCGGCGATGCCTTCGTGGCCTGGCCGGGCGCGGCGCATGATGCGCGTGCCCATGTGCTGGCTGCGCTGGAGCGTGGCGCTGCCGCCTGCCTGGTGGAAGCCGAGGGCGTGGATGCCTTCGACTTTGCACAGCCGCAGGCGCAAGCGCAGGTGGCGGGCCGCGTGGCGGCCTATGTCGGCCTCAAGCGTGCCACAGCGCTGGTGGGCGCCGAGTTCTACGGCCATCCGTCCGACGCCCTGGCTGTGATTGCCGCCACCGGCACCAACGGCAAGACCAGCACCGCCTGGTGGCTGGCGCAGGCGCTGTCGCAGGTCGCCGCACTGGACGGCCGCTCGCATGGCTGCGGCCTGGTCGGCACGCTGGGCGTGGGCCGCTTCGTCAATGGCCAGGCCGAGCTGAGCTACACCGGCCTGACCACGCCCGATCCGGTACTGCTGCAGGGCCAGCTGCGCCAGTTCGTGCAGCAGGGCGTGCAGGCCTGCGTGATGGAAGCGTCTTCCATCGGCATTGCCGAGCACCGTCTGGACGGCACCCGTATCCGCGTGGCGCTGTTCACCAACTTCACGCAGGACCATCTCGACTATCACGGCAGCATGCAAGCCTACTGGCAGGCCAAGCGCGCACTGTTCGACTGGGAAGGCCTGCAGGCCGCCGTCATCAATGTCGACGACGCCCAAGGCGAGCATCTGGCCCAGGAACTGGCGGGCGGTGCGCTCGATGTCTGGACCGTCTCCTGCGAAGGCAAGCCGGCACGTCTGGAGGCGCGCGACATCCACTATGACGCGCAGGGCCTGGTGTTCACGCTGGTGGAAGAGGGCGGCGAGAGCCAGCTGCTGCGCACCGCGCTGATCGGCCAGTACAACGTTGCCAACATGCTGGGCGTGCTGGCCTCGCTGCGCGCGCTGCAGGTGCCGCTTGCCCAGGCGGTGCCGGCCTGCAGCGGCCTGCTGCCGGTGCCCGGCCGCATGGAATGCCTCACCGCCGCAGGCCAGCCGCTGGTGGCGGTGGACTATGCCCACACCTCCGATGCGATCGAAAAGGCGCTGGAGGCGCTGCGTCCGCTGGCGCAGCAGCGTGGCGGCCAGCTCTGGTGCGTGTTCGGCTGCGGTGGCGACCGCGATCCGGCCAAGCGCCCGCTGATGGCACAGGCTGCCGAGCGCGGCGCCGACCGCGTGGTGGTGACCAGCGACAACCCGCGTACCGAAGACCCCAAGGCCATCATCGCGCAGGTGCTGTGCGGGCTGGAGCAGACCAACGGCGTGCTGGTGCAGGTCGACCGCGCGCTGGCGATTGCGGCGGCGGTGCAGCAGGCAGCGCCGCAGGACGTGGTGCTGGTGGCCGGCAAGGGGCATGAGGATTATCAGGAAATCAACGGGCAACGCACCCATTTCTCGGATCAGGAACACGTGCAGATGGCACTGGACAAGCGGGCGCAACAGGCCCGGGAAGGGGCCACCGCATGAACGCCCCGATGATGACTCTGGAGCAGGCAGCCCGTTGGCTGCCGCACGCCGTTCTGGTGGGCGATGGCGCCACTGCCGTGCAGCGCGTGCATACCGATACGCGCACGCTGCAGCCGGGCGACCTGTTCGTGGCGCTCAAGGGCGAGCGCTTCGATGCCAACAGCTTCTTGGCGCAGGCGCGTGAAGCCGGCGCCGTGGCAGCCGTGTGTCAGCCCGGCCAACTGGCCGCCATGGGCTGGAATGGTCTGGAAGTGGCCGACAGCAAGCAGGCGCTGGGCCAACTGGCCGCCGGCTGGCGAGCGCAGTTCAGGCTGCCGCTGATTGCCGTGACCGGCAGCAACGGCAAGACCACCGTCACGCAGATGATTGCCTCCATCCTGCGCGCGGCCGTGGGCGAGGCCGCGTTCTCGACCCAGGGCAACCTCAACAACGACATCGGCGTGCCGCTGACGCTGCTGCGCCTGCGCGACGCGCACCGTCTGGCCGTAGTCGAACTCGGCATGAACCATCCGGGTGAGATCGCCGGTCTGGCGCAGATGGCGGCGCCGACGGTGGCGCTGGTCAACAACGCCCAGCGCGAACACCAGGAATTCATGGGCACGGTCGAGGCCGTGGCGCACGAGAACGGCAGCGTGATTACCGCGCTGCCGGCCGACGGCATTGCGGTCTACCCCGCAGACGACGCCTACACCTCCGTGTGGCAGACCGTCTCCGGCACGCGTCCCAGCTTGCGTTTTGCGCTGGACGCAGCCAGCGGCGCCGAAGTGCACGCCACGCAGATCAGCTGGGTCGGCGCGCACTGGGAGGTGCAGGCGGTCACGCCGCACGGCCCGCTGTCCTTCACGCTGCAGGTGGCCGGTCGCCACAACGTCAAGAATGCCCTCGCTGCTGCCGCCTGCGCGCTGGCCGCCGGCGTGGCACTGCCCGCCATCGCGCAGGGCCTGTCCGGCTTCGAGCCGGTCAAGGGCCGTTCGCGTGCCTTCGAGGCGCAGTGGCAGGGCCGTGCCCTCACCGTGGTGGATGACAGCTACAACGCCAATCCGGATTCGGTGCGCGCCGCCATCGAGGTGTTGCGCGAACTGCCGGCCCCGCGCCTGCTGGTGCTGGGCGACATGGGCGAAGTCGGCGACCAGGGCGAGGCCTTCCATCAGGAAATCGGCCAATACGCCCGCGAGCAGGGCATCGAGCAGGTGCTGACGCTGGGCAGCCTGGCGCGCCATGTGGCGACGCAATTGCCGGCTGCGCAGCACTGTGGTGATGCCCCGGCCGACATGCCTGTGCTGCTCGACAGAATGCAGGCGTTGCTGCCGCAGGTGAGCAGCGTGCTGGTCAAGGGATCGCGCTTCATGCAGATGGAGCGCGTGGTGGAACTGCTGCAGCAGGCACAACAAGACAAGAAGGAAAATACATGCTGCCCGCACTGACCCAATGGCTGATGGAGCTGTACCCGCAGTACGGTTTCCTGCGCGTCTTCCAGTACCTCACCTTCCGTGCGGTGATGACGGCCATGACTGCGCTGATCCTGGGGCTGCTGGCCGGCCCCTGGGTGATCCGCCGCCTGCGCGAGCTGAAGATCGGCCAGCCGGTGCGCGGCTACGGCATGGAAACCCACCTGAGCAAGAGCGGCACGCCCACCATGGGCGGCATCCTGATCCTGCTGTCGATCGCGATTTCGACCTTCCTCTGGGCCGACCTGACCAACCGCTTCGTCTGGATCGTGTTGATCGTGACGCTGGGCTTTGGTGCCATCGGCTGGGCCGATGACTGGCGCAAGGTAGTGCGCAAGGATCCCGAGGGCATGCCCTCGCGCGAGAAGTTCCTGTGGCAGACGCTGATCGGCCTGGGTGCCGCGCTGTACCTGATGTTCAGCATCTCCGAGAGCGACAACTACCGCGTGATCCAGCTGGTGTACGAGTGGATCCGCTCCGGCTTCGACATCAACCTGCCTCCCAAGGCCGGCCTGATGGTGCCCTTCTTCAAGCAGATCAGCTACCCGCTGGGCGTGTTCGGTTTCGTGGCGCTGACCTTCGTGGTGATCGTTGGCAGCAGCAACGCCGTCAACCTGACCGACGGACTGGATGGCCTGGCCATCATGCCGGTGGTGATGGTCGGCTCGGCGCTGGGCATTTTCGCCTATGTCACGGGCAGCAAGGTGTTCTCGGGCTACCTGTTCCTGCCGCACATCCCGGGGGCGGGCGAATTGCTGGTGTTCTGCAGCGCGATGATGGGCGCCGGCCTGGCCTTTCTCTGGTTCAACACCCATCCGGCGCAGGTATTCATGGGCGACGTGGGCGCGCTGGCACTGGGCGGCGCGCTGGGCACCATCGCCGTGATCGTGCGCCAGGAAATCGTGCTGGCCATCATGGGCGGCATCTTCGTGGTGGAAGCGCTGTCGGTGATGCTGCAGGTGACCTACTTCAAGTACACCAAGAAGCGTACCGGCACCGGGCAACGTCTGTTCAAGATGGCGCCGCTGCACCACCACTTCGAGAAGAACGGCTGGCGCGAGACGCAGGTCGTGGTCCGTTTCTGGATCATCACCATGCTGCTGTGCCTGGCCGGCCTGTCCACCCTGAAGCTGAGGTAAGACCATGGGCGGCATTCTTGATCAAAAAAACGTGCTGATTCTGGGCTTGGGCATTTCCGGTCTGGCGATGGCGCGCTGGTGTGCCCGCCAGGGCGCCAGCGTGACCGTGGCCGACAGCCGCGAGGCACCGCCCAATCTGGCTGTGCTGCAGGCGGAGGTGCCGCAGGCGCGCTTTGTAGCCGGAGCGTTCAGTGCCGACCTTCTGGCCGGCAACTCCGTGCGTGCCGTCTTCGTCAGCCCTGGTCTGGCGCCGCAGGATACCGCCGCCGTACTGGAGCCGGCGCGCGCGCAAGGCCTGTGGGTGGGCGGCGAGCTCGACCTGTTTGCCCAGGCGCTGCGCACGCTGCAGCAAGAGCAGAGCTATGCCCCCAAGGTGCTGGGCATTACCGGCACCAACGGCAAGACCACTGTCACCTCGCTCACCACGCAGCTGGTGGAGCGCGCTGGCCTGAGCGTGGCCATGGCCGGCAACATCGGTCCTACGCTGCTCGATACCCTGTCTGCCGCGATCGACGCGCAGGCGCTGCCGCAGGCCTGGGTGCTGGAACTGTCCAGCTTCCAGCTCAACGACTGCACCAGCTTCGAGCCGACCGCCGCCACCATCCTCAACGTATCGCAGGACCATCTGGACTGGCACGGCGGCATGGAGGCCTATGTGCAGGCCAAGGCGCACATCTTCGGCCAGCAGGGCGTGGCGGTGCTGAACCGCGACGATCCGGTCGTGATGGCGCTGCTGCCGCAGCTGGTGCCGCAGAGCCAGCCGGGCACCAAGGCGGCCAAGGGCGAATTCCAGCGCAACTTGATCAGCTTCGGTTTCGGCATGCCGACGCGCCCGGGCGATTTCGGTCTGGAAGAAGTCAACGGCATGGTCTGGCTGGTGCGTGCCGGCGAGCAGGACGAAACGCTCAAGGGCAAGCGTGCCCGCGCCGCTGCCGAAGAGGAGCTGTTCATCCAGCGCCTGATGCCGGCCGATGCGCTGCGCATCCGCGGCCGCCACAACGCCAGCAATGCGCTGGCCGCGCTGGCACTGGCGCTGCAGACCGGTGCGCCGCTGGCGCCCATGTTGTACGGCCTGCGCGAATACCGCGGCGAGCCGCACCGCGTGGAGCCGGTCGGCATCGTGGAGCAGGTGGAGTATTTCGACGACAGCAAGGGTACCAATGTGGGCGCCACGCTGGCTGCCCTGAATGGTCTGGGCGCCGACCGCCGCCTGGTGGTGATCCTGGGCGGTGAAGGCAAGGGGCAGGACTTTGCCCCGCTGGCGTCCGCGGTGCAGCGCTGCTGCCGCGCCGTGGTGCTGATCGGCCGCGACGCGCCGCTGATCGAAACCGCGCTCAAGGACACCGGCGTGGCGCTGCTGCACGCCGACAGCATGCAGGCCGCCGTCAACACCGCGGCTGCGCAGGCGCAGGCAGGCGATGCCGTGCTGCTGTCGCCGGCCTGCGCCAGTTTCGACATGTTCAAGGACTATGCCGACCGGGCCCACCAGTTCTGCGCCGCCGTGGCGCAACTGGCCGAGGACCGCGGCGCTTCTCTGGAGGGAGCGGCATGAGTGCTGTACTGCCCGGCAATCCCGCCGGCAACCGCTGGCAACGTCTGCGCGACCGGTTCGCCCGTCCCGGCGCGGCGCTGCCGTGGCAACGCGAGAAGGACGAGAACGCCATCCCCGTGCGCATGCCAGCGTCCGCCTATGCACGCGCCCGCACGCCGCAGCTGACCATGGCCAACGTGAGCGTGGACCAGGCGCTGGTCTGGGTGATCGCGGCGCTGCTGCTGTGGGGCCTGGTGATGGTGTTCTCCGCCTCCATCGCCATGCCGGACAATCCGCGCTTTGCCAATTACGCGCAATCGCACTTCCTCACGCGCCACCTGTTCTCGCTGCTGATGGGCGGCGTGGCGGCGTTGATCGTGTTCCAGGTGCCGATCAACGTCTGGGAAAAATGGGCGCCGGTGCTGTTTATCGGGGCCGTGCTGCTGCTGATCGCGGTGCTGATCCCGGGCATCGGCAAGGGCGTGAACGGTGCACGCCGCTGGATTTCGCTCGGCATCATGAACTTCCAGCCATCCGAACTGGCCAAGCTGGCCGTGCTGCTCTACGCCGCCGACTACATCCGCCGCAAGATGGAAGTGCAGGAGCGCGAGCGCAATATGGGCGACATGGAGCGTTTCATCCGCGCCGTGGCGCCGATGGCCGTGGCCGTGGGCCTGGTCGGCGTGTTGCTGCTGCTCGAGCCCGACATGGGCGCCTTCATGGTGATCGCCGTGATCGCCATGGGCATCCTGTTCCTGGGCGGCGTGAACGCGCGCATGTTCTTCCTGATCGCCATCATCCTGGTGGGCGTGTTCGCGCTGATGATCGCCACCTCGCCCTGGCGCCGCGAGCGCGTGTTCGCCTATCTGGATCCGTGGAGCATGGAGCACGCGCTGGGCAAGGGCTACCAGCTCTCGCACGCGCTGATCGCGATCGGCCGTGGCGAGCTGTTCGGCGTTGGCCTGGGCGGCAGCGTCGAGAAGCTGCACTGGCTGCCCGAGGCGCATACCGACTTCCTGTTGTCGGTCATCGGCGAGGAATTCGGCTTCATCGGTATTGCCATCCTGATCGTGCTGTTCTTCTGGCTAACGCGCCGCATCATCGAGATCGGCCGCCAGGCAATCGCGCTGGACCGCACCTTTGCCGGACTGGCCGCGCAGGGCGTGGGCCTGTGGATCGGCTTCCAGGCATTGATCAACATCGGCGTGAACCTGGGCGCGCTGCCCACCAAGGGTCTGACGCTGCCGCTGATGAGCTACGGCGGTTCCGCCATCCTGATGAATCTGGTCGCGCTGGCCATCGTGCTGCGCATCGACCATGAAAACCGCACCCTGATGAAGGGAGGCAGCCTGTGAGCCATCCGAGCAAGACGGCCCTGATCATGGCCGGTGGCACCGGCGGCCACATTTTCCCCGGCCTGGCCGTGGCCGAGGCGCTGCGCGCGCGCGGCTGGAACGTGCACTGGCTGGGCGCGCCCAACAGCATGGAAAGCGAAAAGGTGCCGGCGCGCGGCTTTGCCTTCGAACCGGTCGAGTTCGGCGGCGTGCGCGGCAAGGGCCTGTCCACGCTGCTCAAGCTGCCGCTGCGCCTGAGCCGTGCCGTGGGCCAGGCCAAGGACGTGATCCGCCGCGTCAACCCCGATGTGGTGATCGGCTTCGGCGGCTATCTGACGGCGCCGGCCGGCATTGCTGCCGCGCTGCTGGGCAAGCCGGTGTTGCTGCACGAGCAGAACTCGGTGCCGGGCATGGCGAACAAGCTGGTCTCGAAGATGGCCAAACGCGTGTTCACAGCCTTCCCGAACGTGCTGGGCCATACCGCCAGGCCGCCGTTCGTCGACGGCAAGGTGAGCTGGGTGGGCAACCCGCTGCGCGAACCCTTCCTGCGCCAGCCACCGCCGGCCGAGCGCTTTGCCGAGCGTACCGGCCCGCTCAAGCTGCTGGTGGTGGGCGGCAGCTTGGGCGCCAAGGCGCTGAACGAGACCGTGCCCAAGGCACTGGCTCTGCTGGACGCCACGCACCGCCCGTGGGTGGCGCACCAGAGTGGCGAGAAACAGATCGAGGCACTGCGCCAGGCCTATGATGCCGCCGGCGTCGATGCCGCGCTGCTGCCTTTCATCGAGGACACGGCGCAGGCCTTTGCCGAGGCCGACGTGATCGTCTGCCGCGCCGGCGCCAGCACCGTGACCGAGATTGCCGCCGTCGGCGCTCCGGCCGTGTTCGTGCCCTTTCCCTTTGCCGTGGATGACCACCAGACCACCAACGCCCGCTTCCTGGTCGAAGCGGGGGGCGGCTGGCTGGCTCCGCAAACCCAGCTCACTCCCGAGTGGCTGGCCGAATTTCTGAAGAACGTGACGCGCGCCGAACTGCTGGACCGCGCGCAAAAGGCCAAGAAGATGGAAAAACTGCAAGCCACGGGAGCGATCGTGGCGGTGTGCGAGGAGCTCGTCGCATGAAACACGTCGTCAAGCACATTCATTTCGTCGGCGTCGGCGGCTCGGGCATGAGCGGCATTGCCGAGGTGCTGCTCAACCTGGGCTACACCGTGTCCGGTTCCGACCTGGCCGACAACGCCACCACGCGCCGCCTGGGCGCGCTCGGTATCCAGACGCATGTGGGCCACGCGGCCGATAACATCCAGGGCGCGGACGTGGTTGTCACCTCCACCGCCGTCAAGGCCGACAACCCGGAAGTGGTCGCTGCCCGCGAGAAGCGCATCCCCGTGGTGCCGCGCGCCATGATGCTGGCCGAGCTGATGCGCCTGCGCAAGGGTATCGCCATCGCCGGCACCCATGGCAAGACCACCACCACCAGCCTGGTCGCCAGCGTGCTGGCCGAGGCGGGGCTGGATCCGACCTTCGTCATTGGCGGCCGCCTGAACAGCGCCGGCGCCAACGCCCGTCTGGGCACCGGCGAATACATCGTGGCCGAGGCCGACGAGTCCGATGCTTCCTTCCTGAACCTGTCGCCCATCATGGCGGTCGTCACCAACATCGACGCCGATCACATGGAAACGTATGGCCACAGCTTCGCCAACCTGAAAAAGGCCTTCGTCGATTTCCTGCACCGCATGCCCTTCTACGGCCGTGCCATGCTGTGCATCGACAGCCCGGCCGCACGCGAGATCCTGCCCGAGGTGGGCTGCCCGGTCACGACCTACGGCATGTCCGAAGACGCGCAGATCCGTGCGCTGGATGTGCGCGCCGTCGGCAACCAGATGCACTTCCGCGTGCAGCGCAAGGACGACAACGGCCAGCTGTATGGCCCCGAACTGCAAGTGCAGCTGAATCTGGCCGGCGTGCACAACGTGCTCAACGCCCTGTCGGTCATCGGCGTGGCGATGGCGCTGAACATCCCGGATGAGGCCTTGCTCAAGGGCCTGTCCGAATTCAAGGGCGTGGGTCGCCGCTTCCAGCACTACGGCCCCTTCCCCTGCCGCGAGGGCGGCGAGTTTCTGGTGGTTGACGACTATGGCCACCATCCGGTCGAAATGGCCGCCACCATCGCTGCCGCCCGCGGGGCCTACCCCGACCGCCGTCTGGTGCTGGCCTTCCAGCCGCACCGCTACAGCCGCACGCGCGACTGTTTCGAGGACTTCGTCAAGGTCATCGGCAAGGCCGATCTGGCGCTGCTGGCCGAAGTCTATGCCGCTGGTGAAGAGCCCATCGTGGCCGCCGACGGCCGTGCCCTGATGCGCGCGCTGCGCGTGGCAGGCAAGGTCGAGCCCGTGTTCGTCGAGAAGATCGAGGACATGCCCGAAGCAATCCTCCACGCTGCCCGCGATGGCGACGTGGTGCTGAGCATGGGTGCCGGCTCCATCGGCGCCGTTCCCGGCAAGCTGGCCGCCCTGCAGGAAAAGGCCTGAACCGTCATGAGCAATACCATGAACACCATTGACGTCAAGGCGCTGGGCAAGGTCGCCGTGCTGATGGGCGGCCGCTCGGCCGAGCGCAAGATTTCGCTGATGTCCGGCCAGGGCGTGCTTGAGGCGCTGCGCGGCCGCGGCGTCGACGCCCACCCGTTCGATCCGGCCGAGCGCGACCTGTCCGAGCTCAAGCGCGAGGGTTTCGCGCGCTGCTTCATTGCGCTGCATGGCCGCTACGGCGAGGACGGCACAGTGCAGGGTGCGCTGGAACTGCTGGGCATTCCCTACACCGGTCCGGGCGTGATGGCCTCCAGCGTCGGCATGGACAAGATCATGACCAAGCGCATCTGGCTGTCGGAGGGTATTTCCACGCCGCGCTACCTGCAGATGGCCTCGCGCAAGCTGCAGGACGAGGGCGCGCTGGTGGCCTTCGTGGTCGATGCCGTGCAGCAGCTCGGCCTGCCGATGATCGTCAAGGCGCCGCACGAGGGATCGTCCATCGGCGTGTACAAGGTCAAGACCGCGGAAGAAGCCGCCAACGCCGTGCGCGAGGTGATCGCCATAGACAGCGCCGTGCTGTGCGAGAACCTGATCGTGGGCGAGGAGCTGACCTGCCCCGTCATCGGCACCGGCGAGCAGGCCCGTGCGCTGCCCGTGGTTCGCATCGTGGCGCCGGGTGGCGACTACAACTACGAGGAAAAATACTTCAAGGACAACGTGCGCTACCTGTGCCCGAGCGATCTGCCGGCCGAGCAGGAGCGTGCCATCCAGCAGATGGCACTCGAGGCCTACCTGGTGCTGGGCTGCCGCGGCTGGAGCCGTGTCGACGTAATGGTGCGTGGCAGTGACAGCCAGCCCTTCCTGCTCGAGATCAATACCTCGCCCGGCATGACCAGCCATTCGCTGGTGCCCATGTCCGCCAAGGCGAGCGGCATCAGCTATCCCGACCTCTGCCTGCAGATCCTGGCCAGCGCCAGCCTGGACGGCAGCAAGGCCGCCACGGTCTGAAGGGACAAGGAACACGCGCCATGCAAGCCCCGCAGCCCGTAACCACCACCACCGACATCCGGCTGATGAATGCAACCGCCTCGTTGCTGTTCGGCCTGGTGTTGCTGGGCGCGCTGATCAGCGCGGCCTGGTGGTTCACGCGCCTGCCGCAGTTCTCGCTCAAGGGCATCCAGGTGATGGGCCACACCACGCACACCACGCCATACGCGCTGCGCAGCCAGGTGCTGCCGCGCCTGACGGGCAACTTCTTCTCCATCAGGCTGGAAGAAGCGCGCGACGTGTTCGAGCAGCAGCCCTGGGTGCGCCAGGCGGTGGTCAGCCGCGTGTTCCCGAACCAGCTTGCCGTGCGCCTGGAAGAGCATGAGGAAGTCGCCTATTGGGGCAATGACGAGGAGGGCATGCGCCTGCTCAATCGCCAGGGCGAGGTGTTCGAGGGCAATCCGGAGGAAGTGGCCAACATCGAGCTGCCACGCCTGTCCGGCCCGGACGAGCAGTCGGCCGCGGTGCTGCTGATGTACCGCCGCCTGGGCCCGCTGTTCAACCCGCTGGAGGCGCGCATCACCGCGCTGGAACTGGATCCGCGCGGCTACTGGAGCCTGACGCTGAACAATGACACCGTGCTCAACCTGGGCAGCGGCAATGAACAGGAACTGGCGGCGCGTATCCGGCAGTTCGTGCAGACGATCGGCGCAGTGACTGCGCGCTATGGCCGCAGCTTTGCCGATCTGCAGTATGCGGATCTGCGCTACAAGACCGGCTACGCGCTGCGCCTGAAGGGGGTGGGGACGATGGAGTCTCCGGATGGCAACGCTGGCAAGCGCCAGCCAACGAAACCAAAGACATAAACAGCCATGGCAAAAGAATACAAGGATCTGGTCGTAGGCCTCGACATCGGCACCAGCAAGATCATGGTGGTGGTGGCCGAGGTGCAGGCGGACGGCGCGCTCAAGGTGCTGGGCCTGGGCGTGGCGCCCAGCAACGGCATGAAGCGCGGCGTGGTGGTCAACATCGAGGCCTGCGTGCAGAGCATCCAGCAGGCCGTGCGCGAGGCCGAGATGATGGCCGCATGCAAGATCACGCGTGTCATCACCGGCATCACCGGCAGCCACATCCGCGGTCGCAACTCGGTGGGCATGGTGGCGGTGCGCGACCGCGACGTGTCGCCCACCGACGTGGCCAAGGTGCTGGAGACGGCGCGCGCCATCAACATCAGCACCGACCAGCGTCCGCTGCTGATCGAGCCGCAGGAATTCGTGATCGACGGCCAGGAAGTGAAGGAGCCGATCGGCATGAGCGGCATCCGTCTGGAAGCCAAGGTGCACATCGTCACCTGTGCCCAGAGCGCGGCCGAGAACATCCTCAAGTGCGTGCGCCGCTGCGGCCTGGAGGTGGACCACCTGATGCTGAACCCGCTGGCCAGCAGCATGTCCTGCCTGACCGAGGACGAGCGCGAGCTGGGCGTGGTGCTGGTGGACATCGGCGCCGGCACTACCGATATTGCAGTGTTCGCTGGCGGCGCCATCCGCCACACGGCGGTGCTGCCGGTGGCGGGCGAACTGATCACCAGCGACATCGCCATGGCGCTGCGCACCCCGACCGAGGATGCCGAGGACATCAAGATGCAGAACGGCTGCGCCAAGCAGCTGCTGGCCGATCCGGATACGCATATCGAAGTGGCCGGCCTGAGCGGCCGTCCGCCGCGCCTGCTGAGCAAGCAGGTGCTGGCCGGCGTGATCGAGCCGCGCATCGAGGAAATTTTCTCGCTGGTGCAGAAGGAAGTGCAGAGCTCGGGCTTCGAGCACCTGGTGTCGTCCGGCGTGGTGCTGACCGGCGGCAGCGCCGTGATGCCCGGCATGGTCGAACTGGGCGAGGACATTTTCCTCAAACCGGTGCGCATCGGCACCCCGATCTACAACGGCGCCCTGGCCGACATGGTGACGCAGCCGCGTGCCGCCGTCGTCATGGGCATGCTGGAAGACGCCCGCCAGGCGCAGCAGCGCGGCTACGTGGCTTCGCGCAGCAAGAGCGACTCCGCCGTGCGCGGGGTGTTCGGCCGCATCAAGGATTTCATCGTGGGGAACTTCTGATGGCCATCCAGCAGAAACCCCTCGCGCAGGCACGCTGGCATGACAGCCGGCACGGGAAGGAACGCTTCCCCGCCGCATGAACCGGATTGGACGGGATTGCAAGCTCGTCCATGGCCCCGGCAGGCCCTAAACGCCAGACAGGCAAGTGATTTTTTTCAGAGACAGCAAGGTTAAACAGCAAGGAGAGCAAGATGCCCATCGAAATGATTGACACCGAAGAATTCCACGCAGGCACCCAGATCAAGGTCATGGGCGTGGGTGGCGGCGGCGGCAACGCCGTGCAACACATGATCGACCGCAAGGTCCAGGGCGTGGAGTTCATCTGCGCCAACACCGACGCGCAGGCGCTGACGCGCAGCACGGCGGACCGCGTGATCCAGCTCGGCACCACCGGCCTGGGCGCCGGCAGCAAGCCCGAGAAGGGCCGTGACTGCGCCGAAGTGGCCGAGCACGAGATCCGCTCCGCCATCGAAGGCGCGCACATGCTGTTCCTGACCGCCGGCATGGGCGGTGGCACCGGCACCGGCGCAGCTCCCGTGATCGCGCGCATCGCCCGCGAAATGGGCATCCTGACGGTGGGTGTGGTGACCAAGCCCTTCGAGTGGGAAGGTGGCCGCCGCATGACCAACGCCGATTCCGGCGTGGCCGAACTGGAAGCCAACGTCGATTCCCTGATCGTGGTGCTGAACGAGAAGCTGCAGGAAGTGCTGGGTGACGACGTGACCCAGGACGAAGCCTTCGCCCACGCCAACGACGTGCTGAAGAACGCCGTCGGTGGCATTGCCGAGATCATCAATGTGCCCGGCCACGTGAACGTCGACTTCGAAGACGTGAAGACCGTGATGGGCGAGCCCGGCAAGGCCATGATGGGTACGGCTACCGCCAGCGGCCCGGACCGCGCCCGCATCGCTGCCGAGCAGGCCGTGGCCTGCCCGCTGCTGGAAGGCATCGACCTGTCCGGCGCCAAGGGCGTGCTGGTGCTGATCACCGCGGCCCAGGGCAGCCTGAAGCTGAAGGAATCGCAGCTGGCCATGAACACCATCCGCGCCTACGCTTCGCCCGATGCGCACGTGATCTACGGTACCGCCTACGACTCCCAGATGGGCGACGAGCTGCGCGTGACCGTGGTCGCCACCGGCCTGAGCCGCCAGAACGCCCGCCGCATGGCGCCTCCCATGCAGGTCATCAGCCGTACCGGTACCGACGACATGCCTTACTCTGCAGCCATGCCGCAGACCAGCAGCCTGCCGAGCATGAGCGGCGTCTCTCCCGCCGGCACCGTGGGCGCCAGCGTCTGGGGCACCGGCCGTGACCGCACGCACGCTTCCGAGCGCGTCAGCCAGCTGTCTTCCAGCGGCATGGACGATTTCGAAATCCCGGCCTTCCTGCGCAAGCAGGCGGACTGAGACTCGTGAACACCGGTTGCGCCCTGGCGTAGCCGGAGCGTCGTACGCGCACCTGCAGGGGCAGGGCACGCGCAAGGACGCATGACTCTTCTTGCTTGCTTGCTGGCGTGCGCACGGTTGCCTGTCCGTGCGCACGCGGCCCAAGCGCCGGCCGGCATAAAGGCCACTTGAGAGAAACAAACTGTCGCAGCACCCGAGCGCATGGCGGCAGGCATCGGTGCCGATGATGGCCTCGGCCTATCGCGGGCATCGACAAAACCAAACACTCTGCAGGCGGGCAACTTCTACAATGGACGCATGCTAGAACAGAGAACCATCAAGACACAGACCAAGGCCGTGGGCGTGGGCCTGCATGGCGGTCAGCGGGTCGAGCTCACCTTGCGTCCGGCACCGGCGGACACCGGTATCATGTTCCGCCGCGTCGACCTCCCGGTTCCGGTCGAAATCCCGGTGACCGCGGAGTCCGTCACCGATACCCGTCTGGCCTCGACCATCTCCAATGGTGGCGTCAAGGTCAACACCGTCGAGCACCTGATGTCGGCCTGCGCCGGCCTGGGCATCGACAATCTGTATATCGACATCACGGCGGAGGAAGTGCCGATCCTGGACGGATCTGCCTCGTCTTTCGTCTATCTGCTGCAAAGCGCCGGCGTGGTCAAGCAGCGTGCACCGAAGAAGTTCGTGCGCGTGCTCAAGCCGGTGGAAGTGCGCGAGGGCGAGGGCGCCCAAGGCAAGTGGGCGCGGCTGGAGCCCTACCACGGCTACAAGCTGCGCTTCCAGATCGACTTTGCCCACCCGGCGGTGGATTCCACCGGGCAGAGCGTGGAATTCGACATGTCCACCGGCGTCTACACGCGTGACATTGCGCGCGCCCGCACCTTCGGCTTCACCAAGGATGTGGAATACATGCGCTCGCACGGCCTGGCCATGGGCGGCAGCTTGGAAAACGCCATCGTGCTGGACGACTACCGCGTGCTCAATGCCGACGGTCTGCGCTACGACGACGAATTCGCCAAGCACAAGATCCTGGATGCGATGGGCGACCTGTTTCTGATCGGCCATCCCCTGCTGGCGGCCTACAGCGCCTACCGTTCCGGCCATGCCATGAACAACCAGCTGCTGCGGGCGTTGCTGGCTCAGCCGGACGCCTACGAAATCGTCAGTTTCGACAACGAGCGCAACGCGCCCAAGGGTTTTGGCGAACTGGCCGTGCAGTGGTAAGTCGCGGGTGGCTCGCCTGAACCTGTTACGCTAGCGGCCATGGCCATTGTTCGCGTCCTCTTCATCCTCATGCTGCTGGTGAGTGCCGGCACCATGGGCCTGTACCTGTTCACCGGCAACGAGCGCTACAAGCGGCAGGCGCTGCGCCTGTTCAAGTGGACCATCATCGTGCTGTGCGTGTTCTTTGCGGTGCTGGTGATCGAGCGCATCTAGCCCATGGCGGGCAGCAGATGAACCGTGTGGTGCCAGCAACACCGTGGCAGAGGCGTCGACTTAAACCAACCAGCCTGTTCGAAACCCAGGACGGTTCGGCGCCAGCTTGTTGAACAGCCCAAGAGCAGCCTCAGTAGCTGCGTCCCCCCTTGAACAATGCATGCGTACGCCGCTGCAGCGGCGTGGCTTCGGCCAGCCGCGCCATCGCCTGCCCCGCATGGGCGTGCATGATCGCCAGCCCCAGCGCATCCGCCGCATCGGTGCCAGGCAGGCCGCTCAGGTTGAGCAGGCGGCGCGTCATTTCCTGGATCTGCGCCTTGTTGGCACGGCCGTGACCGGCCACTGCCTTCTTCATCTGCAGCGCGGTGTATTCGGCCACCGGCAGGCCGCTCGAGACCAGCGCCGCCAGGCAGGCGCCGCGCGCCTGGCCCAGCATCAGCGTGGCCTGCGGATCGACGTTGACGAACACGATTTCCAGCGAGGCGACATCCGGCTGGTAGGTCTGTGCGACTTCGCACACGCCCTCGAACAGCAGCTTGATGCGTGCCGGCAGATTGCCCTGGTGTGGCAGGGCGGGGTCGTCCGGGCGTTTTTCGTTAACGGTGCGGATGGTGCCGCTGGCCACGTAGCGCAGGCGCGGGCCGTCGGCTTCGATCACGCCGAAACCGGTGGTGCGCAGGCCGGGGTCGATGCCAAGGATGCGCATGGCGGCCTCAGGGCAGCTCCACGTCGCGCATGCGCGCGGCGATGGTACTGGCACGGCTGTTGAGATAGCCGGAATTGAAGTTCTGCTCGTAGAAGCGCGGGCGCGGCAGCATCACGGCGAGCTTGGCCGCCTCGTAGGCGCTGAGCTGCGCGGCGGGCTTGCGGAAGTAATACTGCGCAGCTGCCTCGGCCCCGAAGATGCCCTCGCCCCATTCCACGTTGTTCAGGTAGATCTCGAGGATGCGCTCCTTGTCCAGCAGCAACTCCAGATACTGGGTGAACACCAGCTCCTGTCCCTTGCGCAGCAGGTTGCGCTCGGGCGAGAGCAGCAGGTTCTTGGCCAGTTGCTGGGTGATGGTGGAGCCGCCGTAGACCTTGGGCGCCGGCACTGTGATGCCGGGTGGCATGATGCTGCCGTCGGCAATGCCGCGCAGTTGCGGATCGACCGGCTTGCCGCGCTTTTCCAGGCGCTCCACCTTTTTGCGTGCGCGTTCGCGGGCCTGCTCGATGCGCGCCTGCGCCTGTTGCAGACGTTGCTGATTGCGTGCTTCGGCGGCCGCGTTGCGGGCACGGGCCTGCTCGATCGCTTCCCACTCCACACCCTGGTGGTTGACGAAATCGCTGTCTTCCGAGGCGATCACGGCGCGTTTGAGGTTGTCCGAGATCTCGTCGTAGGGCACCCATTGCTGGCCCCAGGCCAACTTGCCGCTGGCCACCACGCGCGCCATTTCGGAGCGCTGGAAGCTGGTGGACTGCGGATCGACCACGCGCATCAGCGCGATGCGTGCAAAGAAAAACAGCTGCAGCAGAATGCCGGCCAGCAGCATCCATCCCAGCAGGCGCAACAGGCGTTTCATTGCGCGCTGCCTCCTGCCCTTGCGGCACGGGGAGCAGTGCATGAAGGACGAGCGGCGAACACGGCTTGCATCACGCGGGCTTTCCGGCGGCCGGGGCATCGACCAGGGCGCGCAGTTCGGCCAGCACCGGTGCCGTGTCCGGCGTCACGCCACGCCACAGGGCGAAGGCCAGCGCCGCCTGCTCCACCAGCATGCCGAGGCCGTCGCGCGGCGTGGCGCCGCAGGCCTGCGCGTGCTGCAGGAAGGGCAGGGCGGCGGCACCGTACATCATGTCGCAGGCAAGCGCACCCGGGGCGAAGCGGCGCCGGGGCAGCAGCAGCGGTGCCCCGCCCAGGCTGCTGGCGGTGCCGTTGAGGATGATGTCGAAGGCGTCCGAAAGGCTTGGGTCGTGCGGCGGTGCGTCGTCCAGAACGGCCGCCAGACTGCAGGCGCGCAGGGCGACGCCATGCTCCGCAGCGACCGATGCATGCAGTTGCACCAGATGCCCGGCCTTGTCCACGCTGCGGTTGGCCACCGTCACGCTGGCGGGGGCTTCCGCGAGCAGCGCGCCCAGCACGCCGGCGGAAGCGCCGCCCGCACCCAGCAGCAGCACATGGCGCCCCGCCAGCGGCACGCCGGCGTTGTGGCGGATGTCGCGCATCAGGCCGGCGCCGTCGGTGTTGTCGGCATGCAGACGCCACTGTCCGGCTTGCTCGCGCCAGATCAGGGTATTGGCAGCCTGCGCCAGTTCGGCCCGCGCGCTGCGTACGTCGGCGGCGGCAAAGGCTTCCAGCTTGAACGGCACCGTCACGTTGGCACCGCCGTAGCCTTCACCGCGCAGGCGTTCCAGCGTGGCGGCAAAGCCGTCTACCGGGCTGTCGATGGCGATGTAGCTGAGCTGCTGCCCGGTCTGCCCGGCAAAGCGCGCATGGATCCAGGGCGAGCGGCTGTGGCTGACCGGATGGCCGATCACGCCATAGCGTGCCGGCAGGGGGGAGGAAGTATCAGGCATGGCAGCAATCAGACGGTCTGGCCCGGAGTGCCGTCGGCTTCGGGCTCGTTCACGTCCACGGCAATATGCAGCGGACCGGCGTCAAGCTCCATGGTATCGTCCTCGGACTCGTCGGAGGGCAGGGTGGCCTGGCCGTCATCGTCCAGCCGGGCGATGACGCTGCCATTCACATCCAGCGCCATCAGGTTGACGCCACCCAGGCGCACGCGCACCTGCGCATTGCGCGGCAGCCCGTCGGCACCGATCACGTTGATCACCAGCGGCAGCGTGTTGGCGCGCACCAGGCCGTCCTTGATCACGCTGCAGTCCAGCTCGGTGATGCCGTGGCGCTGCACGTGCAGCAGCGTCCAGAAGCGTTCCATGCTGGCCTGGTAGGCGTTGTAGCCGGTATAGCAGGCGTCGAAGCCGGAGATGATGCCGAACAGGGCAGCATCCTTGGGCTTGAACGGTGCGGCCAGGGCTGCGGTGGCGCCGTGGCGGATGGCGGCGATCAGCTGCCACTGGTTCAGCAGGTCGACATAGCGGCGCAGTGGCGAGGTGCTCCAGGCGTAGCACGGAACGCCCAGGCCGGCGTGCGGCAGTGCCTTGGTGCCCATGCGCACCTTCACGCCGGGCGCGAGTGCCGCCTGGCTGCGGTAAATGCCCGGAATGCCGCCGTTGGCCAGCATCTGGCCCCAGTGGTGGTTCACCAGAATCATCGCTTCCGACACCATCAGGTCCAGCGGTGCGCCGCGCTGGCGCATTTCGATCACCACGGTTTCGCTGCCGTCCGGCGGTGTTTCCTTGAGCGAGGCATCGCGTTCCAGGCGGAAGTTGAAATCCGGCCGGGTAAAGGTTTCGGGCTTGCCGCGTACCACCTCGCGCTGCGCCTTCAGGTGTTGCGCCAGACGCCAGAGGAAGGCGAGGGAGGGGCGATGCGCCTGCAGCTGTGCCTGCGGCTCCGGCGTGTCGGCCGGGGCGGACAGCCACTCGGCGGTGACGGTCTGCTCCAGCTGGTCCAGCCGCAGGTTGTCCACCACCGGCACGCGCTCGATGCGGCTCTCGGTGCCCTGCAGTTCCAGCGTGGCTTCGTCGAAGGTCGCGTAGAACGACAGCGCCGGGCGCGGCTGGCCGGCGCCCAGGGTGTAGTGCTGCACCACATCGTGCGGCAGCATGGTGATCTTGTAGCCCGGCATGTAGACGGTGGACATGCGCTGGCGCGCCACTGCGTCGATGGCGTCGCCCGGCTGCACGGCCAGGCCCGGCGCTGCGATATGAATGCCGAGCGTGACGCGGCCACTGCCCAGTCCGCTCACCGACAGCGCATCGTCGATCTCGGTGGTGCTGGAATCGTCGATCGAGAAGGCCTGCACCCCGGCCAGCGGCAGCTCCGAATCGTCGATGAGCGCGGGCTGCAGCGCCGGAAAGCCGGTGCCCTTGGGAAAATGCTCGAACAGGAAGCGCTGCCAGTGGAACTCGTAGGGCGAGTGGATGGCGCCGGCGCGCTGCAGCAGGTCGAGCGGGGCCATCTGTGCCTCTTTCGAGGCATGCACCACGGCCTTGTACTCGGGCGCGTTCTTGTCCGGCTTGAACAGGATCCGGTAGAGCTGCTCGCGGATCGGCTCGGGGCACTGGCCCTGCACCAGTTCGGCGGCCCAGGCGTCGATCTGTGCCTGGATGCGGGCCTTCTTCTCGATGGCGGCGAGCGCCTGCTGCACGATCTCGGCCGGCGCCTTCCGGAAGCGGCCCTTCACGCCGCCGGCACGGCGGAAATAGTGCGGCGCGTGGAACAAGGCCAGCAGCGTGGCGGCCTGCTCCACCAGCGACGGCGGATCCTGGAAGTAGTCGCGGGCCACGTCGATGAAGGTGAATTCTTCTTCGGGGGCAAATTCCCACAGCAGCTGCACATCCACCTCCTGGCTCAGCGCCTGTGCCTGGGCCAGCAGTTCGGCGGGAGCGGGCTTGTCGAAGCTGAGCACGATATGCGCGTGCTTGACCTTGACGCGCTTGCCGGAATCCAGCTCGATCTGGGAGGAACTGTCCGCCTGGGACAGGATGCGGCCGGCGAGGAACTTGCCGGAATCTTCGAACATTGCAAACATGGGGCGCTATTTTCCCATGCCTGCCGGTGTGCGCGTAAAGTTTTCGGCGACGCAGGCTGGCCGTCGTGCGCGCAGCCGTCTCAATTGCCGGGCGGCAGCTGCATCAGGTCGCTTTCGGTCAGCTTGCGCCCGGCCACGCCCAGCTTGCCGCGGGCACGCTGGATCAACTCGCGCACGTAATGCACGCTCAGTTCCAGGTCGCGTGCAATGGCCTTGGGCGCCTCGCCGCGCACATTGCGCACGCACACCTCCATCTCGCGCCGGGTCAGCGGCGTCAGCGAGACGCGGCTGGTCTGCTTGGGCAGGCGCTGCAAGTGCTTTTTCTGCCAGCGGTAGAGGTGGGCGGGCAATTCGAACTTGATATTTTCGGTATCGTCAAAGGAGAAGGGCTCGTCGATCTGGATGCGGTGAAAACCCATCCAGGCCAGCCCATAGGAGTTTTCCACGCCAGAGAGCACGGCGTGCCGGATGCCGAAGCGCTGGAAGAACTCGCCCACGATTTCGTTGGAGCGCTGCATGGCCGTGCGACGGCGCAGCGCGCTGCCGGGCTCGCCGAAGTAATCGGCCACCGTGATGGCTTGCGGCTCCCACGGGAAATCCATGAATAGCTGCGCCACGCGGTCGTGCTGCGCCACGGCTGCATATTCCGTCACGAACTCCTGCGGCAGGCCTTGTAGCCAAATGACCTGTTCAATGATGACTTGACCATTGTCACGATGTCCGCGACCGGCAAATACAGCATCGAAGCGCACAAGATTCGCCAAGGCGAGAATCGATGCTTCCATACCTACTTTTTTTCTTCAAGTGTTTTTAAGGTTCAAAGCGCGATCAAGAAGCGCTTTGTTTATATGATTAACACTTTGCACGAAAATGTAAATAGAATTTGGAGCCCCGAACATTGGGGGTTACCTGAAATTCATGTTACATGGGTAGGTGTTGCGTGCAGATGCCCGCGTTTTCGGGTCAGAAAAGCTGCAGGCCGGTCTGCCGCGCCAGCTCCGGCCAATGCAAATCAAAATCACTGATGGCATGGTCATTGCCCGCCAGCACGGTCTGGCGTGCATGGGCGTAGCGCGCCGTCATTTCGCGCCAGTCGAGCACCTCGTCCCCCTCGCAGATCAGGGCCCAGGCCGGAGCCCGGGTGCCGGCGTCCGCGCGCTGCTGTTCCAGTGCCAGCGTTTCCGCCTCAATCGCTTCCAGTTCGCCGATGTAGGCCGGGCTGAAGTAGAAGTGTTCCTCGGGCGCATGCCAGGCCGTGTTGTCACCGATGTAACGGGCCAGGTCGCGCGCGGGGTGCACGGCGGGATTGAGCAGCAGGCTGCGCCAGCCCTTGCGTGCCGCCATGGCCGCCGCGTAGAAGCCGCCCAGCGAGGAGCCGATGACCAGGCTGCCTGCCTGTGGCCAACCGTCCGTCAGCGCTTGCAGCAGGGCCATGGCGGCAGCAGGAGAGGGTGGCAGTTGCGGGCTGCACCACTGCACGTCGGGTCGGTGCTGCGCCATCCAGGCCCCCACATGCAGCGCCTTGGCCGAGCGCGGCGAAGAGCGGAAGCCGTGCAGGTAGAGCACATGGCTGACGGGTGCGACAGCTGTGCTCATGCCCATGGCCAGACTTTCTGGCGCTCGGCGGATTTCTTGCGCGCGCCGGCACCGGGTTCGAGTTTCCATTGCTGTTCGGGCGCGGCCGGCAGCGTCAGCGGCAGGCGCAGCAGCATACGGTCGCGCGCGACGAGGGCAGTGCAGCTGCGCTCCTGCGGCTTGCGGCCGGGCGGCAGATACGCCTGCACGTCGGCCAGGTTGCCGACGCGCCAGGCCGCATGGCTGCCCTTGGCCACGTCCGCCTCCTCCAGTTCGATGCCCAGCCATTCATCCCCTGCAGCCATGCCGGCCGCCTCGGCCACGCCGCCACGGGCCACGCCCAGCACGCTGATGCTGGCGCCTTCCTTGCAGCGCAGTCCCCACTGGCGTGCCAGCGGTGCCGGCGTCTGCACGATGCGCACGCCGGCGCGGCGCAGCAGCTTCTCCAGCGGCAGTTCGGCCGTGCCATGCACCCAGTCGCGCAGTTCGCGCGCAAAGCTGCGGCCACCCAGTTCCTGCAGCACGGCGGCCACGTCGGCCTCGCTCAGGCCGCGCAGTGGCTTCTGCCGGACGTAGCAACGCTGGTAGAGCGTGCGCATCACGGCATCGAGCGTGGTGCGGCCTTCCTGGCGCAGCGTGAGGTCCAGGCACAGGCCGAGCAGCGCGCCCTTGGTGTAGTAGCTGACGGTGATGTTGGGGGTGTTTGCGTCCTGGCGGTAGTACTTGGTCCAGGCCTCGAAGCTGGATTGCGCCAGGCTGTGGATGAAGCGGCCGGGCGAGGCCTGCACGCTGTCCACTGCCTTGTTGAGCAGCCTGAGGTAGCCAGCCGCGTCGATGCAGCCGGCGCGCAGCAGCAGCAGGTCGTCGTAGTAGCTGGTGAAACCCTCGAAGAACCAGAGCAGGTCGGTGTAGTTCTCGCGGCTGTAGTTGTAGGGCACGAGTTCGGCCGGGCGCAGGCGCTTGACGTTCCAGGCGTGGAAATATTCGTGGCTGATCAGGCCGAGCAGCGTGGTGTAGTCGTCGCCCGGCGTTTCGCCGGGGCGCGGCAGATGCTTGCGGCCGGCGATCAGGGCGGTGCTGTTCAGGTGTTCCAGGCCGCCGTAGCCTTCGTCGACGGTGCGCAGCAGGAATACGTAGCGCTCGAAGGGCACGGACTTGCCCGGCTTGTCGCCATGCCAGAAACGCATGGCGGCTTCGCAGATGCGGCGGGTGTCGGCCAGCAGGCGCTCCCCGTCGAAGGCCGGCGGCGGGCTGGCGATGA
The DNA here is from genome assembly GCF_057773645.1 of Brachymonas sp. KE5. Taxonomy (NCBI): domain Bacteria; kingdom Pseudomonadati; phylum Pseudomonadota; class Betaproteobacteria; order Burkholderiales; family Comamonadaceae; genus Allobrachymonas; species Brachymonas sp. KE5. Next base: position 233,169 of record NZ_CM173463.1, read on the forward strand.
CGAAGCGGTGCGGGATGCCGCACACGTCGAAATCCGCGCTCCAGAAGTTGCCCATCTCGAACGGGCTGTCGGCCAGGGTGTCGTAATCGGGCGCCAGATAGCTGCCGAAGCCGCGTTTGCCGGTGTTGCGCGGCGTCAGGCTGGTGGCGAGGCGCCAGGACTTGTCGGGGGAGAGCACTTCGATCAGGTGCGGCACATGGGTCTGGCCGCTGACCTGCAGGCACAAACTGGTGGGGTTGAAGAAGCCGCGGGCGGCATCCAGCCAGGCGGTGCGTACCGAATCGTCATGCGCGTAGACCTGGTAGCGCAGTTCCAGCGGAGCACCCGGCAGGCAGCCGATCTGCCAGCGCTGCTTGTCGAGCTGGCGCACGGGGCAGGGCTTGCCGTCCTGCGTGGCGCTGAGGCACTGCAGGTGCCTGCTGAACTCGCGCACCAGATAGCTGCCGGGAATCCACACCGGCAGGCTGACTTCCTGCCGGATCTGCGGTTCGGCCACCCGCAGCGTGACGTGGAACAGGTGGGTATGGGGCTCGGGCGCACTGACGAGGTAGTGCAGCGGCGCACCGGCCGCAGAAGAGGGCTTGTTCTTGGGCATGCGGCAAGCATAGCGCAGCCGCGCGCCGATTACATGGAGCCGGCGGCTCCGGCCAGGCAGCTCATCACCGCCAGCACGGTGGCGTGGAAGCGCACGGTGAGCCATTCGCTCAGGCCGGCGCGCTCCCAGGTGCGGTCATCCACCACGTAGCAGATGACGAACATCAGGGCCAGGAAGGGCATGCCGGCAGCGGGGTGCATGAGCACGCCGAACCAGCCGGCAAAGGCGGCGAAGGCGCCCCAGATGAAGTGCAGCTTGGGCGCGTTGACGCCGGCACGCAGGCCGATGCCCCAGTGGATGCCGCCGAGAAACGCTACCACGATGCCGCCGTAGCTGGCCAGCGCCGCAGCGACGAAGCCGTGCAGTTCGTCATGCACCAGCCACATCAGTAGGGCCATGATCACCATCGGGATGGTTCCCAGATAGGCGATGGCGCGGATGAAGGTACGGCTGTGTTCAGGAAGCATGCGGTCAGGACCCGGAACGCCCGCAAGGGCACGAACGGAATGCAGCGTGCGGACACGCCGACAGGCAACACCAAGATTACGTCTGCCAACTGACAGAAAGCTGAATCGGGCTGCTGTGCTCCATTGTGAAACAAAAAGCGGCTCCAGGGGGAGCCGCTCCGGTGTCCACGTGGCAAAAAGCACACTTTGGCGCCTGCAGGCGCAGTGTTATTTGCTTTCTGCCAACAGTTTCTCGATCTGTGCGGTGGGAATGGCGCCGGGCACGCGCTTGCCGTTGCTGAACACCATGGCCGGCGTTCCGGTGATGCGGTATTTTTCGGCGAAGGCCACGTTGCGGCGCAGCGCGGCGGTGTCGCAGCTGGCGGCGGGTGGCGTGACGCGGTTGAGCATCCAGCCGGCCCAGGCCTTGCTGCGGTCTTTCGCGCACCAGATGTTGCGCGACTTGGTCATCGAGTCTTCGCCCAGGATGGGCAGCAGGAAGGTGTAGACGGTGACGTTGTTGACCTTGGCCAGATCGGCCTCGAAGCGGTGGCAGTAGGGGCAGTTGGGGTCGGCAAACACCGCGACCTTGCGCGCGCCGTTGCCGCGCGTGGTGACGAAGGCATCCTGCAGCGGCAGCGCCTTGAAGTCGATCGCGGTGAGCTTCTGCGTGCGTTCATGCGTCAGGTCGCGGCGCGTCTTGGTGTCGAGCAGCGAGCCGTTGAGCAGGAAGTCGCCCTTGGCATCGGTGTAGAAGATCTCGGTGCCGTCCACGCGCACTTCGTACAGGCCGGGCATGGGCGTCTTGCTCACTTCGTCGATTTTGGCGAGCTGCGGCAGGCGTGCGGCGAGGTTCTTGCGGATGGTGCTTTCCTGCGCGTCGGATTCCTTGCAGCCGAACAGGGCCAGGGCGGCGAGGGACAGGATGAGCGGACGGGCAAACAGGGGCTTGTTCATGCGGGGAGATATTCGTGGTGTTGCGGGCAGGTCGCGGAAGTGCGTCAGTCCATGGCGCGGCGGGCCACCCAGTCCTTCACCGGGCCGCTGCGCTCGAACAGGCTCATGCCGAGGTTGCGCAGCTGGCGCACGCCGGCGGCGTTGTGGGAGAACAGGCGCTGGATGCCGTCCATGCCGGCGATCAGCGGGGCGGTTTCGGCCTTGCGCGCCCGTTCGTACTGGCGCAGCAGGCGCATGTCGCCGGGGCTGCGCCAGTAGGGGCGGCCGCCGATGATCTGGTCCAGCAGGGCGACGTCGGCCAGGCCCAGGTTCAGGCCCTGGCCGGCCAGCGGGTGCACGCTGTGGGCGGCATCGCCGGCCAGCGCCCAGTTGTGGCGCGTGACGCCGTCGGCGCCGATGCGGCTGCCGACCCAGCGGCGCGCCAGCCCGAGCTGCAGCGGCCAGGCCACGCGGCGCTGCACGGCAACCACGTTGGGGGCATCGCTGGGCTGCAGATGGGCGGCGTTCTGCAGGTGGGCGGCGAAGGCGGCGTCGTCCAGCGCCAGCAGGTCGTCGACGCGGTTGCGGTCCACCGACCAGACGATGGCTACTTCGCGGCCTTCCGGTCCGTCCAGCGGCAGGAAGGCCAGGATGTCGCTTTCGCAGCCGCTCTGGTTGAACCACTGCCAGGCAATCTGCAGGTGGGGGGCATCCAGCGTGGCGCGGGTGGCGATGGCGGTCTGGCCGTAGGGGGTGACGTCGTAGTCCACGCCGAGTTGCTGGCGCGTGCTGCTGTGCTTGCCCTCGCAGACCACGGTAAGCGGCGCCGGAGCGGCATCGGCCTGCTCGGCCGTGATCACGTCGATGCCGCTCTGGTACTGGCAGGCCTGCTGCAGCATGTGCTCCAGCGTGGGCACGTCGGCGATCCAGGTCATGGCTTCCTGTTCCATGCGCGAGGCATCGAACACGGTTTTGGCATGGCCATCGCCGAGCACGCGCATCTGCAGCACCGGGGTGGCACGCTCGGCGCCGGGCCAGCACTTGAGGCCGGCGAGCAGGCGCTGGGAGCGGTGGTTGATGGCGTAGGCACGGATGTCCGGCTGGTTGCCGGCGGGCGCGGGCGATTCGACCAGCCCCACGCGCAGGCGGTGGCGTGCCAGCAGCAGGGCGAGGGTGCGGCCGACGATGCCGCTGCCGCGAATGCAGACGTCGTGAGAACTGTAGGCCATGGCAATGCAAACAGGGAGCCGAAAACCGCATTGTAGGCGGCTGTGCCGGGCGGTCAGCCGTGCCACAGGGCAAATGTCGTCTGGTAGACCTTTGCGGACGGTTGTGCTACTCTGTTTGGTGTAGGACTGATCCTACCTGCGGTGCCAACATGCACCGATGGTATCGTTCAGACTGATACGGTATCTTCATATTTCTGACATGTTCCGGCGTTAGCGTTTTCAGTCTGCCTCGCGTGGAACCGTCGGAGTCGCGTCGTGGCAGGGCAGTTGCGCCTGCGTCAGGTGCGCTGTGGCCGTCGCCGAGGCGGTCATGCAGAAAGAACAAGGAGGAATGCTTCGCTGGCAGCGGGTTTGCCATGCTGCGTTCCGAGAGACAACACAGATCAAGAAGAGTCCGGCATGAAACACGTATTTGCTTCCCCCCGTCTACCTGCCGCACGCACGCGTGCGGCCGCCGAACTGTCTGCCGACATGGCTGCCCTGGGGCGTCAGTTTGCACAATGCCGCGCATCGGCCAGCCGCTGGTCGCAGGCGCGGGAACTGCTTCAGCGCGGCCTGGCCTATCCGGGCACGCATTTCGTCACCACGCTGCTGCTGGCGGTTGTCGCCTTCGAGGCCAGCCTGTCCTGGTTCTGACCGGCGGGTGATGCGACTTGCCGGCACTCAAGGGATTTTCATTACGCGCCGCCCTGGATGGACTGAGGGGATTCCGCTCCCCGATTGAGGCCCCGATCCGGGCCGAGCTGTTCGGCCCGGCGCGCTTCCGCCAGCACGGCGAGCATCTGGCCGCCATCCACGAGGCCTACACCCCGCACTGGCGACGCAGCAAGCCGTTCTTTCCGCGGCTGCGCCAGAACATCGCCGATCTGCACAAGTCGCGCGAAGTGCTGGAGCAGTTGACGGCCGACGGCCGCCATCCGGGACCGGCGGCGCAGTGGCTGCTCGATAACGCCTCGGTGATCGACGCGCAGGCGCTTGCGATCCGCGAGGGCCTGCCGCACAGCTTTTTCCGCAAGCTGCCACGCCTGCGCAGCGAGCCGCTGGCTGATCTGCCACGCATCTATGGCGTGGTGTGGGCCTATGTGGCGCATGCGGACAGCCATCTGGACGAGGAGCTGCTGGAAGCCTTTCTGAGTGGCTACCTGGGCGAGCGCTATCTGTCGCTGGCCGAACTGTGGTCATTTCCGACCACCTTGCGTGTGGTGCTGCTGGAAAACCTGGCACGGCTGGCCCTGCGCACGGCGGCACTGCAGGCTGCGCGTGATGCCGCGCACGGCTGGTTCGACGGCCCGGAGCCGCAGCGCACCATCGGCCAGCTCGATGACCTGGAGCGGCACTTCCGCCAGCTCGGGGTGGAAGAAGCCTTCCTGCTGCAGGTGGAGCAGCGCCAGGAAGAACTCTCCTATGAGAACGGCCGTCAGCTGCATGCCTGGCTCAAGGTGCGCCTGCAGGATCCGGTGGCGACCGAGGCACGCCACCAGGCGGCGCTGACGGAAGACGAGCAGAGCATCCGCAACGCCATCACCACCCTGCGCAAGATCGACCAGGTGAACTGGCGCGAGCTGTTTGCGCGCAACAACGCGGTGATGCGCATCATGGCGGGCTGTCCGCAGTATGTGGCGGAGAACCTGTCCACACAGGACCGCACGCTGCATGCGATCGAGCGGCTGGCGCGCAAGTCGCGCCACGCCGAGCCCGCCGTGGCGCAGGCGCTGCTGGACCTGACCCGACTCGGGCAAGGGCCGGATGACCCGCAGGTGGCGCCTGCCTACTGGTGGGGCGGCGAGGGCGAGCCGCGGCTGCGCCAGGCGCTCGGCCTGCCGGCGCGCCGGCTGCCCGCACGCAGCAGCCGGACGCGGCGGCGCTGGAATGCCTGGGCCTATCTGCTGGTGGTGGTGCTGCTCACCGGGTGGCTGACGCTGCGCCTGATGGATCTGGGCTACCAGGGCGAGGGCCTGCCCGGCTGGATGTGGGGCGTGACCGCCTATCTGCTGCTGGCGCCGCTGGCCGAGACGGTGGTGGCTCTGGTCAACCGCCTGATCAGCGAATCGGTGCCGCCCGCGGCGCTGCACCGCATGGGGCTGCGCCAGGGCATTCCGCTGGCGCACCAGACACTGGTGGTGATTCCCAGCATGCTGACCAGCGAGAAAAGCACGCGCGAGCTGCTGATCCAGCTCGAGCAGCACCATCTGGCCAACCCGGAAACCCATGCGCAGTTTGCCCTGTTGTCGGACTTTGCCGACGCGGCCACGGCGACAGTGGAGGGCGACAGCGCGGCGCTCGAGTTTGCCCGCGAGGGCGTGGCGGAACTCAACCGGCGCTACCCGGTGGAATCCGGGCGGCCGCTGCGCTTTCTGGTGTTGCACCGCACGCGCGAGTGGAGCGACACGCAGCAGTGCTTCATCGGCTGGGAACGCAAGCGCGGCAAGCTGGAGCAGCTGGTGCAAGCGCTGGCCGAGGGCCAGGAGACGCCGCCGGCACCGTTCATCGACCTGGGTGAGCTGTCGCGCGTGGCGCCGGGCGTGCGCCACCTGGTGACGCTGGACAGCGATACCGACATGCCGCCCGGCCGCCTGCGCGAACTGGTGGCGATTGCCGCGCATCCGCTGAACCAGCCGCATGTCGAACCGGGCACGCGTTACATCAGCCGCGGCTACGGCATCCTGCAGCCGCGCATTGCCACGCCGATGCCGATTGCCGAGGCGGGCACCTGGTTCCACAGCCTGTTTGCCGGCCGGCTCGGGGTGGATCCGTACAGCGCGGCCAGTTCCGAGATCTACCAGGATGTGTTCGGCCAGGGCACCTTCACCGGCAAGGGCCTGCTCAACGTGCAGGCCACGCACCAGGTGCTGGCCGGCCAACTGCCGCCCGAGCATGTGCTGAGCCACGACCTGCTGGAAGGCGCATTGCTGCGCTGCGCCGGCGTGAGCGACGTGACCTTTGTCGAGGACGCGCCCATGCACGCCGACGTGGCCGCCTCGCGCCTGCACCGCTGGACGCGCGGCGACTGGCAGCTGCTGCCGCTGATCGGCCTGCTGCTGCGCTCGCGCGTGCCGGTGATCAACTACTGGAAGGTGTTCGACAACCTGCGCCGCTCGGTGGTGGCGCCATTTTCTGCGCTGCTGCTGGTGTGGGTGGCGCTGACGCAGACGCTGCCTTTCCACTGGGCGCTGCTGGCCGTGCTGGCGGCCTATGGCGGCGGGCCGCTGCTGGGGGCGCTGGCCGGCCTGGCGCCGCACCGCGACGACATTGCGCTGCGGCATTTCTTTGCCGAGGGTTTCAAGGATCTGGGCCGCGCGCTGGTCACGCCGCTGTGGCATCTGGCCACGCTGCTGGATCAGGCCGTGCTGTATGGCGATGCCGTGATCCGGGCCGTGTACCGGCAGCTGGTGTCGCACCGGCTGCTGCTGGAATGGATGACGGCGGCGGCGGCCCAGGCCTCGGTGCGCACCGATCTGCCTTCGCTGCTGCGCAAGCACCGGGCCACGGTGGTGACGGCCGGCGTGCTGTTGCTGCTGGCGCTGGGGGGGAGCCTGGCCGGCTGGCCGGTGAACTGGGTGGCGCTGCTGCCCTTGCTGGTGCTGTGGGCGCTGGTGCCGGTGTGGGTGGCGCTGATCAGCCGGCTGCGCCCGCGCCCGCGCCGCGAGCGCATCACGCAGCAGCAGCGCAGCTACCTGTTCGAGCTGGCGCACGATACCTGGCGCTTCTATGACCGGCACGTGGGCGAGGAGGACAACTTCCTGCCCCCCGACAACGTGCAGATGCAGCCCTTCCAGATGGTGGCGCACCGCACCTCGCCGACCAATATCGGCATGTACCTGCTGGTGCTGGCCTGCGCGCGCCAGATCGGCTTCATCGGCCGCGCGGAAATGGTGGCGCGCCTGCAGGACACGCTGGCCACGCTGGAGCGGCTGCCGCGCCATGCCGGGCATTTCTACAACTGGTACGACACGCGCACGCTCGCGGTGCTGCCGCCGGGCTATGTCTCGACGGTGGACAGCGGCAACTGCTCCGGCCATCTGCTGGTGGTGGCGCGCGCCTGCGAGGAGGCCGCTGCGCTCGACCCGCAGGCGCTGGCCGAGCAGCACACGGCGCTGGAATGCACGCTGGAATGGTCGGCCCTGCGGCTGCAACCGGTGCTGACGCAACTGCAGCCGCTGGAGTGGTTCCCCTCGGTGGCGGATCTGGTGCATGCCACGCCGCCCGGCCCCGGCAGCGCACCGATGGCGGCGCTGCTGGCGCGTGTGGAGGCCTCGCGCGAACGTGCCGAACTGACACGGCAGACCGCCAGTGTCGCGCTCCAGCCGGCGCTGGCGCAACTGACCGATCACCTGACCATTCTCTCCTCGCTGCTGCGGGATCGCGTGGTGCCGCCGGCCGTGCTGCGCGCCAAACTGCTTGAGCTGGGCACGCGCTGCCGCACGCTGGCGCTGGAGCCCGACTACAGCATCCTGTACGACAGCGACCGCCGCCTGTTGCACATCGGCCTGCGCACCGAAACCGGCGAGCTCGACGCCAACCACTACGACCTGCTGGCGAGCGAATCGCGCCTGACCAGCCTGGTGGCAATTGCCAAGGGCGATGTGCCGCCCGAGCACTGGGCGGCGCTGGGCAGGCCGTATTTCTTCAACGAACGCGGGCTGGGCATCAAGTCCTGGTCGGGCTCGATGTTCGAATACCTGATGCCGACGCTGGTGCTGGACGAGCCGCCGGCGAGCGCGCTGGGCCATGTGACGCGCCAGGCGATCCTGGAGCAGCGCGCCGACGGCGAGGAGCGGGGAACGCCCTGGGGCATTTCCGAATCGGCCATTGCCGGGCAGGACCAGACGCTGGCCTACCAGTATGGACCGCAGGGCGTGGCGGCTCTGGCGCTGCGCCGCACGCCGTCCGACGTGCGCGTGGTGGCGCCGTATGCCACCGCCATGGCGACCATGCTGTATCCGGGCGAGGCCATTGCCAACCTGCACCGACTGCAGGAACTGGGCATGCGCGGCGACATGGGCTTCATCGAGTCGCTCGACTACTCGCCGCAGCGCCAGCTGGCCGGGCGCGTCTCGACGCCGGTGCACACCTACATGGCGCACCACCAGGCCATGAGTCTGGTCGCCTTCACCGACGTGCTGTGCGACAACGCGCCGCGTCAGTGGGCCATGAGCGATCCCTATCTGCGTGCCGTGGCTGCGCTGCTGCACGAGCCCACGCCGCGCGTGGTGCAGCCCTTGCAGCCGCCTTCCGGCAGGCCGATCTCCAGCAGCGCGGGCCCGACCTACATGGCGCAGCTGGAAGAGCCGCTGCTGGCCGAGCCGGCAACGCTGCAACTGCTCAGCAACGGCAGCCACGCCGTCTGGATCAACAGCCGCGGTGCCGGCGTGAGCCGCTGGCAGGGGCTGGCCCTGACGCGCTGGCGCGACGACCCGCTGCGCGATGCCTATGGCAGCTATCTCTATGTGGAGCGTCACGAAGACACGGACACTCCCGCAGTGCGGCATTCGCTCACGCTGTTGCCGGCGCGGGATCCGCAAGCCCGCTATCACGCCGAACTGCTGCCCGACCGCGCCTTGCTGAAGGCGCTCTGGAAGGATCTGGAAGCGCTGACCGATGTCTGGGTCAGCGCCGAGGACGACTGCGAACTGCGCCAGGTGCGGCTGGAGAACCTGGGCGAGCATCCGCTCGAGCTCACCATCAGCTTCGCCTCCGAAATCACGCTGGCGACGCAGGCGGATGACGAGGCGCACCCGGCGTTCTCCAACCTGTTCGTGCGCACGCACTGGGATTCGGCGGACCGCGCCCTCTACCTCTGCCGCAAGCCGCGGCTGGCGGACTATCAGCCCATGTATGCGGCTGCCTTCCTGGCACATTGCGAGGCGGACATCGTCTCCGTCGAGCCTTGCGCCGACCGCAGCCGCTGGGTCGGCCGTCACGGCTGTTCGGCGCATGTGCGTGGCGATGGTGGCTACACGCTGCTGCATGATGATCATGGCGAGCCCGAACTGCCGGGCATTGCCGTCGATACCGGACTGGATCCGGTGGCCGTGCTGCGTGTGCGACTGCGCATCCCGGCGGGGGTGCAGGCGCGTCTGGTGTTTGCCATGGCGGCCTCGCGCGATCCGGCGGCGCTGGAGCAGCTGGTGGACCGCTACCGGCAGGAAGGCCATGTGAAGCGTTCCAGCAGCATGGCCAACACCATGAGCGGTGTTCGCCTGCACGAAATCCAGCTCGACCCCGAAGCCTGGCGGGCGCTGCTGCGCGTGCAGACCCAGCTGTCGGCCCAGCACTACCGCGAACAGCATCTGGCGCAGAACGACGTGGAACGCGCCGCACGGCTGGCCTGCGACCGCCGCCTGCTCTGGCGCCACGGCATTTCGGGCGACCGCCCCTTGCTGGTGGTGTCGATCTCGGAAGAATCCGGCCTGCCCATGGTGCAGCAGCTGCGCCGCTCGCTGCGCCTGTGGTCGGCCGGCGGGCTGGGGGTGGACATGGTGGTGCTCAACGGCGAACCGGCCTCCTACCTCACGCCGGTGCAACGGCAGCTGCAGCTGATGCGCGAGCGCCTGCTGGCACGCAAGGACGATCGCTGGCCCGAACATCTGCGTGCCGCCTTGTTCATCCTGCACGACAGCGACCTGTCGGACGACGAGCGCACCACGCTGTATCTGCTGGCCTCGGTGCGCCTGACGGCGGACGGGCGCACGCTGGCCCAGCAGGTGCTGCGCAGCGGAGCTGCCAGCGGCGCCGTGGAGGCGCCGGTCGTCGAATCGGTGCCTTGCCGGCTGCAGGTGCCGCGGCTGGGCTCCGCGGGAGGGGCGGCGCCGCCATCGCCGCAGGGGCGCTTCGATCCGGCGGATGGCAGTTTCAGCTTCACGCTCGATGACGGGCATCGTCCGTCGCGGCCCTGGATCAACGTGCTGGCCAATCCGGATTTCGGCTGCCATGTGTCCGAAGTGGGGGCCGGCATGACCTGGGCCGGCAACAGCCGCATGCACCAGCTGACGCCGTGGTCGAACGATCCGCTGGGCGACCCTGCGGGCGAGCGCCTGCTGCTGGAGGATATCGACGGTGGCGAAGTCTGGACGCTGGGGCAGGTTTGCCAGGGTCATGCCGTGCATGTGACGCATGGCATCGGTTTTACCCGCATGCAGCAGCAGCTGCCGGGGCTGGACGTGACGCTGACCTGGTGCGTGGACCGCGACCTGCCTGTGAAGCAGTGCGTGGTGATGCTGCGCAACACCGGAGTGCAGGCCCGCCGCCTGCGGCTGGTGACGCTGGCCGAGTGGGTGCTGGGCGCCTCGCGGCGTGAACGCATGAGCATCTACACGCACACCGAGCAGCATGTGGTGGGGCCGCATGGTGTGGGCCTGCCCCCGCCGCCGACGGCCCCGGTGCTGTATGCCACGCAACTGGATCGCGCCGGCGGCTTTGGCGAGAGCACGGCGTTCCTGGCGCTGATCGGGCCTGCAGGCCAGTCGCAGCAGGCCGACTGGACCTGCGACCGCCGTGAATTGTTCAACAGCGAGGGCTGCCCTGTGCTGCCCACGCGCTTCGGCCAGCGCAGCGGCTTGGGGCTGGACCCATGCGCGGCGGTAGCCTGTGTGCTGACGGCGCAGCCCGGGGCCACGGTATCGGCAGTGTCCATCCTGGGGCATGGCTGGAGTCTGCCGCAGGCCCGCCATCTGGCCGAGCAGGTGCGCACGACGCCCATCGTCGAGCGCTTCGAGCAGGTGCGCGCTTTCTGGGGTGAACTGTGTGGTGCGCGCCAGATCCGTTCGCCGGATCCCGCCTTCGATGCGCTGGTCAACCATTGGCTGCCGTATCAGACCGTGGTGTGTCGCCTGTGGGCGCGCGCGGGCTTCTACCAGGCAGGCGGCGCCTTCGGCTTCCGCGACCAGTTGCAGGATGCAATGAGCATGGTCGGGCATGCGCCCGAACTGCTGGCACGCCAGATCCGCCGTCATGCGGGGCGCCAGTTCTCGGAAGGCGATGTGCAGCACTGGTGGCATGAGCCCGGAGGCGCGGGGGTGCGCACCCACTTCACCGATGACCTGCTCTGGCTGCCGCTGGCTCTGGCCCTGTATGTGGAGCGTACCGGCGATCATGGCTTGCTGGACGAGCAGGTGCCTTTCCTGCAGGGCTCCCAGGTGCCGCCGGAACGCGAGGACGTGTACGAGTCGCCGCAGGTGAGCGACCATGTGGACACCCTGTACGAGCATGGTGCCCTGGCCATCGACCGCAGCCTGCGCACCGGCGTGCACGGCCTGCCGCTGATGGGTACGGGCGACTGGAACGACGGCATGAACCGCGTCGGCCACGAGGGGCGCGGCGAGTCGGTCTGGCTGGCCTGGTTCCTGTGCGAGGTGGTGCGTGTGTACCTGCCGCTGGCGCGGGCGCGGCGCGATGGCGGCCGCGTGGCTGCGTGGGAGCAGGCGCGCAACGGCTGGATCGACGCGCTGGAATCCGAGGGCTGGGACGGCAGCTGGTACCGCCGTGCCTTCTTCGACGATGGTTCGGTGCTGGGCAGTGCCAGCAACGGGGAAGGGCGCATCGACCTGATTGCCCAGGCCTGGGCCGTGCTGTCGGCGGCGGCCAATCCGGTGCGGGCACGCGCCGCCATGCAGCAGGCCGACCAGCAGCTGTTCGACCACAAGCACCAGGTGATGCGCCTGCTGACGCCGCCGCTGCAGCATGCGAAGCCGAGCGCCGGCTACATCCAGGCCTATCCGCCCGGCGTGCGCGAGAACGCCGGGCAGTACAACCACGGCGCGGTGTGGGGGCTGATGGCCTTTGCGCGGCTGGGGCAGGCGGGCGCAGCCTGGCGGGTGTTCCAGGGCATCAGCCCGGCGCACCGCTGGCAGCACAACGGGCTGGGCGAAACCTATGCGCTCGAGCCGTATGTGGTGGCTGCCGACGTCTATACGGTCGAGCCATACGCCGGCCGTGGCGGCTGGAGCTGGTATACGGGCAGCTCGGGCTGGCTGATGCGGGCGGGGCTGGAGTCGCTCTGCGGCATCGTGCTCAAGCAGGATGTGCTGCACATCGAGCCCTGTCTGCCGCCGCACTGGCAGGAAACCACTGTCACGCTGCGCCGCGATGGCCGCAGCTGGCGCGTGGTGCTGTGCCAGGGCGAGCGGGCGCTGCAGACGGCGCTGGCGCGCGAGGGGCAGGAGCGGGCGCATCCGGCCTGCACGCCGGTGAGTCTGGCGGCGTTTCCGGCCAGCGGCGTGCTGTTGGTGGATGCCTTGCCGGGAGAATGGCGGCCACAGGTAGAATAGAAGGTTGTTTTAATTCAAGCGGCTAGCGCTTTCCAAGGAACTTCCATGAGCCTCAAATGCGGCATCGTGGGCCTGCCCAACGTGGGCAAGTCCACCCTGTTCAACGCCCTGACCAAGGCCGGCATCGCTGCCGAAAACTACCCCTTCTGCACCATCGAGCCCAACACCGGCGTGGTGGAAGTGCCCGATCCGCGCCTGCAGCAGCTGGCCGAGATCATCAAGCCCGAGCGCATCGTGCCGGCCATCGTCGAGTTTGTGGACATTGCCGGCCTGGTGGCAGGCGCGAGCAAGGGCGAAGGCCTGGGCAACCAGTTCCTGGCGCATATCCGCGAAACTGACGCCATCGTCAACGTGGTGCGCTGCTTCGAGGATCCGAACGTGATCCACGTGGCGGGCAAGGTCGATCCGATCTCCGACATCGAGGTGATCCAGACCGAGCTCTGCCTGGCCGACCTGGGCACGGTGGAGAAGGCGCAGGTGCGTTACGGCAAGGCAGCCAAGAGCGGCAACGACAAGGAAGCGATTGCCATGGTCAAGGTGCTGGAAAAAGTGCAGGCCGGTCTGCTCGAAGGCAAGCCCGCGCGCATCCTGGACCTGAACGACCAGGAAAAGGCGCTGCTCAAGCCGCTGTGCCTGATCACCGGCAAGCCGGCCATGTTCGTGGGCAACGTGGCCGAGGACGGCTTCGAGAACAACCCGCTGCTGGACCGCCTGAAGGAATTTGCCAAGTCGCACGGCGATGCGCCGGTGGTGGCCATCTGCGCCAAGATCGAATCGGAACTGGCCGAAATGAGCGACGAAGACCGCGACATGATGCTGGAGGAAATGGGCCTGCACGAGCCGGGCCTGAACCGCCTGATCCGCGCGGGTTTCAGCCTGCTGGGGCTGCAGACCTACTTCACCGCCGGCGTGAAGGAAGTGCGTGCTTGGACCATCCATATCGGCGATACCGCGCCGCAGGCGGCAGGCGTGATCCACGGCGACTTCGAGCGCGGCTTCATCCGCGCGCAGACGATCGCGTTTGACGACTTCATCCAGTACAAGGGCGAGCAGGGCGCCAAGGAGGCGGGCAAGATGCGCGCTGAAGGCAAGGAGTATGTCGTCAGGGATGGGGATGTGATGAACTTTTTGTTCAACGTTTGAGTCGCCAAGCCGTTTTCCTGATGTTTCATGAAACACTAGGAAGGCATGAAAATCCCAATAAAACCGCGCAGTTGCGCGGTTTTATTGTTTCATAGCGCTGCTTCAAGTTTCCCGAGAAGCCAAAGTGCATCTGAGTACGATGGTGAGTACAGCCCTTGGATGGCGTGCGAATAAATGAGTATAGTGAAGCTGCCGCCATGACAAGGAGTCAGCCACCATGCTTACCGACACGCACTGCCGCAACGCCAAGCCCAGGGAAAAGCTCTAGCGATTGAATGACCAGCGCGGGCTCTACCTCGAAGTCAAGCCCAACGGAGTCAAGGCTTGGCGATACCGCTTCACACTGGATGGCAAGGCCAGCATGTTTGCGCTTGGCGAATACCCTGCTGTTACGCTCTCTGAAGCCAGGGAACGCAGTGAGGCCGCACGCAAACTGGTCAAGCAAGGCATCAATCCCGCCCAGCAAAGGCAGATCGACCGCATCCGGCAAGCCAGCGAAGCAAAGAACACCTTCGAGATCGTCGCCAAGGAGTGGCTGCAGACAAAGGACTGGGAAGATGTCACCAAGAACCGGCGTCTGGATATGCTGGAGCGCGTGGTGTTCCCCAGTATCGGCAATATGCCGGTTCGCGAAATAACGCCAGCCCATGTCCTGGACATCCTGCAGAAAACAGCAAAGCGTGGCGCGCCCACGGTCGCCGCCGAGGCGCGGCGCACCATGTCCGCCGTATTCGAGTTCGCCGTCGCCACCTTGCGAGCCGACAGCGACCCGGTTTGGCCGGTGCGCAAGGCGCTACCAGCAAACAAGACCCAGCACAAACCGGCGCTCAGTAAAGAGCAGATTGGCAAACTGCTAAGCGACTTCGCAAACCACCGCTGCAGCTTTCAGGTAAGTCATTGCATGCAACTGATGTGGTGGACCCTGGCGCGACCGACTGAAGTGGCCGAGGCAGCTTGGGATGAGTTTGACCTTGAGAAGGCTGTGTGGCGTATCCCGGCGCAGCGCATGAAAGCGCGCAAGGAGCACGTCGTGCCTCTGCCACGTCAGGCAGTGGACATGCTCAAAGGACTGCATGCCATTACCGGCAACCGCAAGCACCTTTTTCCCGGCCGGGATGATCGCAACGCCCCAATGTCCGCCGCATCGCTTCGCCAGGCACTCAAGGTTTTGGGGTGGAGCGGCGCCTATAGCCCACACGCCACGCGGACCACCGGCAGTACCCGCCTTAACGAGATGGGCTACCGTCCCGATGCCATCGAAGCGCAGCTTGCCCATGCTGACCAGAACAATGTGCGTCGTACCTACAACCACGCCACCTATTTCGATGAGCGTCGGGCCATGATGCAAGATTGGGCGGACAAGTTGGATGAATGGAAAGAGCAAGCACAGGCATGACCACAAAGATCATGGCTCCAGATATTCCCAACTCCGATGCCGTCGCCGAGCTGCGCACCAGAGCAGAGGCAACCTGCGACCGATATGGCGTCCAGCGCCGCGAGCAATGTGTAAATGCTTTTCTGCGGCTGGCAGAAAGTTTTCGTTGGCGTACGATGCCGCCCCCTGAAATTGAAGAAGGCACACTTGAGCAACTAAAAAGACTCCGAGATGCGGCGTCCCGGTTAAGCAAGGCGCTTCGAAGCCTGGACGAAGAGTCGGCAGCGCTATTACCCGAATTTCTGAGGAAGGACCTGCCTACCCATAAGCTGTTCTGCGAGTCGCTACACTCCGTGAGCAGGCAACTGTCAGCGCCCGGAGCAAGCAGAGAACATGAGGCCAAGGAGCTGATCGCGAAGCAATTTATCGTTACCTGCCAGCAATTCAGAATTCCGATCAAGTGGAGCAAGGAGTTCGAGTACCACTCGGTGAACAGCAAGAACGAGCCATCCGCCTATCTCCTCGGCGCCATCTATGCTGCGGGCGGCATGAAGGCAGATGCTGAAACCACGCCTGCTCATCGCGCCAATCACTATCTGGGGCGTTTCAGCAAAGGATTTACCGTCGCTATCGATGGAGTTGTAGTCCGGGTGCTGCTGAAGAAAACAGTGATAGAGCCCAATCTTTACATGTCCCAGATAATGAAAGCCGTCTCCGAGGGACGTGAACCAACCCTGCCCACAAGCAGCATCCTTACGGCATCTTGCCAAGGATACGAGCTTGGATTGTCTCGGCCATTTTGTGAGACATTCGACTGGCACAGCTGAGGCCACTGCTCGACACCGGTTTGCATGCTGGGTGATTTCAGGCCCGAGAATAGGGAGTGCAGGTGACAACCGTGCTCCCTGACTTCATAACCAGATCTTTTGCATGATCCCTTCGTGTTTCAACACGTTGAGAGGAACAGCATGCAAATCATCAAGACGCAGAATGTCTGCATGAAGATCTCGGTCAGCCGGACAACCCTCTGGCGACTTTGCCAGACTGAAGATTTTCCGAAGCCAGTTCGGCTAGGCCCTGGCGGCCGTTCGATTGGCTTTTTTGCCCACGAGATCGACGCGTGGCTTGAGACCCAGGCGGCGGATCGTGAGCACGCCGTTTGTCTGGCTCGCCAGAGGGCGAAGTCATGAGCCGCATCCGCATTGACGACTCCGCCGAATACTGGTGGTCTCTGCCTTGCAGCCTGTTACGCGACTCCCGGTTGAGCTATGAAGCGCGAGGCGTGGCTTGCCACTTGCTCTCGCTAGGCCGTAACTGGCAGTTGCGCGCTGTCGCACTGCCGCGCGTGCTGCACGATCAGTCGCGAGCGAAAGGCCATCTTGGCCGAGACCTTTGCCGCCGCATCCTGCGCGAACTTGAAGACGCCGGCTACCTGGCACGGAGGAAATTCCAGGACGAAGAAGGGCTTTGGCGATGGGAGTCCGTGTTGACACCAGTCTCGCAAAAGGTGCCACAAACATCCATGGCCGGCTTGGCCGGCGACGGAGAAACCGTGGACGGCACATCCGTCGCCGGTCAGGGCGGTGATATAGGTGTAGGTGAATACAAGGAAGAAGTAGTAGTAAAAAATATAAAACCACTACTACAGACAGGGGCTGTGGATAACTCTCCGAAAACGGGAGAGGCTTCCGCGCCCTTGGACTTGTCGCACCCTTCTCTTCTGCCCTACCTGCGCGTCATCGCCGACGTAACCCGCCGCTTCGGCCCCTCGCTCTCAACACAACAGATACAGCTTGTCGCCGACGAGCTGGCTGGCGTCCTGTCGGCAGCCGGTAGTGGCAAGCACGCGGGCATCCGCTCCGTGCGCTCATGGCTATTGGCCGTGATGAATAGCGCTGTCGCGGGAGAATTCATCGCCGAGTTCGCGCCGAATATCGCCCGCTGGCGAAAGAACCGACAGGAGGCGATGGAGGCAGTGCAATTGCGCGCCCCTGTGCAGCAGTCAGAAGCCGAGCGCCAAAAGACAAAGGCTGAACGCGCAAAGGCCATCGCCGATTTGAAGGCGATGTTTCAGGGCCGGAAGCAATGATCGACGCGGATGAGATGGTTGCGCTGATCGAATCGTGCCGGCACGAGATGCAAGCCATGCTTCCGGTCGATGAATTTGCCAGCTTGAGCAGCAAGACCAGGCAAGACTATCGCCAGCTTGGCCGCACGCTGCTACAGCGTGCCCGCTACGCCGAAGGTGGTGTGGCCGAAGTCATGACGGCCACCCAGCGCCCGACAACCTTCTACAAACGCGTCGCAGCGCTTCGCTACTGCCTGTACGCCGGTCTTGTCGAGCAGCTGAAAAGCCTGCATTCCGCGCTCTCTGCTCGACCTGTGGACAGGTTGCAAGTCATGGCCATCCAGGCCCAATTGCAACAACAGCGTGCATTTCTGCGCGAGTTCGATATGGCCCGGCAAAGCGGCCATCCCGGCGAGCGCCGCAAGCGTGCCAGCAAGCGGCAAGCCTTGCGCGGCCTCCCCGGCGACTGGCGCGAGCAACTGTATCAGCGCGCTGCGAAAGGCAAGTATGCCGATGCCATTCTGGTCGCTGCGCTGACCGGCTGCCGTCCGGAAGAGCTCCGGCGCGGCGTGCTCATTCGCTGGGTGAACAATCCGCGCAGCGGCATGGGCGAGATCAGATTCGAGATCGATGGCGCCAAGGTTAAGACGCATCAAGGCCAGCCGCAGCGCTTAATCGCCTATGGCGCACACGCCCCCCATCCATTGTTGGAGGCTCTGCGCATCCGGCTAGCGGGGCTGCGGGAATTAATCGTTTGCATTGACAGCCCGGTCAACTTCACCGTCGAAGTCCGTCGGCTAGCACGTAGCATTTGGCCGAAACACAAGCACGCTATCACAGCTTACTGCCTGCGCCACCAATGGGCAGCCGACCTGAAACGGCACGCAGCGGCGGATTCAGTCAGCCAGGGGCTGGGACATGCCAGCGGCAAAACACGACGGCACTACGGGCAAGCCAATCAGGCCAGCAGCCTGCATGCACTGCAACCCATCCTCATCGAGGCTGAGCGCCCTGTAAAGCCGGCTACCGCCAAGGTGCCGCGCCATCGAGCAGCCCCAAGCACGGAATCTACGCCCTGAAGAGAATCATGGCGAGGTGGGGCAAAATGCAGTACATTTGCGTGACATCACTGATGAGACGCTGCCATGTCACGCCTGAAGGACGAAACCCTATCCATCCGCACCTCCGCTGAGATCAAGCAGCTTTTGCGCTTGGCGGCTGAGCGCGAGCGTCGCTCGGTGGCTTCAATGATCGAAATTCTGGTGCTGGAATACGCTCGTACGCATGACCTGAAACCAGATCCTCAAGGCCTGTCAGTAAAGGGAAATATATGAGGGTGGTGAATGCCGAGGAGGTGCAAGCGCACGTCAAAATCAAGAAGCTGAGGAAATGGAGTAGTCAGAGACTGATAACAGGGTATTTGTAGAGACAATACCCCATTTAATGGCTATGATTACCCCATTTAGATAGCCTAGGTTTACATTTTCATGCACTCGCTCACACCCGAGTACCTTGCCGCGCTTCGCTTCGATGGCACCCAGGCTGCCACGTTGCGCACACTGGGCGAGTACCAGGGCAAGCAACAGCTCTATGCCGCGCAGTCGCCTGAAGCCCTCAAAGGCCTACGCCAGGTCGCGGTAGTCGAATCCACCGAGTCGTCCAACCGGCTGGAAGGCGTTGTCGTCGCACCCTCGCGGTTGAAGTCTCTGGTCATCCGCAACGCAACGCCAAAGAGTCGTTCCGAACAGGAGATCGCCGGCTACCGTGATGCTCTGGCGCTAATCCACGAATCGGCCGCGCACATGCCCTTCAGCGAGGGCGTAGTGCTGCAACTGCACACCCTGCTGTACCGCTACATGCCGCAGGCGGGCGGGCGCTGGAAGGCGACTAACAACGACATCATCGAGCGCCACCCGGACGGCACGTCGCGGCTGCGCTTCCAGCCGGTCGCGGCGCATCTGGCGCCGATGGCAATGGCTGATCTGACCGGGCGCTACGCCACCGCATTGGACCAGCACCTGGCCGACCCACTAGTGCTGGTGCCACTGGCGATGCTCGACTTCCTGTGCATCCACCCCTTCCCCGACGACAATGGCCGCATGTCCCGCCTGCTGACCTTGCTGCTGCTCTACCACTTCGACTATGCCGTGGGCCGCTACATCAGCCTGGAACGCATCTTCGAGGATACCAAGGAAGGTTATTACGAGACGCTGGAAGCCAGCTCTCAGGGTTGGCACCAGGGGCAGCACGACGCAAAGCCTTGGCTCGACTACTTCTGGCGTGCCTTGCTGCGGGCATACCGCGAGTTCGAGGAGCGTGTCGGCACCATCGAGCGGGGACGTGGCAGCAAAGGCGACCGGGTGCGTGCGGAAGTCTTGGGGCGCACCCTGCCGTTCTCGATTTCCGAAATTGAAGAAGCTTGCCCGGGCGTGAGCCGGGACATGGTGCGGCTGGTGCTGCGGGCGATGAAGTCAGAGGGAGTGATCGAGTCCATGGGCAAGGGGCGAGGAGCGAAGTGGAAACAAGTCAAGGTAGAGGGGGGAGACTGATGCAACAGCCCCTTACGCAGTATCAAAGCCAGTACTACGCATGGCTTCTGACGCGCCGTGCGGCGGGCGATTCCGTGGAATCGCTGGCCTCAACACTGGTCGACTCGCAGGTTGATCTCAATCCACATCAGGTGGAGGCCGCCCTCTTCGCCTGCCGCAATCCCCTTTCGCGCGGTGTGCTCCTCGCTGACGAAGTGGGGCTCGGCAAGACCATTGAAGCAGGGTTGGTCATCTCTCAGCGTTGGGCCGAGCGACGCCGCAAGATTCTCATCATCGTTCCGGCCAACCTGCGCAAGCAGTGGCACCAGGAGTTGCAAGACAAGTTCGGTCTGCAAGGATTGATTCTCGAAGCCAAAAGCTACAACGCGATCCGCAAGCAGGATCGACAGAATCCATTCCTCTTCGCCTCCGGTCCGGTCATCTGTTCCTACCAGTTCGCCAAGTCCAAGGCTGACGATGTCAAGAGCATTGACTGGGACTTGGTCGTTCTCGACGAAGCGCATCGCCTGCGCAACGTCTACAAGACCAGCAACGTCATTGCCAAAACCCTCAAGGATGCGTTGTCGCACGTTCACTCCAAGGTGCTGCTGACCGCAACGCCGTTACAAAACTCATTGCTCGAACTCTATGGGCTGGTCAGCTTCATCGATGATCGCGTGTTCGGAGACCTTGACAGCTTTCGCTCGCAATTTACTGGCCGGGAGCAGGCGTTCAACGGTCTGCGTGACAGGCTGGCTCCCATCTGCAAGCGCACGCTGCGCAAACAGGTTCAGCCCTATGTGTCGTATACGGCGCGCAAGGCCATCATCCAGGAATTCACGCCCTCAAGCGAAGAGCAGGAACTGTCCCGACTCGTCGCTGATTACTTGCGTCGCCCCAACCTGAAGGCCATGCCCGAGGGACAGCGCCAGCTGATTTCACTGGTGCTATGGAAGTTGCTCGCGTCCAGCTCGCACGCCATCGCAGGTGCGCTGGAAACGATGGCCAAACGGCTTCAGGGAGTGCTCGACGAGACGGCAGAAATTCCTGATCTGGCCGAAGAACTCGACGAAGACTACGAATCGCTGGACGAAACTGCGGATGAGTGGAACGAGCAAGGCTCCGCTACGGCGGCACCGAGCCGCTCAGAGCGAGATGCCATTGCGCAGGAAGTCGAAGAGCTTCGCCACTTCAAGGAGTTGGCGACCAACATCCGTGACAATGCCAAGGGTAAGGCGCTGCTGACCGCACTGGATCGTGCCTTTGCCGAACTGGATCGGTTGGGTGCAGCGCAAAAAGCCATTATCTTCACCGAATCCAAGCGCACACAGGAGTATCTGCTGAGCTTGCTGGCTGACACGCCATACGGCGACGGCATCGTGCTCTTCAACGGCACCAACAGCGACCAACGTGCGCAGGCGATCTACAAGGATTGGCTCAAACGCCATGAAGGCACTGACCGCATCACCGGCTCCAAGACCGCCGACACCCGTGCAGCACTGGTCGAGTACTTCAAGGAGCGTGGCAAGGTCATGATTGCAACCGAAGCTGGCGCCGAAGGCATCAACCTTCAATTCTGCTCGCTTGTGATCAACTATGACTTGCCTTGGAATCCGCAGCGTATCGAGCAGCGCATCGGGCGCTGCCACCGCTACGGCCAGAAGCACGATGTGGTGGTTGTGAACTTCGTGGATCTCAGCAATGAGGCGGACAAACGCGTCTATGAATTGCTGGCGCAGAAGTTCCAGCTCTTCGAAGGCGTGTTTGGCGCCAGCGACGAAGTGCTGGGTGCCATCGGTTCGGGTGTCGACTTCGAGCGACGTATCGCGGATATCTACCAGAACTGCCGAGAACCAGAGGAAATCAAATCCAGTTTTGAGCAGCTCCGCCTTGACCTGTCGGGAGAGATCAGTGACGCCATGGTCAAGACGCGTCAGGCATTACTTGAAAACTTCGACGAGTCAGTGCAGGAAAAGCTGCGGATACGTGCAGACGACAGCCGCAACGCGCGCAATCGCTTCGAACGCATGTTGATGGACTTGACCCGCGCCGAATTGATCCAGTATGCCTCGTTCGATGACAGCGGTTTCGATCTCTGCCAAATACCGGCCGAAATCGAGCACAGCGGACTTACGACCATCGAGCGGGGGCGCTACGAACTGCCCCGCCGGTCCGGTGATGCGCACCTATACCGTATCAGTCATCCACTGGCTCGATGGGCTATCGAGCAGGCCAAGGCTCGGAAACTTGATGCAGTTCGTCTCATCTTCGACTACGACGCCTACGGCTCAAAGATCAGCACACTTGAAGCCTATCGCGGCAAGGCTGGATGGCTCACGGTGAGACTGATCACGGTCGAGACCCTTGGCAACCGGGAAGAACATCTGCTAGTCGCCGCGGCAACAACCGACGGCGTTTTGCTCACGGAAGATGACCCGGAAAAACTGCTGCGTCTGCCCGCAACCACGCAGACGGTCAGTCTGTTCAACGCCCCTGACGCCACCCTTTTGGTCGATGTGGAAGCGCGCAAAAGCGCGCTCTTGCGCGAAGTCAACGAGCGCAACCTTGGTTACTTCGAGCAGGAAGTCCAGAAGCTGGATGCCTGGGCGGACGATCTGAAATTGGGTCTGGAGCAGGAGATCAAGGAGATCGACCGCGAGATCAAGGAGGTGCGCCGAACCGCCGCGACCTCGCCGACGCTGGACGAAAAGCTGTCATGGCAGAAGAAGCAGCGCGAATTGGAAGGCAAGCGCAGCAAGCTGCGCCGCGAGTTGTTCAACCGACAGGATGAGGTCGAGATGCAACGCAATACGCTGATCGAAAAGCTTGAAGAGCAACTGGAACAGAGGGTCCGGGAACAGGTGCTGTTCAACGTGGAGTGGGTGTTGCAATGATGAAACATATCTCTTCTCTTCCCGATTACGCTGCATTAAAAAAACTCGCGGCTGCACTTTGGCAGCAGGACAACTCTTACCATGGCGCAGCCATCATGGTAGGCGCAGGTTTTAGCAGAAGCGCTGCCTCGACAGGCGATCCTAGTAAGAAACTGCCGCTCTGGAATCATTTTTCCAGCAAACTTGCCGATGAATTGGGTTCAGGCAGCACCGACGCTCTACGTTTGGCAGAAGAATATTGCGCTTATTTTGGCAAGCAAGCCCTGTATGATTTGATAAAGCAAGAAATCAACGATGCAGCGTGGGAACCTGGCGAGTTGTACAAGTCATTGCTGGAATTGCCATGGTCAGAAATTCTGACCACTAATTGGGATACGTTGCTGGAGCGTGCATCATCCGAGGTGCACCAACCGATTTACAGTGTGGTTTCAAAGCAAGAAGATCTTTCCAGTGCAAGAGCGCCAAGAATCGTCAAGTTACACGGGACGATAGACGTAACAAAAGACCTGGTTTTCACCCAAGAGGACTACCGAAAATATCCACAACAATACGCGGCGTTTGTCAATTTCTCGCGTCAGGTTTTCATCGAAAACGAATTATGTTTGTTAGGCTTCTCCGGTGATGATCCCAACTTTCTCCAATGGGCTGGGTGGGTCCGAGATCATCTAGCCACACATTCAAGACGTATTTACCTCGTTGGGGCCCTGGGGCTGAACTCCGCAAAACGAAAATATCTGGAATCCATTAATGTCGCACCCATCGACCTAGATGACCTAGTTACAGATTACGATGAGCGCGATATTCGACATTTGGAAGCGACTAAAATATTCGTCCGAGCCCTACAAGATCTTAAGCCTAAACAGATTTGGGAGTGGGATCCAACGCAGCTGCATCGTACAACAAGCACTGGGGCAGAAAGCACCAAGATTCATCAAGATGCCAGCTATGCGGCTAAACTGCTGGAGGAGAAGCTACCCTCTTTAGAGAAGGATCGATTGTCCTACCCTGACTGGCTGGTTTGTCCCAATAAACAGCGGTTTCAGTTGCAAAGCCAAATAACCGATCCCTGGCCTAACCCTAAGAATCTGTCTGCAATGACAGAAACATCTAAAGCCAAGCTATTGTACGAAATCACTTGGCATCACCAAGTAACCTTTGAAGTTATACCATCATGGCTGGCAAGCGAGTTGCTTGCTGTATGCGATCCTGACAAGCCCTGCTCACTATCAAAAAGACAGCAGTTAGAAATTGCGGTCCTGCTTCTGAAAAATACGCGCTGGATGGATAACCCTGACTCCAGAAATATTTTTCAGACGACAAGTGCAATATTGGAGAAAGGCAAAAAACACTGGCCCGAGAGCAGTGACGAGCTTGCCTACCACAACGCTATCGTGGCGCGTGACCAGTTCGACTATACGGCCATGGAACAACATGTTGAAAAAATTACTAATAGCAATCCAGTCTGGAAACTAAGAAAAGCTTCTCTCCTTGCCGACCTTGGGCAATTTGATAAGGGGGGGGCGCTAGTAGCAGAAGCATACAAGGAACTCCTAACCCAGTATCGAAATGATCGCAACTCAATCCATGTACTCTCGCGATTAGCCTGGGCACACTGGCTGATGCGTGGCGTCGATCTGTCGTCTTTTGACAAACCTTTCAAAGCATTTCCGTCCAGCTATCGAGATTCCAAGTGTGACCCATGGGATCACATTGAGCATATTAGGGAACGAATTTCAAAAGCTCTGGAGAAGCAGCAAAAACAACAGGCAATTGAGCCATCATTCGAACCCGGGCGTTATAAAGACAATGCCAATACATTAACATTTAGCAACGAACTACATCCATTGCTTCTGTTAGAAGGTGTTTCGAGCACCGTTGGTATGCCACTTCGATGGAGCGGTGTTAGCTTCCTTGTTGAACAAGCAGCCAAGAGCGCAGAGTTGGAAGGTATTGACAATATTCATCGCTTTGCATTGGCAATCCGTTCAGCGAACAGCGACACATCGGAGGTTTTGAAAAAAGTCTTCTCAAGAGTTCACATAGCATGTCTTCCAGAAAGTGATGTGACCTTCTTGCTAAATCAGTGCATTCTAGCAATCAACTATTGGCTGAAAAAGCGGGAGGATAAGTCTTCTTATGCTAGCCGCGTCGCTATTGACCGCTTGCGGGTTTTTATCGAGGTATTAGCCCGTGTTTCAGTGAGAGCCACGGCCGAACAGGCAAAGCAAATATTTCGCTTGGCTGTATCTCTTGGCAAAAAACCTGAACTTCATCATCTCTGGCTTTTTGATGCAGTCAAGCACCTGTCTGAATTCTCTCTCAAGAGCATTCCCGATTCGCAGCAGCATGATGTGTTGCTCGATGCCTTGTCTTTCCCTCTCCAGTCTGAAATAAGCTTTAAGGATCACAAAGAGTGGGGAAATCCAGTCGTAAAACACCCGGGGGAAAGAAAGCAAGACTCAGCTCTTGATCGTCGTATAGATGAAATAATAGATCATATCGCACCCTGCTCACCTCAAAGTGCCTCTGCTCTGCTGCGTCTACTTCCGTTGATCGAGAAAGAATTTTTGACAAAAGAAGAGCTTAAAAAAATTGCGCAAAAAGTATGGGGAAGTGAACCGAATCTGAACAATGCTCCTGAAACAGGATTACTCAAGTATGTACTACTTGAAATTCCCTCGCCAGATCCTGTTGCTGTCAAGGCTCTTGTCAGGAGATATTTATTTGAGTCAAAAAAGCCAAGCCTGCTTGATTCGGCGCTGTTGACGGACATAGCCAACGCCGCACAAGCAGAAAATATCAAAGAGTTTCCGTCTGCAGATCAGGCTGCCGATTACTTCGAGCAACTGATTATTTGGAGACCGAATAAAGACAGCAGCGATATGCTCGGCTTTGCGCAAAACGAAGAACGCCAACTCACTGTTCTAGTCGGCCAAGTGTTGGCTCGCTCTGTTGTTCCTGCATTGCCTTCAGAAAATCTCACAGAAGAAAATTTTCAAAAGCTTTGTGTCTTTTATTCCGAAGTCGAGGCACCAGAGGCGCTGATTGCCTTTCCATACTTTGCTATTAACAATGAAATTTTTAATGAGCAGGTGGAAAGGTTGATCAGACAAGGCCTTCAATCAAACGATGCAAACAAGTTGACATATGCATCATATGCCCTGTTAACTTGGAGAGATCAAAAAGAATCACCTAATATTGAGAAGTTGATTTCTAGATTAATTTATCGGATAGGGTCGAATCGAATGACTGGTTTGCCAGCATTGCTCTGGACTGCCAATCAGATGTATTGCAAAAAATATCTATCTGATGAGAGCATCGAATCGTTGGTAGAGATTCTACCTATCATCTTTGATAACGCTGATTATAGGAATATTTTACCCTTTGGACGAGAGTCCATTGGTGTTTCCTTTGTGCGTGCCGCGTGCGTCAGGTTGGCAAGGGATATTGTTAGCAATAGTGAAAACAAAAATTATGAACTACTTCGGATCTTGGAGGAGGCTAAGAAAGATGCTCTTCCCGAAGTTAGATTCGCAGAAATGACGAATGTATAGGTTTTTTATGAGCAAACAAAAACTCGAACTGACGTGGATTGGGAAGGAAAAGCGGCCCAAGCTGGAGCCGCGCATCCTGCTCGAAGAACCAGAGAAGTCGTACCACGCCAAACAGCGTGTGACAGAAAACGATATTTTCGACAACCGACTGATCTTCGGGGACAACCTACTGGCGTTGAAGGCATTGGAGCAGGAATTTACTGGGAAAGTTAAGTGCGTATTCATTGACCCACCCTACAACACAGGCAGTGCATTTACACACTACGACGATGGGCTTGAACATTCCATCTGGCTGGGGCTGATGCGCGACCGGCTGGAGATCATCCGGCGGCTGTTGTCGGAGGATGGCTCGCTTTGGATCACCATCGACGACAACGAGTGCCATTACCTCAAGGTGTTGTGCGATGAGATTTTTGGGCGGCGCAACTACAAGACAACAGTCACGTGGCAAAGAAAGTATAGCGTCAGCAATAACTTCCAAGGCATAGCTAGCATCTGCGATTTCGTTCTCGTGTACGCGAAAAGCGACGCTTTCAAGAACAATCTACTTCCTCGCAGCGAAGAGTCTGCAGCGCGATATAGCAATCCAGACAATGATCCTCGCGGCCCTTGGAAGGCAGTCGATTATCTAAATCAGGCGACACCGGAAAAGCGTCCGAACTTGTGCTACGACATAATCAATCCGAATACTGGGGCCGTCATAAAGAACACTAAGAAGGCGTGGAAATACGACCCTAGTACGCATAAGCGTCACGTTGAAGAGAATCGCATCTGGTGGGGGCGTGACGGTCGGAATACCGTTCCTGCGTTGAAGCTGTTTCTCTCCGAGGTTAGAGATGGTATGACCCCACATAACTGGTGGCCTCATGAAGAAGTGGGACATACCGATGAGGCAAAAAAGGAAATGATTGGACTTTATGGTCCGCGCAACGTTTTCGACACCCCCAAGCCCGAGCGACTGCTGAAGCGAATTCTCGAAATCGCTACGAATGAGGGGGATCTCGTTCTCGACTCCTTCGCTGGTTCCGGCACCACCGGCGCGGTGGCGCACAAGATGGGGCGCCGCTGGATCATGGTGGAGCTGGGTGAGCACTGTCACACCCATATCATCCCGCGTCTGAAGAAGGTCATTGACGGTGAAGACAAAGGCGGCGTAACCGAAAGCACGGGCTGGAAAGGCGGCGGCGGCTTCCGCTATTACCGTCTGGCGCCCAGCCTGATCGTCAATGATCGCTGGGGAAATCCCATCATCAACACAGAATATAACGCAGCGCAACTGGCCGAAGCCCTGTGCAAGCTGGAAGGCTTCACCTATGCCCCTTCGGAAACGCATTGGTGGCAGCATGGTCACTCCAGTGAGCGGGATTTCATCTACGTCACCACGCAAAACCTGTCCGCCGACCAGTTGCAGGCACTCTCCGACGAAGTGGGTTCCGACCAGAGCCTGCTGGTGTGCTGCTCCGCGTTTCGGGGTGTGACGGCCGCCAAGGCGGCGGAACGATGGCCGAATCTAACGCTGAAGAAGATTCCAAAGATGGTGCTGGCCCGCTGCGAATGGGGCCATGACGACTACAGCCTGAATGTGGCGAACCTGCCGTTGGCCAAACCTGATCCAGTCGATCCTGCTGCATCCGCCGAGGCCGTCAATAAGAAGTCAAAGAACAGAAATGTGGCTGCCACGCATTCGAATCAGGGCGGCTTGTTTGGGGAGGACGAATAATGAGCAACCGCGTCCTGCACGCCGTCACTGGTCGTTTGTCTCTTCGCCCGCCACAGGCGGAATCTCTTTCCAGGCTGGCGCGCATGATCGAAGCCGCCCCCGATCTGCTGAGCCATGAGCGAGATGTCACAACCATCCTTTCCACATTAAGGGCAGAGTTCCCTACGCTGGAGGACTTCGAGCGCGAGTTCCCCTCGCTGTGCTTTGCGCTGGCAACAGGCGTGGGCAAGACGCGCCTGATGGGAGCATTCATCGCCTACCTGCATCTGGCCCACGGCATCAACAACTTCTTCGTGCTCGCGCCCAACCTGACGATCTACAACAAACTCATCACGGACTTCACGCGCAACACGCCGAAGTACGTGTTCAAGGGGATTGCCGAGTTCGCGCAGCAACCGCCGCTGATCATCACCGGTGACAACTACGACCAGACCGGCGCGACGGTGGATGACCAACCACAGGGCTTCGCCCAAGATGTCCGTATCAACATCTTCAATATTTCCAAGATTAATTCCGAGGTGCGCGGCGGCAAGGAGCCACGTATCAAGCGCATGCGTGAGGTGCTGGGCGACAGCTACTTCAATCATCTGGCAAATCTGCCCGACCTGGTGTTGTTGATGGATGAATCACACCGCTATCGCGCCAGCGCAGGTGTGCGTGCCATCAATGAACTGAAACCGCTATTCGGTCTGGAAGTGACGGCGACGCCCTTCGTGGAATCCAGCAAGGGACCAGTGCCGTTCAAGAACGTGGTCATGGACTACCCACTGGCGCGGGCAATGGAGGATGGCTTCGTCAAAGAGCCTGCCGTGGTCACTCAACGCAACTTCGACGCCAAAGCCCACACGCCCGAAGAAATCGAGAAGACCAAGCTGGAAGACGGCGTGCGCCTGCACGAGACGACCAAGGTCGAACTGCTGACCTACGCCCGCGAAAACGGCGTCAAGCCGGTCAAGCCTTTCATGCTTGTCATCGCCCGGGATACCACGCATGCGGCACAGCTCAAGGAATTGATTGAGGCGGAGCAGTTCTACGAAGGACGCTACGCCGACAAGGTGATCCAGGTTGACTCCAGCAAGAGTGGCGCGGAAGAGGAAGAGATGATCCGACGACTGCTGGCGGTGGAAAGCCCGGATGAGCCGACCGAGATTGTCATCCACGTCAACATGCTCAAGGAAGGCTGGGACGTGACCAATCTTTACACCATCGTGCCGCTGCGCGCCGCCAATGCCCGCACGCTGATCGAACAGTCCATCGGACGTGGCCTGCGACTGCCCTACGGCAAACGCACGGGTGTCGCGGCGGTGGATCGCTTGAACATCGTCGCACACGACAAGTTCCAAGAGATCATCGACGAAGCCAATCGTGGCGATTCGCCAATTCGTCTGAAGCAGGTCATCCTTGAAGCACCGAATGCTGACGACAGAAAGGTCAGCGTGCAGGTCGAATCCGGGGCAGTGTCGCGCCTCGGCTTGACGGACACACCGATCTTGGTCACAGGGCCTTCTGGCACCGACAGCGGACCGAAAGTGCCAGCCCCTGAACCGGTGTTCACCACGGAGGCGGAGAAGCAGGCCGCGCGCGTGGTTATGGACGTCATTGGCAAGTACGAGGTCAAACGCGATCTGGTGCCTACCAGCGGCGCATTGCTGAAACCCGAGGTGCAGAAAGAGATTCTTGCGGAGGTAGCGGAGCGATTGAAACCCCTGCAAGGCGAGTTGTTGGCGGGTGTGGATGATTCAGCCCCCGCACTTGACTTGTCCGCCGTGGTGGCCAAGACCACGGAAATCGTGGTCCAGCAGACGATCGATATCCCGCGTATTGCCGTGGTGCCCACTGGCGAGGTCACGACAGGGTTCCATCCATTCCAGCTTGATGTGAGCCAGCTTCATCTTCAGCCGGGTGAGCGCGAGATCGTTGGGCAGATGCTGCGCACCAACGAGCAGTTCACGCTGGCTACCGAGGTCGGGCTCAGAGAGCAGCGTCTGGAAGACTACATCGTCCACGCGCTAGTCGACTTCGACGACATCGACTATTTCACCCACGCCGATCTGCTCTACGACCTCGCGGGCCAGATGGTGCAGCACCTGCGCAGTTATCTGTCCGAGGACGAGGCCGTCAACGTCCTCGATCGTGACCGGCGCCTGATCGCGCGCGAAATCCATGCGCAGATGATGGCCCACTTCTGGGAGGAAGCAACGGAGTACGAGGTGCAGGTCAGCCGTGGCTTCACCGAACTCAAGCCGTGCAACTACACCGCCACGGCGGGCCAAACGGCTCACCACTTCCGGGAGACCGTGACCGAGACCAGTCGCATCAAGCAGATGCTGTTCGGTGGCTTCGCGCGTTGTCTGTACCCGCTACAGAAGTTCGATTCGGACACTGAGCGGCGCTTCGCCATCATTCTGGAGCGCGATGCCCTGAAGTGGTTCAAGCCTGCAAAGGGGCAGTTCCAGATCTACTACAAGCTTGGCACCGAGCAGCCGGAGTACATCCCGGACTTCGTCGCCGAAACGGACTCGACGATCTTGATGGTGGAAACCAAAGCACGCGGCGATATCAACACGCAAGAGGTGCAGGCCAAAGCTGCTGCTGCCTTGCAGTGGTGCCAGCACGCGTCGGACTTCACGGCGAGCGTCGGCGGCAAACCGTGGCGGTATCTGCTCGTACCTCACGATGAAGTCAATGAGTCGCGGCGGTTGGCCGACTTTTTGAGGTTTGTGAAGGCTTGAGGCACTACCGTATCTGGCGACTTGCTCACCTTAAATAGCGCAATAAGGAATAACCATGGCCAAGGCCGAAGCAAGCGTTGAAGAACTGGTATCAATGATCGAGCGGGGCGAACTGCGCTTGCCGGAGATGCAGCGCCAGTATGTGTGGCGCTCCACGCGAGTGCGTGATCTGCTGGATTCGCTGTATCGCGGCTACCCATCGGGCGCAATCCTGCTTTGGGAAACGGATGAAGCTGTGCCGCTGCAGGATTTCGCGGTCAGCCAGAGCACGAATCCTTACCAGAGCACGCGGCTTCTGCTGGATGGTCAGCAGCGTCTGACATCGCTCTCTGCCGTTATTCGCGGCGAGCCAGTATCGGTGCGCGGCCGTCGTCGGCCTATCGACTTGCTGTTCAACTTGGAGCATCCCGACCAGTTGGCGGTCGTGACCGAAGTGGAAGAGAACGGCGACGACGAGGACGATGCCGACGACGATAGCGAACTGATTGGCGATGAGACGGACTCGACCGAGGACGAACTGCTCAAGCGCTTCAACAAGATGACTTTCGTGGTGGCCACGAGGAAGCTGGAGCAGTTGCCGCATTGGGTGAAGGTATCCGAAGTCTTCAAGACCGACAGCGATGCGCCTTTCCTCAAACGTGCGGGCATCAGTGGCTTTGATGATCCGCGTTACGAGAAATACAGTCAGCGCCTGGCCCGGCTACGTGGCATCCGCAAGTACGTTTATCGGATGGACGTGCTGGAACGCACGCTTTCCTACGATGAAGTCACGGAAATCTTCGTCCGGGTCAATTCACTGGGAGCCAAGCTGCGCAGTTCGGACTTGGCTCTGGCTCAGATCACCGCCAAATGGCGGCACTCGCTGCAGACGTTCCAGGATTTCCAGAAGGCATGCGCCAAGACGGGCTTTGACCTTGATCTCGGTTTGCACTTGAAGAATCTGATGGCGTTTGCCACCGGTCAATCACGTTTCCAGATCGTGGGTAGCCTGAATGTGGAGAAGCTGCAGAAGGCATGGAAAGAAGCCTGCGATGGCATGGAATTCGCGCTCAACTTCCTGCGCAGCAATCTTGGCATCGATAGCCCGGCACTGTTGTCGTCGCCTTTCCTGCTGGTGGTGCTGGCGTATTTCGGGCATAGCCGCAACTATGCGCTGAGCAACGATGAGGCCCGCCAACTGCGCTACTGGGCCTTGGCCGCCAATGCCAAAGGCCGTTTCTCGCGGGGTTCCAGTGAGACCATTCTGGATCAGGATTTGGCGATCATCCGCAATGGCGGCGGCGTCAATGAACTGATCGACCGGCTGCGTCTGCAGTTCGGCCACCTTGAGATCACGCCGGAAGAGCTGGAAGGGCGCAACCAGAGGAGCGCACTGTTCAAGACCATGTTTCTGGCGTTTCGTGCGGCAGGCGCCAAGGATTGGCGCAGCCACTTGGCTATTGCCCTGGATCACTCCGGCAGTCAGCACCGCTTGCAGTTCCATCACATTTTCCCAAAGGCGTTGCTGCGAGGCAGCTACACCCCTCGTGAGGCTGACGACATCGCCAACCTGGCTTTCATCGGCGGCAAAACCAATCGCGCGATCAGCGACAAGGCTCCTGTGGCCTACCTGTTACCGCTGGTGGCGCAGCACGGTGCGGCACCATTCGCGGCACAGTGCATCCCGGTGGAGGAGGAACTGTTGGTACTGGATCACTACAAGGCGTTCTTGCAGGAGCGCCGTAAACGCATCGCGGCGGCACTGAATGCTTTCATCCATGCGGTCGCTTGAACTGTCAGCGCCACCTTGTTGCCACACGGTGACCCACATGTCGCCACAATGCTGCCGCCATGTTCAACACAATGTTGCCACGCTGTTCACCACATTGACGCCACTTTGTGCACACAGTGTTGTCACCATGCCTGACACATTCCGGCCGGGACGCAGCCCGAGAGTCGCTTGTCCCCAGCACGATGAGCAGATTCTTTGTGCTGGCTCTCGAGAGCACAAAGAATGTGGCCGCTGGGCTCGATTTCGCCAGAAATCGGGCGCGGCGGCGTGGGGACAACGAATGGTCGATGCGTCCAAGGGGCTCGACCCAAGGCCTTGGTGCAGTACGACGCAACGACCGGGCAAGTCAGCACCCGTCCGGATGCGCCCGGCAGTCCCTGGCTGGTCAAGTTCCCGGCGCAGAACGAACACAAGGAAGTCTGCGTCATCGAGCAGCTCTATGCCGAGTTGGCTCGGGATTGCGGACTGGATGTACCCGAAAGCCGCTGGTTCGACCTTGGCCCTGAACTGGCCGCCTTCGGCGTCGCGCGCTTCGACCGAGAGGGTGGGCAACGCGTCCCGGTGCACAGTCTGGCTGGATTGTTGCAGGTGGATTTTCGCCTGCCCGGTGCCACCGACTACACCGCCTTCCTGCGAGCTACCCGTTTCCTGACGCGCGACGAGCGCGAAGTGGAGAAAGCCTACGCGCGAGTCGTCTTCAATGTGCTCTTCCACAACCGTGACGACCACCCCAAGAATTTCGCCTGGCGTCTCGGGCCTGACCGGCGCTGGCGTCTGGCTCCGGCATTCGACCTGACCTTCAGCGAAGGCCCGATGGGCCAGCATCACCTGGACGTTTGCGGCGAAGGTGCTGCCATCGAACGCCGGCATCTACTGCGCCTGGCGAAGGAGGGGGGCGTCTCGACGAAAGAGCCTGAGGAGATCATCGACCGGATGTTGCTGCAGGCAAGCTCATTGGGTGAGCGGTTGGAGCGTGCGCCGATCAGGCAGATGCTGGCGCAGCAGATAAAATCCATCATTGATGCCTGTCGCCGGCGCCTGGAAAGCTGAATCCGGGCCGCCGCAACGGCGCCACATCACGGTTGAACGTACTCAATGCTGGGTTTCTTGAGTACAAACATGAGTATGTTTTTTAATGGAGAAGCATGGTGAACTGTTCATTCAATGACTTGCAGTCACAATCGCTGTTCAACGTCTGAGTCGGGCCATCCAATTCGGGCGATCATGTTGGTTTCAAGAGCTGGCACGAGTGGGCCACGATTAATTTGGACACTTCGCGCTCGCTCCCGAAACTCAGCAGCGGGCGCTTTGCGGTGAAGGTCATCAATCACCTGGGCGATGAGGTGATGAAGGTCTTCAAGGTTTGATGCGGAGAAAATGCATGACCAAGATTCCTTTCATTAGCCGAGTCATCTTGCGCAATTACAAGAGCATTGGTTACTGCGACGTGAAGTTGCGTCCCCTAACCTATCTTGTAGGACACAACGGCGCAGGCAAGAGCAATTTCATGAATGCACTGCATTTCGTGCGTGATGCTCTTTTCAATTCTCTGGATAGCGCACTGAATGAAGCGTGGCGGTATCAGCGAGGTGCGCAGACGCAGCGGCGGTCATCCCACCCACTTCGCGATCCGGATCAAATTTGTCTTGTCCTCAGGCGAACCCGGACACTATGGTTTCGTTATCGGGGCGATGCCGAATGGCGGCTACGAGGTACAGAAAGAGGAATGTGTCGTTGCGGGTATAGGCAAGGGACCGTTCTTCCGCATCGAGAAAGGCAAGTTGCGCGACAGCAGTGAAACTGTATTTCCGTCTGTTATGGCGGACAGGCTGGCATTGGTCGCGGCGTCAGGCCTGACGACTTTCCGCCCTGTGTTCGACGCCCTGACGGCGATGGGTTTCTACAATCTCAACCCCAAGCTGATGCGCGAGTTGCAGAAGCCTCAAGATGGCCGATTGCTGCGATCGGCTGGTGAGAATATCGCCAGCGTGGTCGGCCATCTCGAGAAGGTGGCGCCTGCCCAGATGACTCTGGTCCAGGAGTATCTGCACTCGGTGGTGCCGATGGTGCATGGCGTGGGGCGCAAATCCATCGGACCGATGGAAACCTTGGAATTTCGCCGGGAGATGGCGGGCTCCAAACACCCCTGGCGTTTCCTCGCGCAGAACATGTCCGATGGAACCTTGCGTGCCTTGGGTGTCCTCTCTGCGTTATTGCAGGGAAACATGGATTATTCGCCGACCTTGATTGGTATAGAAGAGCCGGAAACCGCTCTGCATCCGGCAGCGAGTGCCGCATTGCGAGAAGCATTGGTGCGCGCATCCGAAACCACGCAAATTCTGGTGACCAGCCACAGTCCCGACCTGCTGGATGATCGCAGTATTGACGCGGATGCCGTGTTGGCTGTGGTGTCGGAGGCCGGAGAAACCAAGATTGCGCCGTTGGATGGCGGATCACGCCAGGTCATGCGGGATCATCTGTTTTCAGCTGGTGAACTATTGCGCATGAACCAACTGGCGCCCGATCGCGCCAGCATCGAGGAGCAGGACAATGCAGCCTCTGGCGATCTTTTCAGCGAGGCGAGGAGCGCATGATCCAGATAGCCAGCATTGTGGAGGGCGATGGCGAGGTGGCGGCCTTGCCGGTGCTGCTGCGTCGCTTGAACGAGTGGCGGCCTGGAAATGGCTACGCGCAGGTGCTGCAGCCCATTCGCGTGCATCGGGATCGCTTTCTCAATCGCGAAGATGAATTTCGCAAGCAACTGTTGCTGGTGGCCGCCAAGTGTGGTGACCAGGGGTGGATTCTTGTGGTTCTTGATGCTGATGACGATTGCCCGGTCACGTTGGCGGCCGATGTGTGCGAGCGCGCGAAGCAGATTGTGCCGCACCGGCGCGTATCAGTAGTATTGGCCAAGCGCGAGTACGAAGCCTGGTTCATTGCGGCTGCAAGTTCGCTTGATGGGCATCGTGGATTCCGCTGCCCCGATGAAGGCCCTGCCGATGCAGAGATACCACGGGATGCGAAAGGCTGGTTGCGCCGGAACATGACAAGCGTGACCTACAGCGAAGTGCTGGATCAACCGGCTTTCACGGCACACTTCGATCTGCAACTGGCGTTTGATCACAGCCGTTCATTCCGCAAGTTGTGCAAGGAGTGGCAGGTAAACATCGTCGATGTGAGTGGAAATTGATGCATGGAATTCAGCATCGCCGACACTTTCACCGCCAGCCTGGCCGACCGAGTGCCAATTGCTGTATGTGGCTTGCACTCGTGCGCGTGATCATTTGGATGTTTCTGGAGTGAACGCCGAGTCGGAGTTTTTTGAGGCCTTTCCAGATGATGGCTATAAGTGCACCGATGCCAGTGCTGGGAACCTTTGCGGACAACAAGGAAACTCCCATTGCCGGACCTCTCCACCACCCTCTGGCTCTTCACCGCCGCCTTCGCCGCCAGCGCACTTGGCGGCGTGCTGGGCATCGGCTCCGGCTTGCTGAAAATCCCTGCCATGGACACGGCCGGGAATAGCACGCAGGCGCGCAACTGCGCAACCGCCATCACGCCAGGCGCGATGCAAACCTCCTCCCCGAGACGATGGCCTATTTCACTTCGCCCTTGATCATCACCAGCAGCATCTTGAACCCGCCCAGCGGCTTGATGGCATGCGTGACGTTGGCTGGCATCAGCAGCGAGTCGCCTTCACCCACGAGGTGCGTCACGCCGCCGATGGGCACTTCCGCGCGGCCCTCGACGCCGACGACGAGGGCATCATAGGGAGCGGTATGCTCGCTCAGCCCCTCGTTGCCGTCGAAGGCGAACAGGGTGACGCTGCCGGCGGAGTTTTTCACCAGCATGCGGCTGACGACGGCCTTCTCCTGGTACTGGAGCATCTGCTTGAGGTTGCGCACTTCCGGTGCGGTGTCTTTGGCGTCCATGGCTTGCCTCCTTGTGAGGCTCAGTGTACGCCATGGGAGTGCTGGCTGTGCGCGGCGGCAGGGTAGCGGGCGATCAGGGATTCGAGCAGGGCATGCAGTTGCTGATGCCGCCCCGGGCCGATGACGCGGGCCTCGTGCTCTTCGAACTGGTCGAACAGGGTCTGCAGCGCTTCTGCGTCGAGCAGGTTTTCGGCCATGGGAAAGAGCACGTTGTTTTCCTTGGCGATATGGCTGCGCATGAGCGTGACGTAGCCGCGCAGGGCAGTGAGGAAGGCGTCGGGGCGAAACTCCGGGCCCAGCGCCTGTTCCATGGCCTGCAGCCAGGCGCGTCCCTGCGTGTGGTCATGCAGCATGACGGCGATGGGGCCGCTTTCGGACGGCAGGCCGGCATGGACCATGGCGGGGAACAGGAATCCTTCTTCCTTGCCGTGGTGACAGCTGTCACCGAATTCGCGCAGAAAGCCGAGCAATTCCACGGCATCGCTGGCGGCGATGGGCTGGCCTGCAGCCAGCACCCGGCTCATGCCGTCCAGGATCCGGAAAGAGGACAGGATAGCGTCGTGTTCGTGCATGAGGTCGTCGATAGCCAGACTCATGGGGTTCTCCTTGTTGAAAAGTGGGCGGTATGGATCGCGCAGCTGATACAACAAAGAAAAACATCTGCCGATGTTTGTTTTATAAACGGATCGGCAGTGCAGGGCAAACATGGCGCCTATTCAGGCATGGGCAGCGGGGCTATTGGGACGTTGAACGATTGGCTGCGTTCCCGGATTGGGAAGAGCATGCATCCACCCGGCCGCTACTGTTTCAGGGCTGCCTCAGCGGCTGCTGCCCCAGTACAGCACGTTGCTGCGATCGGGTGCAATCGCAAGCGCATGCCGCACGCCGGAACCACTATCGGGTTCAGCACAGGCATAAGTGGTGTAGCCGTCGAGTTTTTTCGGGGCCCAGTTGCGCTCGAAGGCGGGGGCAGGCAATTGGGCTGCCTCGGCGGGCTGGCAGGCCGCCGGAGGTGCCCATTGGTGCTGGGCAGGCAGGGTGAAGCTCACCAGGCTTTCGTTGCTGTCCAGGTTGTGGACTTCGCGGATGTTGATGGCCTCTTCCGGCAGCCAGCGCGGGATCCAGCCCTGGTCCATAGCGCCGGCCTTGGCGGCTTCGATCTGGCTGGAATACTTGGCTTCCTGCACGTCGCCGGAGCAGGCGGCCAAGGTCAGGGTCAGGGTGGTGGCGGCGAACAGGGTGAGGGTACGAGTGCGCATGGATATGAGGTGGTTCTTGTAAAGCCGCGTTTACACGTCACTGTCGCAAATGAAACCGAACGAACGGTCACTTTTGTGCCTGCATGTGACGGTGGCCGCGAAGCCGTCACCTTTGGTCACGACTTCCGACGTTGAAGCGCGTGAATCAGGCCGTAGAGCGTCACGCCCAGCAGCAGAGGGTAGATGGCCAGCAGGTCGATGGCGAATCAGGATATCCATGCCAGTTCCTGTCACGTGGAAGGCAACGCATCACATGTCCATGTGTGCGATAGGGAATTTTGCTGCGCTATCATGGCTCCACTGTTTTTACTTCATGACTGCCATGTCCCGCAAGCCCCATTCCTCCCGCCGCCAGCTTCTCCAGATTTCCGCCGTCGCCACGCTGCTGCCCCTGATGGGCATGGCGCGTGCGCAGTCGGCCCTGCCGCAGGTGGAGGTATGGAAGGACGCCAGTTGCGGCTGTTGCAAGGACTGGATCGCACACATGGAAAAGAACGGCTTCCGCGTGCGTGCGCACGAAACCGGCAACAACGCCATCCGTGCGCGCCTGGGGCTGGCGCAGCAGTATGCGTCCTGCCATACGGCGCTGGTGGGCGGTTATGTGATCGAGGGGCATGTGCCGGCATCGGACGTCAAGCGCCTGTTGGGCGAGCGTCCCAGGGCGCTGGGTCTGGCGGTGCCGGGCATGCCGATTGGCTCTCCGGGCATGGATGGCCCGGTCTACGGCGGCCGCCGCGACCCCTATGCCGTGCTGCTGGTGCAGCGCGACGGCAGCAGCCGCGTGTTCAAGCGCTACGCGTGACTTCCTGCACACGGATGCTTCGCCAGACCGGCTAGGATATCGGTATTGGCGCCACGGCGGCGCAGCCCGTAGATGCGCTGGGCGCATCGCGGCATTGCCCCCGTGTGCATGGCCCTTGCCAGACCTGCTCGCCCCGGCCGAATCCGGGGCGATTGCTTTCTGGCCGCAACCCAAAGGAAAGCAGTGTTCAAGAATCTGATTGTGTACCGCATCGCTGCGGAGTGGAATGCCGGCGCGACCGACATCGAGTCGGCGCTGGATGGGAGCCGTTTTGTGCCCTGCGGGCCGACGCAGCAGAAATCGCTGGGCTGGGTGGAGCCGCGCGGCGAGCCCGGTGGTGCGCTGGTGGAAGTGGTGGGCGGGCATCTGCTGCTCAAGCTGATGACCGAGCAGCGCGTGGTGCCGGGCTCGGCCGTGCGCCAGCGCGTGGAAGAGATCGTGGCGCATATCGAGCAGACCACGGGCCGCAAGCCGGGCAAGAAGGAAACCAGGGAGCTGAAGGAGCAGGCACTGCACGAATTGCTGCCGCGCGCCTTCACGCGCCAGTCCGCCACGCGCGTGTGGCTGGCGCCGCAGGAGCGTCTGCTGGTAATCGATGCCGGCAGTCACTCGAAAGCGGACGAGATCACCACGCTGCTGATCAAGGCGCTGGACGGGCTCTCCCTCACGCTGGTGCAGACGGCCATGTCGCCCGCCGTGGCGATGACGCACTGGCTGGGCACGGGCGAGGAGCCCTACGCCTTTACCATCGACCGCGAGTGCGAGCTGAAGTCCACCGACGAGATGAAATCCGTGGTGCGCTACGCCCGCCATGCGCTGGACACCGACGAGGTGAAGCAGCACATCACCAGCGGCAAGGTGCCGACGCGCGTGGCCATGACCTGGAACGGGCGCGTGTCCTTTGTGCTCACCGACTCCCTGCAGCTGAAGAAGATCGATTTTCTGGAGGATGTGTTCGAGGACATGCCGGAGATCGACAAGCGCGACAAGGATGCGGTGTTCGATTCGGATATGGCGATCACGACGGGCGAGTTGCTGCAGCTGTTGCCGGATTTGATCGAGGCGCTGGGCGGGGAGCAGGTGCTCGGGGCGACGGCTGCGCCCGTGACGCCTTCGGCTGCGCAGGAGAGCGCTCAGGCATCGGCTGCAGCGCCTGCAATTCCCGAGGCTACGGATGCTCCTGCCATGGAGATGGCGACCAGCACGCCGCCGTGGGCAGACTGAAGCAGCAGGCAGCAGGCAGCAGGCAGCAGGCAGCAGGCAGCAGGCAGCAGGCAGCAGGCAAGGCCGGATGGTGCATCATGCTGGCGGGGATGCGTGTTGTCCCCACTGGTGAGTCACCAGCGCAATCAGGTCGTATGCCAGCAAGGCGGACGGCGGTAGGCAGCCGTCATGGCTGTGGGGGCGTGCTTGACGCAAGCCCCTGCACCCCGCAGGGCAGAGCGCTTTCGCGGCATACTGGGGCATCCCTTGTACCGATTGGAGGCCCTGATGAGCGATCTGTCCGCATTCCCCATTACCGGCAAGTGGCCGGCGCAGCATCCCGACCGCATCCAGCTGTATTCGCTGCCTACGCCCAATGGCGTGAAGGCCTCGATCATGCTGGAGGAATGCGGCCTGCCCTACGAGGTGCATCGCGTCGACTTTGCCACCAATGACCAGCTGACGCCCGAGTTCATCTCGCTCAACCCCAACAACAAGATCCCCGCGCTGATAGACCCGAATGGCCCGGGCGGCCAGCCGCTGCCGCTGTGGGAAAGCGGCGCCATACTGATCTACCTGGCCGAAAAAACCGGCAAGTTCCTGTCGCAGGACGCCGCGACGCGCTATCAGATCATCCAGTGGCTGATGTGGCAGATGGGCGGCGTCGGGCCGATGATGGGGCAACTGGGCTTCTTCCACAAGTTTGCCGGCAAGGAGTACGAGGACAAGCGCCCGCGCGACCGCTATGCCGCCGAAACGCGCCGCCTGCTGGGCGTGCTCGACAGGCACCTCGCCGGCAAGGACTGGATCATGGGCAGCGACTATTCGATCGCCGATATCGCCGTATTTCCCTGGGTGCGCAATCTGATCGGTTTCTACGAAGCGGGCGAGCTGGTGGGTTACAGCGACTTTGCCGAGGTGGACCGCGTGCTCAAAGCCTTTGTGGCGCGGCCCGCCGTGCAGCGCGGCCTGTTGATTCCGCCGCCGCCCAAGGCGCAGGACTGAGTCGCTTGCTACCGTCCGGCTGAGCCGGCCTCAGCGTCGCGTTTGCGCAGCGCAAGGAGAGCGTCATGAACGAGCAGATTGAACCCGGGCGGCCGCCCGATTCCGGAGCCGCACCGCAGACGTTGGATGTTGATGCGACCAAGCAGGCCCATGCCGCTGAAGAATCCTGTACGGAGGGTGTTTGCCGGCCCGCAGACCTGGCCAGTGCTGGTGCCACGCCGGAAACTGCCCATGCGGATCGGGATGCCACCGCCTCCGGGGCAACGGCGGCGCCCGCCCGGGATGCCGAACTGATCTACGTCGGCGACCCGATGTGCTCCTGGTGCTGGGGCATCGCGCCCGAGCTGGACCGGCTGCGCCAGCATGCCGCAACGCAGGGCATGGGGCTGGAAGTGATTCTCGGCGGCTTGCGACCCGGTGGTGGCGATGCCTGGACACCCAGGTTCCGCGACTTCCTGCGCCATGAATGGCAGCAGGTGCATGCCCGCACCGGCCAGCCGGTGAGCTACGGCTTGCTGGAGCGCGACCAGTTCAACTACGACACCGAACCGGCCTGCCGTGCCGTGGTAGTGGCCCGCGGCATGCGCGACGACGGCAGCGCGCCCGGGCTGGACCTGTATGGCTTCTTCAAGGCGGTGCAGCACCGGTTCTATGCCGACAATGCGGATCCGTCCGAGGGGGAGTTCTACCGGCTGCCGTGCGAGCAACTGGGGCTGGATGCCGATGAATTTGCCCGCCGCTTTCCTGCGCCGCAGGCCATCGAGGCGACACGCCAGGATTTTGCGCTGGCCCGGCAATGGGGCGTGAATGCCTTCCCCACGGTGCTGCTGCGCGTGGGCCAGCAGCTCTATCTGCTGGCGCAGGGCTATGACTCGGCACAGGCCATGGGGCAGCGCGTGGAGGCGGTGCTGGCGCGGTAAAGGGTGGAGGCTGGGGTCAGCCATCAGCCATCAGCCATCAGCCATCAGCCATCAGCCATCAGCCATCAGCCATCAGCCATCAGCCCATGTCAGCGGCGCACGGAACCCTGGTATTGCAGCGCTCCATCCGGCGACAGCGTGTACTGGTCGAAATCCCGCGCCAGATGCAGCGTGCCGCCATACTGCAAAAC
Organism: Brachymonas sp. KE5; assembly: GCF_057773645.1. NCBI lineage: Bacteria > Pseudomonadati > Pseudomonadota > Betaproteobacteria > Burkholderiales > Comamonadaceae > Allobrachymonas > Brachymonas sp. KE5. Next base: position 274,738 of record NZ_CM173463.1, read on the forward strand.
GGCTTCGCGGCGCAGCTGCTCCATGCCGTCGCCATGATCGTAGCGCGGGCTGAAATGCGTGAGAATCAGGTTGGGCAGGCCGATGCGCTCGGCAAAGGCTGCGACCTGTTCGGCACAGCTGTGCATGCGTTCGGGGCCGACCTTGTCCAGCACCGGGCGGGTGTAGGTGGCTTCGTGCACCAGTAGCTGGGCATCGGCGCAGGCTTCGGCCAGCAGACCGGGGTCGGCATTGTCGCCGGCAATCACGGCGCGGACCTGTTCCACATGCCGGCGCAGCACCTCGGCGCTGCGGATGGTGCGGCCCTGCCATTGCACGTCCTGGTCATCCTGCAGCTGGCGCCAGAGCGGGCCGCGCGGCAGGCCGAACTGGCGCAGCGCGTCGCCATCCAGATGCGTGTGCGTGCGGGACACTTCCAGCCGGTAGGCCACGCTGGGCACGCGGTGCAGCAGGGCGTGGCGGTCGATGCGCAAGCCGGGGCGCTCCAGCACCACGGCAGGCGCGTCTTCCAGCGCCAGCGTCTCGAGCGGATATGGCAGGTAGAGGTCGCCGCAGCGGCGCGTAGCCTCCACCCAGTCGAGCACCACCTGCGGGGCGATCAGTTGCAGGGGATTGGTGCGGCCATGCATGGCGGCGCTGGCCAGCATGCCCGGCAGCCCGTAGCAATGGTCGCCATGGGCGTGCGTGATCAGGATCGCCTCGAGATCGCGCACCGAGAGCTTCACGCGCAGCAGCTGGTGCTGCGTGGCTTCGCCGCAATCGACGAGCACCCAGGAGGCGCCAGGGCCGGTTTGCAGCGCCAGCGCGCTCATGTTGCGGCGGCGTGTGGGCACGCCGGAGGAGGTGCCGAGAAAGGTGAGGGTGAGCATGTCAGGATTCATGGTGCCACGGTTTCTTCGTGCCGGGCCCAGGGCGCGTTGGCCAGGCTGCTGGCGAGGTAGTCCAGCAGCGCCTGCACCCTGGCGGGCCGGCGTCGCCCGGGCGGGGTGACGGTGTGCAGCGCGACTGGCGCCACCTGCCATTCTTCCATGACCGAGAGCAGCTGCCCGGAGCGCAGTTCGCGCCAGACCATGAACTCGGGTTGCAGCGCCAGCCCCAGCCCCGCGAGCAGGGCGGGCATCAGGCCTTCGGCGTTGTTCACGCGCAGGGCGCCGTGTGTTTCCTGCGTGAGCTCGCCGTGGCGGGCATGGCGGAAGCTCCAGTTGGTCCCGCCGCGCGCGTAGGCATACTGCAGCGCCTTGTGCCGGGCCAGGTCACGCGGATGGCGCGGCTTGCCATGGCAAGCGAAATACGCGGGCGTGCCGACCAGCAGCAGGCGGATGGTGCACAACTGGCGCGCCAGCAGACTGGAGTCGACCAGATTGGAGATGCGCAGCGCCAGATCGAAGCGCTGCCCCACCAGATCGATGTGGTCATCGCTGAATTCGATGTCCAGCCGCACCTCGGGGTGCGCCTCGAGAAAGGCGGGCAGCAGCGGCGCCACGTAGTTCAGCCCGAAGGACATGGGCGCCGTCATCCGGATGAGCCCGCGCAGGCTGACGGATTGTTCGGCCAGCTCGGCCTCGACTGCTTCGCCTTCTTCCAGAATGCGGGTGGCGTACTCCAGCGCGGTCTGCCCGCTTTCGGTGAGCGACATGCGGCGCGTGGTGCGGTGGAACAGCATGGTCTGCATGCGCGCCTCCAGGCGCGTGATTGCCTTGGAGACGGTGGCCTGGGACAGGCCCAGTTCCTCCGCAGCTCTGGCAAACGAGCCGGTTTCGGCCACCTTGGCGAAGATGGCCCAGGCTTCCAGATCCGGCAGCTTCTTCATGGCAGTGCCTGCATGTGATTGGTTGAAAAATGGAAAGAGTGATATTCGATATTTTCTATTCTAAGCATTCGGCGATTTTCCTACACTGGATTCATCGCGTTCGGATGGCGTCCGTCATGGGCTCCAGCTGATCGGTTCATCCCCCAATTCCAGGAGTTTTCATGAGCAACACCGCCATCCACAGTTTCACCAAGCGCCGCACCCAGTATGCCCTCGGCAAGCAGCTGCCGTTCAGCCAGGAGGCTGCCGCCAACCTCATCCAGGAAGCCATCCGCCAGGCGCCTTCCGCCTTCAACTCGCAGAGCTCGCGTGCCGTGATCCTGTTCGGCGCACAAAGCGTGAAATTCTGGGATCTGGTGAAGGAAGCGCTGCGCCCCATGGTGCCCGCCGAGAGCTTCGGCGCCACCGAGCATAAGCTGGCCAGCTTTGCCGCCGGCGCCGGTACCGTGCTGTTCTACGAAGACCAGGACGTGGTGAAGGGCCTGCAGCAGCAGTTGGCCGCCTATGCCGACAACTTCCCGATCTGGTCCGAGCACTCCACCGGCATCGCACAGTTCGCGGTGTGGACGGCGTTGGCCGAAGCCGGCATCGGCGCCAGCCTGCAGCATTACAACCCGGTGGTGGACGAGGCTGCGCAGAAGGAGTGGGATATCCCTGCTTCCTGGAAGCTGCGCGCGCAGATGCCCTTCGGCTCGCACGAGGCACCGTTCGGTGACAAGGCCTTCATGGACGACGCTGCGCGTTTCCGTGTGTTTGCCTGAAGCCAAGCTCCTTGTGTCACTGGCGTGATGCGGTCCGGCGCAGCCTGATCGGTATGCGCCGGTGCCAAAAGCACAAAGGCCGGCACGATGATGCCGGCCTTTGCCGTTTTCCCGCCAGCGCTCGTGTGCCGCTGTCAGCGCCTTATGCGTAGCTGCGCGCGTCCTCGATCACCTTGCCATCGTTGGCCAGGCTGCCCGGCGCGCAGAACACCACATCGGCACGCAGCTTGGTCACTTCGCGCACGGCGTCGGCGATGGCCTGCTGCAGTTCGGCGCTCTGCTCGGCGCATTCCACGTGCAGCGCCATTTTGTCGTTCGCCATCTCGCCGCTGACCACCAGCCGCGCCTTCTGCACCGCGGGGAAGCGCTTGGCCACCGTGGCCACCTGGCCCGGATGCACGAACATGCCGCGCACCTTGGTGGTCTGGTCGGCGCGCCCCATCCAGCCCTTGATGCGGGTGTTGGTGCGGCCGGTCGGGCACTGGCCCGGCAGCACGGCAGACAGGTCGCCGGTGCCGAAGCGGATCAGCGGATAGTCCGGGTTGAGCGTGGTCACCACCAGTTCGCCCACTTCGCCTTCGGGCACCGGGTCGCCCGTGCCGGGGCGCACGATCTCGACGATCACGCCTTCATCGAGCACCAGGCCTTCGCGTGCGCTGGTCTCGTAGGCGATCAGGCCCAGGTCGGCCGTGGCATAGCACTGGTAGCCCTGCACCCCGCGCTCGGCGAACCAGTCGCGCAGGCTGGGCGGGAACGCTTCGCCGCTGACCAGCGCCTTCTTCAGCGAAGGCAGTGCCACGCCCATGTCGGCGGCCTTTTCCAGAATGATCTTGAGGAAACTGGGCGTGCCGATGTAGCCGGCCGGCTTCAGGTCGCGCATGGCCTCCACCTGCTGCTCGGTCTGGCCGATGCCGCCCGGAAACACCGTGCAGCCCAGCGCATGCGCGCCGGTTTCCATCATCGAACCGGCGGGGGTGAAGTGGTAGCTGAAGCAGTTGTGCACCAGTTCGCCGCTGCGAAAACCGGCAGCATGCAGCGTGCGCGCCATGCGCCAGTAATCCCTGGCCTTGCCCTCGGGTTCGTAGATCGGGCCGGGGCTGGCGAACACGCGTGCCATTTTCGGGCCCATGCCGATGGCGGCAAAACCGCCGAAGGGATTGTCGGCACGCTGTGCCTGCTGGCGCTCCAGCAACTCGTACTTGCGGATCACCGGCAGCGTGGCGAGGGCCTCGCGGCTGGCGATGCTGGCGGCGTCGATGCCGGCCAACTGCTCGGCCATGGCCGGTGCGTTCTGCTGTGCGTGGGCGATCTGCTTCGGCAGGGCAGCCAGCAGGGCGGCTTCGCGGTCGGCAGGACTGCGGTTTTCGAGGGAGTCGTAAAAGGTGTGCATGGCTTGTGCGTTTTCAGGCTGCAGAAGGCCTTCCCGCGTATCCGCGCAGGAAGCATGGAAGGGGTATTCGTTCGACGAAGCCTGCAGGAACTGCGGGGGCGCAGGCCGGAGTCCGGACAGCGCTCAGGCCGCCCGGAGTGGAAACATCAGGCCAGCCAGCGCTTGCGGCGCTTGTAGCTCTTGACTTCCTTGAAGCTCTTGCGCTCGCCGCCGCCAACGCCGAGGTAGAACTCCTTCACGTCCTCGTTGCTGGCCAGATCCTTGGCGGTGCCGTCCATCACGATGCGGCCGCTTTCCATGATGTAGCCATAGTCGGCGTAGCGCAGCGCCATGTTGGTGTTCTGCTCGGCCAGCAGGAAGGTGGTCTTTTCCTTGGTGTTGAGATCCTTCACGATCTCGAACACTTCTTCCACGATTTGCGGCGCCAGGCCCATGGAGGGCTCGTCCAGCAGCACCATGTTGGGGTTGCTCATCAGCGCGCGGCCGATGGCGCACATCTGCTGCTCGCCGCCGGAGGTATAGGCGGCCTGGCTGGTGCGGCGCGTCTTCAAGCGCGGGAAGTAGTTGTAGACCTTTTCCAGGTTGGCGGAGATCTCGCCCTTGTCCTTGCGCGTGTAGGCGCCGGTGAGCAGGTTCTCCTCGATGGTGAGGTGGGCGAAGCAGTGGCGGCCTTCCATCACCTGCACCACGCCGCGCTTGACCAGCTCGGCCGGATTCAGGTTCTGGATCTGCTCGCCGCGGTACTCAATGGTGCCCTTGGTCACCTCGCCGCGCTCGCCGGCCAGCAGGTTGGAAATGGCACGCAGCGTGGTGGTCTTGCCGGCGCCGTTGCCGCCCAGAATGGCGACCACGCTGCCTTCCGGCACGGCCAGCGAGACGCCCTTGAGCACCAGAATCACGTGGTTGTAGATGACTTCGATGCCGTTGACGGTCACCAGCGCAGGTGCAGTCAGTGGCGAGCGGGTGTCGGTGGCGGTAGCGGTGGCTTCCATGGGCTTGTCTCCGTTATCAGTATGGGTTGCGGCCTTGCATCTGGCGCGGCACTGGCAAGACGACGCGGGGCATCAGCTTGCCGCTGCCGGAACAGCGGGGCTCCCGGGGGAGCCGGCAACCCTGCATGGGCAGGGTTGCCAGACAGCGCATCAGCTGTTGCAGTCGGCTTCTTCGCGGGCCTTGATGCCCTTTTCGCCGGCGTACTTCTCGGCACCTGCCTTGATCAGCGGATCAACCACGGCGGGGTCGGCCTGGATCCAGTCGGACACCGGCGCCCACTTGCTGCCATCCCAGGTCTGCACGCGGGAAGCGGTGGAGCCCATGTGGTCCTTGCAGGTGGTGGTGATGGGGTGCATCATGTCGCCAAAGCCCAGTTCGGCCAGCTTTTCCTTGGTCAGGTTCAGGTTCTCCATGCCCCAGCGCACCTGCTCTGCGGTCATGACCTTGCCTTTGCCGAACTTCTCCTGGGCGGCGCGCACGGCTTCCACACCCAGCATCTGGATCACGACGCCGCGGTTGTACAGCACGGTACCCACTTCGTCCTTGCTGTTGGCGGTGCCGTTGCCCTTCTCGTACACGTGCTTCAGGATGTCCTGGATCACCTTGGGCTCCTGGCCGGAAGCGTTCAGCGACAGGGCGTTGTAGCCCTTGGCGCCGGCAGCCACGTCCTTGACGTCAGGCTCGGCACCTGCCCACCACACGCCGTACATCTTGTCGCGCGGATAGCCGGTGGCCTGTGCCTCCTTGATGGCGGTGGAGTTCATCACGCCCCAGCCCCACAGCAGCACGTAGTCGGGCTTGCTCTGGCGCACCTGCAGCCAGGTGGCCTTCTGTTCCACGCCAGGGGCGGTCACAGGCAGCATCTGCAGCTCGAAGCCATGCATTTCGGCGCGCTTCTGCAGCAGGGGGATCGGCTCCTTGCCGAACGGGCTGTCGTGGTAGACCAGGGCGATCTTCTTGCCCTTGAGCTTGTCCAGACCGCCTTCCTTGGTGCCGATGTGCTGGATCAGCGCGTCAGCGGCGGTCCAGTAGCTGCCCATCAGCGGGAAGTTCCACTTGAAGAAGTCGCCGTTCTGCGACACGGACAGGCCGTAGCCGAAGGTCATCAGCGGGATCTTGTCGACGGGAGCCTTCTCCGTCAGGGCGAAGGTAATGCCGGTGGACTGGGGATCGAACAGGGTCACGCCGGGCTTGGTCTTCAGGCGCTCGTAGCACTCCACGCCGCGGTCGGTGGCATAGCCGGTCTCGCACTCCTCGAAGGAGATCTTCACGCCGTTGATGCCGCCATCACGCTCGTTGATCATCTTCAGGTAATCCTGCTTGCCATCGGCCCACGGGATGCCGTTGGGAGCGTAAGGGCCGGTACGGTAGGACAGCAGCGGGAAGAACTGCGTATCACCGGTGGCAGCGGGAGAGCCGCCGGTGTTGCCGCCGCCTGCAGCAGCAGTGGTGGTGGCGCCGGAGGCGGCCGGGGCAGAGGCGGTTTCCTGCTTGCCGCAGGCCGACAGGGCCAGGGCTGCGGCAATGGCGATGCCGGTCAGGCCGGTGCGGAGGGTCAGTGCGTTCATGGGGTTGTCTCCTTGGTTATGAACTCAGATGAACAGGGTGCTCAGGTTGTCAGAAATTTGACAGAATTTGGTTTGGTAATTTCCCGGAGATCAGTGCGGGAACGGCCAGATGCGCAGTTTCTGCTTGGCCATGGCCCAGAGCTTGGCCAGGCCGTGCGGCTCTACGATCAGGAACCACACGATCAGCGCACCGAAGATGATGTATTCGATGTGCGAGATGGTGGCGGTGGACACCTGGGCGTCGAACAGGCTGGCCACCAGGGGCAGGAAGTTGGTCAGGAAGATCGGCAGCAGCACGATGAAGGCGGCACCGAAGAAGCTGCCCATGATCGAACCCATGCCGCCGATGATCACCATGAACAGCAGCTTGAAGGACACGTCCACGTTGAAGGCGCCCGGCTCCCAGGAGCTCAGGTGGATGAAGCCCCACAGCGCGCCGGCCATGCCCACGATGAAGGAGCTCACGGCAAAGGCGGACAGCTTGGCGAACATCGGGCGGATGCCGATCACGGCGGCGGCCACGTCCATGTCGCGGATGGCCATCCACTCGCGGCCGATGGCGCCGCGCACCAGGTTCTTCACCAGCACGGCGGTGACGACCAGCACGGCCAGGCAGAACACGTAGCGGGCCATGGGCGTATCCAGCGGGATGCCGAAGAAGCTCAGGTTGCTGACGGACACGGAGCCGGAAGCGGAGTTGTTGGTCAGCCACTTGATGCGCAGGAACATCCAGTCGCTGAAGAACTGGGCCGCCAGCGTGGCCACGGCCAGGTACAGGCCCTTCACGCGCAGCGAGGGCAGGCCGAACAGGATGCCGAACAGCAGGGCGCAGACGCCGCCGAAGATCAGCGCCACGATCAGCGGCACGCCCGGCAGGCGCACGAACAGGTTGTAGGCACCGTAGGCACCCACCGCCATGAAGGCGCCGGAGCCCAGCGAGATCTGGCCGCAATAGCCCACCAGCACGTTCACACCGAGTGCAGCCAGGCACATGATGACCAGCGGGATCAGGATGGCGGTAAACCAGTAGGGTGTGGCAATCGCCGGAATCACCAGGAACACGGCCGCCAGCAGCAGGATCATGAACAGGCGGTCCTGCTTGATCGGCAACATGGCCTGGTCGGCGCGGTAGGTGGTCTTGAACTGACCGTTTTCGCGGTAAAGCATGGGAAAGTCTCCAGGTTTTATCGTTATGGGTTACACGCGATCGATGATCTTTTCACCGAACAGGCCTTGCGGACGGAACAGCAGGAACACCAGGGCCAGCACGTAGGCGAACCAGATCTCGATGCCGCCGCCGACCATGGGGCCGATGTAGACCTCGGACAGCTTCTCGCCCACGCCGATGATCAGGCCGCCGATGATGGCGCCGGGCACGGAGGTGAGGCCGCCCAGGATCACCACCGGCAGGGCACGCAGGGCCACGGTTGCCAGGGAGAACTGCACGCCGAGCTTGGAGCCCCAGATCATGCCGGCCACCAGGGCCACCACGCCGGCCACGCACCACACGATCACCCAGATGCGGTTGAGCGGGATGCCGATGGACTGGGCGGCTTGGTGGTCATCGGCCACGGCGCGCAGGGCACGACCGGTGGTGGTCTTCTGGAAGAACACGGACAGGCCTGCCACCAGCACTGCGGCAATTGCAGCGGCAATCAGGTCTTCCTTGTTCACCAGCACGCCACCCTCGATCACGCTTTCCAGGATGATCATCGGATCCTTGGGCATGCCGATGTTGATGGAGTAGATCTCGCTGCCGAACAGGGTCTGGCCGATGCCTTCGAGCAGGTAGGTGATGCCCAGCGTGGCCATCAGCAGCGTGGCGCCTTCCTGGTTGACCAGATGACGCAGCACGAAGCGTTCGATGGCCCAGGCCACCACGAACATCACCAGCGCCGCACCGATGAAGGCGACGATGTTGGCGACGATCATGTTGTTGATCCCCAGGTATTTGGGAATCCATTCAGCCAGGCGGGCCATGGCCAGCGCCGCGAACAGCACCATGGCGCCCTGGGCGAAGTTGAATACGCCGGATGCCTTGAAAATCAGCACAAAGCCCAGCGCGACCAGCGCGTACAGCATGCCCGTCATCAGGCCGCCGAGCAGGGTTTCCAGAAAAAATCCCATTTTGAAATCTCCTTGATGGCGGGTTTAGTGACTGGCGCCCAGGTAGGCCCGGATCACGTCTTCGTTGTTGCGCACTTCGTCGGGGCTGCCGTCGCCGATCTTCTTGCCGTAGTCCAGCACCACCACGCGGTCGGAAATGTCCATCACCACGCCCATGTCGTGCTCGATCAGCACGATGGTGGTGCCGAACTCGTTGTTCACGTCCAGGATGAAGCGGCTCATGTCCTGCTTTTCCTCGACGTTCATGCCGGCCATCGGCTCATCGAGCAGCAGCACCTGCGGCTCCATGGCCAGCGCGCGGCCCAGGTCGACGCGCTTTTGCAGGCCGTAGGGCAGGGTGCCCACGGGCGTCTTGCGGTAGGCCTGGATTTCCAGGAAGTCGATGATGCGCTCCACCTTCTCGCGGTGCGCGATTTCCTCGCGCTCGGCCGGGCCGATGCGCAGCGCCTGCATGAAGATGTTGCTCTTGATCTTCAGGTTGCGGCCGGACATGATGTTGTCCAGCACGCTCATGCCCTTGAACAGCGCCAGGTTCTGGAAGGTACGGGCCACGCCCATCTCTGCCACCTGGCGGCTGTTCATGTGGTCGAAGGTCTTGCCACGGAAGGTGATGGAGCCTTCGGTCGGCGTGTAGACGCCGTTGATGCAGTTCAGCATCGAGCTCTTGCCGGCGCCGTTGGGGCCGATGATGGAGCGGATCTCGTGCTCCATCACGTTGAAGCTGATGTCGGTCAATGCCTTTACGCCGCCGAAGCGCAGGCTGATGTTCTTGATGTCGAGAATGACGTCGCCGATTTTCTTGGTAGTCATGATGCGGTCTTTCCGTCAGGGGGTCAGGCAGCGGCCCGGGTGGCGGGGAAGGTCTTGGCATCGGCCAGCTTGAGGGTGGCGCTCACCTTGCCGGTGCGGCCGTCCTCGAACTTGACCTGGGTCTCGATGAACTGCTCGGGCTTGCCCTCGTACAGCGCATCCACCAGAACCTTGTACTTGTCGGAGATGAAGCCGCGGCGCACCTTGCGCGTGCGGGTCAGCTCGTCGTCGTCCGGATCGAGTTCCTTGTGCAGCACCAGGAAGCGCGTGACCTGGGTGTCTTCCATGCCTTCCTCGCGGGCCAGGTCGGCGTTGACCTTCTCCACGCAGTCGCGCACCATTTCCAGCACCTGCGGCTTGGCAGCCAGATCCACGTAGCCGCCATAGGGCAGACCCTGGCGCTCGGCCCAGTTGCCCACGGCCTCGTAGTCGATGTTGATGAAGGCCATCACCTCGTTGCGGTCGTGGCCGAAGCACACGGCTTCCTTGATCTGCGGGAAGAACTTGAGCTTGTTCTCGATGTAGTTGGGCGCGAACATGGCGCCGCCGGCGAGCTTGCCCACGTCCTTGGCGCGGTCGATGATGCGCAGCTGGCCGTCGTGGTCGATCACGCCCGCGTCACCTGTCTTGAAGTAGCCGTTCTCGTCGATCACCTCGGCGGTGGCGTCGGGGCGCTGGTAGTACTCCTTGAGCACCGACACACCCTTCACCAGCACCTCGCCGTTATCGGCAATCTTCAGCTCGATGCCGGGAGCGGCCTCGCCCACGGTGTTGAGCTTGACGCGGCCGTTCTTCTGCAGGCAGACGTAGGCGCAGGTCTCGGTCTGGCCGTAGAGCTGCTTGAGGTTGACGCCAATGGAGCGGAAGAAGCGGAACAGGTCCGGGCCGATGGCGGCGCCGGCGGTGTAGGCCACGCGGATGCGGCTCAGGCCCATCACGTTCTTGAGCGGGCCGTACACGAACCAGTCACCCAGCTTGTATTTGATGCGGTCGCCGAAGCCCACGCTCTGGCCGTCCAGGATGTCGGAGCCGACGCGCGTGGCCACGTTCATGGCGGACTTGTACATCCACTGCTTGAACTTGCTCGCGTCCTCCATGCGGATGGAGACGGACGTCAGCATGCCTTCGAAGACGCGGGGCGGCGCGAAGTAGTAGGTCGGGCCGATCTCGCGCATGTCGATGGACAGCGTTTCGGCCGACTCGGGGCAGTTGATGGTGAAGCCCACCACCAGCCACTGGGCGATGGAGAACAGGAAGTCGCCCACCCAGGCCGGCGGCAGGTAGCAGATCATGTTGTCGCTGGTCAGCAGGCCGTCGACTTCCTTACTGCCCTGTGCTGCGCCAATGAAGGCGCGGTGCGTCTGGCACACGCCCTTGGGCTTTCCGGTGGTGCCGGAGGTGTACAGGATCACGGCCACATCGTCGGGCTGCACCTGCTCCAGCGCCTGGGCGTAGAAGCCGCTGTTCTGCTGCTCGAACTTGCGGCCCAGCTCGAACAGCTGCTCCACGCTGATCAGGCCGGGCTCGTCGTAGTTGCGCATGCCGCGCGGATCGTCGTAGATGATGTGCGTGAGGCCGGGCAGGGTCTCGCGCAGTTCCAGCATCTTGTCGACCTGTTCCTGGTCTTCGGCGAACACGAAGTGGATGTCGGCATCCTGCAGCACGAAGGCCATCTCGGAAGCCACCGCATCCTGGTACATGGGCACCGGAATGCCGCGCAGGCTCTGCACGGCCAGGAAGGTCAGGTACAGGTGCGGGCGGTTGTTGCCGGCAATGGCCAGGTTGTTGCCGGCCTTGAAGCCCAGGCTGGCCAGGCCGCAGGCCATCCAGCGCACTTCGTCAGCCGCGCGCTGCCAGGTCCAGGTCTGCCAGATCCCGTACTCTTTCTCACGCATGGCGTGCTCGTTGGGGCGCTGGCGTGCATGCTCCAGCAGCAATCGGGGGAAGGTCATGTTCATGCGCTTGCCTCGTTGTCTCCGTTGTGTTTGTAAAAGCCCGTTGCGCTTGTAACAGGCCGCAACGCGTCAAATGTCTGCGATGAATGGTAGCGGCGACTTTGTTGTTTGGGTGTCTTTATGACGACAATCTAGGGCATTCCCTCTTTAGGTTTAACCCTGATGGATGAAGAGGGGTTTTGGCTGGCATAGTGGATGGACTTTGCCGTTGAGGGGCGGTTTCACCGACAATTGCCCCGCGCAAACCGCCACTTTCAGCCCGAACAATGACCCCGACCCCTAGCCTTACCCTGCTGGAGCGCCGCCGCGCCGCAACCCAGGAAGAACTCGAAGCCATCGCCTGGTGGCATGTGCTGAACCCTGAATGCAAGCGCCGCGTGAAGGAGGACGTGCTCGTTGGCCAGGTGCATTCGGGGGAGCTGGTGTGCCGCACCGGGCGTTCGCCGACCTACTGGTTCGGCCTGCTCGAAGGCCTGCTCAAGATGAGCAACGACAATGTCAACGGCCAGAGCATCACGTTTTCGGGCGTGGCACCGGGCGGCTGGTTCGGCGAGGGTACGCTGCTCAAGCGCGAACCCTACCGCTACAACATCCAGGCCTTGCGCACCAGCATGGTGGCGGCCTTGCCGATCGACACCTTCCATGAGGTGCTGGACCATTCGATCGGCTTCAACCGCTTCATCATGAACCAGCTCAACGAGCGCCTGGGCCAGTTCGTGGCGGCGCGTGAGACCGAGCGGCTGAACAGCCCGAACATGCGGGTGGCGCGCAGCCTGGCGGCCTTGTTCAATCCGGTGCTGTTTCCGGCGGTGGAGGAAGTGCTGCGCATCACGCAGCAGGAACTGGCGTATCTGGTCGGTCTCTCGCGCCAGCGCGTGAACGAGGCGCTGACGGTGCTGGAGTCGTACGGGGCCATCCGCGTGGCCTATGGCGGGTTGATCGTGTCCGACCTGCAGTTGCTGCGTACTGGCACCTTCGAGCGGCAATGAGCGTGGAGGGGTAGGGCGAGGCCATCCGGTTGCACAGTTGCACGGCTGGTGCGGGTGCGACTGGTGCGGCGTGGTCTGCAGCAGCAATTAACGCTGGCTGCCGCAGGCCGGGCGCGGGATAATGCGCCATGAGTTCCGATACCCCCAAACCGCGCCGCACGCTCTCGCGTCCGGCCAAGCCGGTACAGCCTGATTCCGGCGCCGCTTCATCCTCCTCCCGCAACGCACCGCTGCGCAGCAAGGGCAGCCAGTCGCAGTCGCCTGCGGGCAAGCCGGGTGCGCCGATGCGCTCGGTTCGCAGCAATGTGTGGCGTGCCGATGCGCCGCCCAGGCCTGCTGCCCAGCCGGGCGATCGTTTCGGGCGCGAGGACAGTGGCGGACGGGGCGAGCGCGGAGAACGCGGGGAGCGTGCTGCCCGTGCCCCTTATGGCCAACGTACCGAGCGGCCCCGGGCGGGCCGGCCGGAAGGGGATCGTCCGCAGCGCGGCGACTGGCCGGATCGTCCGGCGCGGCCACCGCGCACGCGTGATGACGATGGAGCGCCGGAGCGACAAGGCCGTTTCGAGCGGCCCATGCGGAGCGAGCGAGGCGAAGCTGCGGAGCGCCGGCCGCGATTCCGGGATGCGGCGCCTCCGGACGCAGAGCGCAAGCCTCGTTTTGCGGATCGGGGAGCTCCCGATGCAGAGCGCCGACCGCGGTTCCAAGGCGATGGACGCCGTGATGCAGAGCGTCCATCGCGGTTCGGGGAGGATGATCGCCCGCGGCGGGCCCCTTTGCCGCCGGCAACCCGCACGCAACCCGGACAGATGTCGCCCGCCAAAGCGCAGCCGCAACCCGTCGCGGCACACGCCGAAGGCATGCGCCTGAACAAGCGTCTGGCCGAACTGGGGCTGTGCTCACGCCGCGAAGCAGACGAATGGATTGCCCGGGGCTGGGTGTTGGTGAACGGCCAGCGGGCCGAAACCGGCCAGCGTGTCGGACCCGAGGACCACATCGACGTGGAACAGGCCGCGCATGGCGAGCAGGCGCAACGCGTCACCATCCTGATCCACAAGCCTGTCGGCTACGTCAGTGGCCAGCCCGAGGACGGCTACCAGAGTGCAGCCAGCCTGATCAATGCGCGCAGCCGCTGGCGTGAAGACAGGCATCCCCAGCGTTTCAGCCCGCAACAGTTGCGCGGGCTGGCGCCGGCCGGCCGGCTGGATATCGACTCTACCGGCCTGCTGGTGCTGACGCAGGACGGCCGCGTGGCGCGCCAGCTGATCGGAGAGGCCAGCACGGTGGACAAGGAATACCTGGTGCGCGTGGAATACGACGACGGCGGTCGAGTGGTGAGCGAGAACGTCGAGGCGGTGTTCCCGCCGGATCAACTCGCCCTGCTGCGCCATGGCCTGAGCCTGGACGGCCAGCCGCTGCTGCCGGCCCAGGTCGACTGGCAGAACCCCGAGCAGCTGCGCTTTGTGCTGGTCGAAGGCAAGAAGCGCCAGATCCGCCGCATGTGCGAAGCCGTGGGCCTGAAGGTCGTCGGCCTCAAGCGCATCCGCATCGGGCGGGTGATGCTGGGTAATCTGCCGGTGGGGGAGTGGCGCTATCTGGGAGCGACAGAAGGATTCTGAAAAACTGCAAGATGCCTCACAGGCGGCGCAGGGTAATGCGGCGTGTCATGCACGATCCAGCGCATCCAGCACCCCCTGCACGCGCTGGAGGACTTCCGGCGGCATGGTGATGGGCCTGCCCCACTCGCGCGTCGTCTCTCCGGGCCACTTGTTGGTGGCATCCAGCCCCATCTTGCTGCCCAGTCCGCTCACGGGCGAGGCAAAGTCCAGGTAGTCGATCGGGGTGTTCTCCACCAGCATGGTGTCGCGCGCGGGGTCGCAGCGCGTGGTCATGGCCCAGACCACGTCGTTCCAGTTGCGCACGTCCACATCCTCGTCTACCACGATGATGAACTTGGTGTACATGAACTGGCGCAGATGGCCCCAGATGCCCATCATCACGCGGCGCGCATGGCCGGGATAGGCCTTGCGGATCTGCACTACCGCCATGCGGTAGCTGCAGCCTTCCGGGGGCAGGTAGAAGTCGGTCACTTCCGGCAGATGGCGTTGCAGCAGCGGCACGAACAGTTCGTTCAGCACCTGGCCGAGAACGGCCGGTTCGTCCGGCGGGCGGCCGGTGTAGGTGGAGTGGTAGATGGCGTCGTGGCGTTGGGTGATGCGATCGACGGTGAAAACGGGAAACTCGGCCCGCTCGTTGTAGTAGCCAGTGTGGTCGCCGTAGGGGCCTTCCAGTGCATGCGCATAGCCGCTGGGGTGGCTGGCGTCGGGCTGGATATGGCCTTCGAGCACGATTTCCGCATGTGCCGGCACCTGCAGCTTGCTGCCCAGTGCCGCGGCCACTTCGGTCTTGCTGCCGCGCAGCAAGCCGGCAAACTGGTATTCGGACAAGGCATCGGGCACGGGCACCACTGCGCCCAGCAACGTGGCGGGATCGGCGCCCAGCGCCACCGCCACCGGAAACGGCGTGCCTGGATGCGCCAGCGCATGCTCCCGGAAATCCAGCGCGCCACCGCGGTGCGGCAGCCAGCGCATGATCAGTTGCTTGCGAGACAATAGCTGCTGGCGGTAGATGCCCAGATTCTGGCGCGGCTTGTGCGGCCCGCGCGTGATGGTCAGGCCCCAAGTGAGCAGCGGCGCCACGTCGCCGGGCCAGCAGTGCTGGATCGGCAGCGCCGTCAGGTCCACCTCGTCGCCTTCCTGCACGATCTGCTGGCAGGGCGGATGCGACACCGTGCGTGGCGCCATGTGCCAGAGCGATTTCAGCAGCCCGCTCATGCCGATCATCTCGCGCAGGCCCTGCGGGGCGGAGGGCTCCTTCATGCCGGCCAGTACGCTGCCCAACTCGCGCACCTGCGCCAGTTCCTGTACGCCCATGGCCTGCATCACGCGTTGTGGCGTGCCGAACAGGTTGCCCAGTACCGGAAGCTGGTGTCCGGTCGGCCGGGTGAACAACAGTGCCGGACCGCCGCGGCGCAGCGTGTGGTCGCACACGGCCGTCATCTCGAGATGGGGCGAGACGGGCTCTGCAATGCGGCGCAGCTGGCCGGAGCTTTCCAGTTGCTGGATAAAGTCGCGCAGGTCGCGGTACATGGATGGCGTCTAATGGGAATGGCTATGGGGCAGGATGGCGTTTTCGCGATAGTGCGGGCTGGCGGAATCTCCTGCGTGGGCGGGCGGCTCCATCGGGTCAGCCGCCGAGGTGGCAGGAGGGTGGCTTGTGTCCAGAACGCCTGATTCCCTGTTGGCGCACACTGTGCTGGTGCGCACAGCAGAGGCATTCGGCAAGCCGCTCCATCCTTCCGACAGCGCCTGCGGCACGTCGATCAGGTCCAGTACCCGCGCCACGCAATGGCGCACCACATCGTCCACCGTCTGCGGATGCTGGTAGAACGCCGGCACAGGCGGATAAACGATGGCGCCCATCTCGGTCACGGAGGTCATATTGCGCAGGTGCGCCAGATTCAGCGGCGCCTCGCGTGCCACCAGCACCAGACGGCGGCGTTCCTTGAGCATCACATCGGCGGCGCGCGTGAGCAGGTTGTCGCCCAGCCCGTGCGCGATGGCCGCCAGCGTGCGCATGGAACAGGGCGCCACCACCATGGCGCTGCAGCGGAACGAGCCGCTGGCAATGGTGGCGCCGACGGCGTTGATGTCATGCACCTGATACGCCAGCGCGGCCAGTTCATCCGGCCCCATATCCAGTTCGTGCCGCAGCGTGAGCCACGCGGCATCGCTGACCGTCACATGCGTTTCGATATCCGGCTGCGCCCGCAGGGCCTGCAGCAGGCGCACGGCCAGCACGGCGCCGCTGGCGCCGGAGATACCGATCACGATGCGGCGCGTGCTCATGAAGCGTGCCGCGCCTGTGCGTGGGCGCGGGGTGTCATGCCGGCCGGCCCTCGCTCCCGTCGCCACCCGCGCTGGCCGGAATGCTTGAGCAGCCAGAAGCGTCTTCAGTCGGCGAGGAGGATACGTCTTGCCCCGGCTCGCCATGCGCCCCCACCAGCGAAGCATTGCGCTGCGGCAGCGGCTCTGCCTGCAGATCTGCCAGCACATGCCCGATCACTTCCTCTGCCTGTTCCGGATCGAAATCCTGGTGCAGCTTCTTGCGCACGCCCTGTTCCTGCAGCTGAAAGTGGCGATCCGGCGTGATCGTATGTCGCGCCAGCGTGTTGTTCACGCATTGCAGCTGGCAGCCATCCAGCGCAATGATGGGCCGGCCAGAGCGCGCCAGCTTGACCAGCGAGGGCACATCGCCGCCGACGCCGGCAATGCAGGACATCTCGGCCACGCCGCGGCGATCGAGTTGCAGGGCAACATGGTTGGCCAACTGGGCGGCGCTGGAGCAGCCGGAGCAGGAATACACCAGCGGATGCTGGTCACGGGGTTTGGACATGGGGACTCCTTCGAACTAACGGAGCGAAACAATCAATCAGTGGTGCGGCAGATGCTCCCGCAGGCGCTGCAGAACGTCGCGCGGGTGGGGCGGGCGCGGCAGCTTGCCCAGGTCGGGCAGGCGGAACTGGCGCGGATCGAACACCGGCAGCTCCATGGCGTCGAGTGTGTTCTTCACCATCAGGCCGAGTTCGGTATCGCCTTCCATGCTCAGGCGGCGGTTGAAGAACAGCGTGTCGGGGTCCTGCGAGCGGCGTGCCAGCGCGATGAAATCGCTGGCGTGGGCGCGAATGGTCAGGTCCGGCGGCCCCTGCACGCTGTGCAGTGGCGCAAAGCGCGTGCCCTGCCACTGGAAATCGCAGTGGATGCCGGCATCGCGGATTTCCAGCCGCAGCGGCCGGCCTGCCAGCGCCTGGGCCACATCCTCCGGCAGCTGGCGCGCCAGTGTCAGGTTCAGCGCGCCCACAAACAGCAAGGCCCCGGGCCAGCGGGGCAGGTGCTGCAGCACGCCAGACACCGGGCCGGGCAAAACGAAGTCATCGGGGATCAAACGGGAAGACATGCGGGTTTCCTTCCAAAGTGTCCGGGTCTCAGGCCGGTACAGCGATCTGTTCCATGCCCGAGCGGCCATGCCAGTAGCCATTGCAGGGCTGGTCCGGCAGCAGCGGCAACATCTGCGCGTGGGCTTCGGCCGGCATCAGGCGCTGGTCGAGCGCGTCGCGCCACAGCTGCACCAGTTCGCGCATATGCAGCGATTGCGGGCTCAGGCGCAGCACCTCCACACCCATCGCCTGCAATGTGGGCAGTTCCTGCACGAGGTTGCAGACATGGGCCGATTGCGTCTGGATGCCGTTGAGTGTGAGAAAGCCCTCGCCCTCGCGCGTCTGCAGCAACAGGCCGTCGGGGTAGTCGATGCAGCTGAACTGGCAGTCGTCCTTGGGCAGGTTGCGGTGGCGGGCGGTAAAGCAGCGCGCGGAGAATGCCAGCGGCATGCGGCCCAGCGCAAACACCTCGGTCTGCAGGCCGTGGGGGCGCTGCTGTTGCAGCACCTGCAGCTCGGTCTGCGCCATCTCCAAAGGCGGCACCCAGCGTACAGCGCCGAGATCGGCCATCCACTGCAGGGCAGGCTGGTTGTACAGGTTCAGATGCGGGCCGGCGACGAACGGCAGCTTGCCCGCCACCATCTGCACCGCGCCCATATCGTTGGCTTCGACCAGGAATTCGCCGTTGTCGACAATGCGGCGCGCCACGGCGGCGTCGCTGCCGGATTCGATCAGCACCTGGGTCGAGAGGATGGCCTGCTTGCCGGCTTCGCGCAGCATGCGTGCCACGTCGATCCAGTCGGCCAGACGCAGCTCGTGGCGGCGCGAACAGACCGCTTCGCCCAGGTAAACCAGATCCACCGGCGTTTCGGCTATCTGCTGGTAGAACTCGAACACCGTCTCGCGCGGCCAGTAATACAGCAGCGGCCCGAGGGCCAGCTGCATGGAGGGGGAAGCTTGTGCCGGATCACTGGGCATGGCGGATTTCCAGAAAAAGAGTGACAGGGAAGTCCATGGCTTATTTCCAGGGCCGGTGGTAGGCGCCCAGGGTCTGCTGCTGGCCTTCGGACACGTCAGCCAGCGCCGTCATCCAGCCCGAGCGCGGCGTGTAGCGGTGCGGGTTCTCGTGGCAGTGGTCCAGCGCCTCGCGCAGCACGCGCGTCACTTGCGCCACATAGGCCGGGCTGCGCTGGCGCCCTTCCACCTTGATGGCGCGCACGCCCATGCGGTAGAGCTGCGGCAGGATGGACAGCGTGTTCAGGCTGGTCGGCTCCTCGATGGCGTAGTAGCCGTCCTCGCTGCGCACATCGCCCACGTCGAAGCGGCCCTTGCACAGCGTGGGATAGCCGGCGCTTTCGCCTTCGCCGTAGCGGTCGATCAGCACGCCGTTCAGGCGCGCCTCCAGCCCCTTGGGCGTTTCCTGCCAGCGCACCGCCTTGGCGGGCGAGCACACGCCGTGCGTGTTGGGCGCCTCGCCGGTGGCATAGGACGACAGCTGGCAGCGTCCCTCCACCATCACGCACAGGCTGCCGAAACCGAACACCTCGATCTCCACCGGCGTCTTGTCGATCAGCTGCTCCACCTGCGTCAGCGAGAGCACGCGAGGCAGCACGGCGCGCGAAATGCCGAACTGCTCATGGTAGAAATTGATGGCTGCGGCATGCGTGGCCGAGCCCTGCACCGACAGATGCAGGCGCACACCGGGATGGCGGCGCGCCGTGTACTGCATCAGGCCGGGGTCGGCCATGATGATGGCGTCTATCCCCATGTCGGCCGCGCGATCCACCGCGCTGCGCCACACATCCACCGAATCGCTGCGCGCATAGGTATTGAGTGCCAGCAGCACCTTGCGCCCGCGCGCATGGGCATACGCGATGCCGGCGGCGATGGCCTTGTTGTCGAAATTCAGGCCCGCGAAGTTGCGGGCATTGGTCGCGTCCCTGAAACCCAGGTAGACGCAGTCTGCGCCATGGTCGACAGCCTGCTTCAGTGCGGGCAGGCTGCCGGCGGGGCAGACCAGTTCCATCGGGGGCTGTACCACGTCCGTGGCCAGCCCGGGATTCATTGCTGTCATCGGGAATGGCAGGGCTTACTGGCGCACGAAATCGATTACCACCCCCTCCGCGTCGCGCTGGCGGTAGGTGATCTGCACGCCTTCGCCGTAGCGGGCGACCATCTGGTGCAGCAGGGGGATCGGGTCGTGGTCGTTCACGAAACGCATGGTTTCGCCGGCCTGCAGCGCATCGAGTGCGCCGAAAATGGCGGCGTGGCGGAAACGCTTGGCGATGCCGCGGGCATCGAAACCATAGATGGCGTCGGCACGCGAATGGTCGTGCGGCATGCCGACGGGCTGCAGCGGAATGGTAGGCATGGGTCTCTCCTCAGCTTCGAAGAAGTGGAATGGGGAGTGTTCACCCAAAGTGCACACCAGGGCCTTGACGTGAAGCAATGAAGTGCCGATGCGCAGCCGGCTTGAAAAAAGATACGGCTTGTGAAGTCAGTTCAACAGCCAGTGCTCCTGAACAGGCAAGCGCAGCCTTCGAGAACCGGCGCTCCATGCTGGCGAGAACTCAGGCACTCGCCTCCAGCACGCGCAGCAGTTCCTCGCCATAGCGCTCCAGTTTGGCATCCCCCACGCCGCTGGTGCCGCGCAGCGCGCTGAGCGTGCCCGGATCTTCTTCGGCGATCGCGGCCAGCACGCTGTCATGGAAGATCACGTAGGCCGGCACGCTGTGCGCCCGCGCCACCTCGCTGCGCCAGGCCTTGAGCGCCTCGAAACGCGCCTGGCCGGCCTGGTCCAGATGTGCGGCAGCACTGGCACGTTTGCGCCCGCTGCCGTCGCGCTGCCCGCGCTTGCGCGGCGTGGCCACCACATGGCGCAACTGCAGCGTCTGTTCGCCGCGCAGGATAGGTCGCGCCGCCGCCGTCAGCCGCAGTGTGTTGAAGTGCGCGCTGTCCACCTGCAGCGCCCCCAGCGCTACCAGTTGCCGCAGCACGCCGCGCAATTCGGTCTCGCCGCTGTCGGGCGCCAGCCCGTAGGTGCTGAGGCTCTCGTGCCCGAACTGCCGCACCTTGTCGGTGTCCTTGCCGCGCAGCACGTCCATCACATGGCCGGCACCGAAGCCGATGCCGGTTTTTTCGTGCAGGCGGTACACGGTGGAGAGCAGCTTGCGCGCCAGTTCGGTCGCATCCCACACCTCGGGCGGGTGCAGGCAGTTGTCGCAGTTGCCGCAGGGCTGCGAGGTCTCGCCGAAATAGCCCAGCAAGCGCACACGCCGGCAATCGGTCGCCTCGGCCAGCGCCAGCAGCGCATCGAGCTTGCCGGTCTGCACGCGCTTGAAGGCATCGTCGGCCGGGCTGTCGTCGATCATGCGGCGCTGGTTCACCACATCCTGCAGGCCGTAAGCCATCCAGGCCTGCGAAGGCAGGCCATCGCGCCCGGCCCGGCCTGTTTCCTGGTAGTAGCTCTCGATATTGCGCGGCAGATCCAGATGCGCAACGAAGCGCACATCGGGTTTGTCGATGCCCATGCCGAAGGCGATCGTCGCCACCATCACCACGCCTTCCTCGCGCAGAAAGCGGTCCTGATTCGCCTGCCGCGTGGCGGCATCGAGCCCTGCATGGTAGGGTATGGCGTCGATGCCCTCGCGCACCAGCGCCTCGGCCACTTCCTCCACGCGGCGGCGGCTCTGGCAATACACCACGCCGGCGTCGCCTTCATGCTCGTTTTCGATGAAGCGCTTGAGCTGCGCCAGCGGATCGCGCTTTTCGACGATGGTGTAGCGGATATTGGGCCGATCGAAGCTGCTGACGAACTGCTGTGCCTGCTGCAGCTCCAGCCGCTCGGCAATGTCCTCGCGCGTGATGGCGTCGGCGGTGGCGGTCAGGGCAATACGCGGCACGCCGGCAAACTGCTCGTGCAGGAGAGTGAGCTGACGGTATTCCGGCCGGAAATCATGGCCCCACTGGCTCACGCAATGCGCCTCGTCGATGGCAAACAGCGCCAGTTGCCCGCGCTCGTACAGGCGTTGCATCAGGCCCAGAAAGCGCGGCGTGACCAGCCGTTCCGGCGCCACGTACAGCAGCGTCAGCCGCCCGCCGAGCAGATCCTGCTCCACCTGCTGCGCTTCGCTGGAAGACAGCGTGGAATTGAGAAACGCCGCTGCAACGCCCGCCTCATGCAGCGCGCCCACCTGATCGTGCATTAGCGCCACCAATGGCGACACCACAATGGTGCAGCCATGTCCCAGCCGCTGCCGCGCAATGGCCGGAACCTGGTAGCACAGCGACTTGCCGCCGCCCGTTGGCATCAGCACCAGCGCATCGCCACCTGCCACCACCGTATCAATGATGGCCTGCTGTTGGCCGCGGAAGGCGGGATAGCCGAAGACTTGCTGCAAGATGGTGAGAGGGGAGCTTTCAGACATAACGCTGTGTCAAAAATTAGTATATTTGTATTATATTCTTGCAGATGAGCGGGTGGAATTTCAAGACTGAGGGCAGCATGCGCAACGGTTCGAAAGAAGTGCCCCTGTACATCGCAACAAGAGACTTCAACGTGTCGTTGTATTGCCTGCGAATGGTCCGCCTTCTTGCACGCTCTGCAGTCCTCCGGCACCAAGCGGTTTGCCGAAATCAACCAACTAGGTTAAAGTTCATCATGGAAAAGCAGACGCCGCACCGCAGATTGGCTGTGGTGAAGGCCTTGGTTCAGGCTGGAAAGGTGCGTACGACACATGCAGCCCGAATCGGCGCCAACGAACTCGGCCTGCGTTTTTCCGACATGCTGCAGGTCGTGATGGAACTGGATTCCGGCGATTTTTACAAGAGCATGACCACCCATGTCGATCATACGATATGGCAGGATGTCTACCGCCCACGCACGTCGGCCGGAGACATCTATCTGAAACTGACAGTGATGGAAGACGTCCTGATCGTCTCCTTCAAGGAGCTCTGACCATGAAATGTCCTGTTTGCGGCGGAGCGGATTTGATCCGGGATACGCGCGGCCTGCCATACACCTACAAGGGTGAAACAACCATCATCGCTGCGGTGACGGGGGACTTTTGTCCGGCTTGCGGCGAATCGATCCTGGATGCAGCAGAGTCCGATCGCGTCATGCATGCCATGCAGGCTTTTTCGCGCGAGATCAATGCGGCTTTGGTTGATCCCGATTTCATTGCGGCAGTGCGCAAGAAGCTGGAGCTGGATCAGCGCGAGGCCGCCGAGATCTTTGGCGGTGGAGTGAATGCGTTTTCCCGTTACGAAACAGGCAAAACCAAGCCGCCACTGGCCTTGGTCAAACTGCTCAAACTGCTCGATCGCCACCCAGACCTGCTCGCCGAGGTCCGGGCAGCTTGAATCAGCAGCATCAGCGCCGGCGTGCCGCCTCATAAATCGGCATCAGCTTCGGCAACGCCGCCCGGATGCGCGCCGTGCGGTCCGATGCCGACGGATGGCTCGACAGGAAGGACGGCCCCTGTCCCGCGCCCGCTGCCGCCATCTTGTCCCACAGCGTCAGCGCCGCAGCGGGGTTGTAGCCGGCGCGCGCGGCCAGTTCCAGGCCGTAGATGTCGGCCTCGTTCTCCATCTGGCGCGAGTAGGGCATGTCCAGCGCCACCTGCTTGGCGATGCCGGCCAATTGCGTGCCGCCCGATCCGAGGCCGATCAGCGCACCGCCCAGCGAAATCGCCAGATCACCCACCGCCTGCTGCGAGATCTGCTCGCGCGAATGCTCGCGGAAGGCGTGTGCCATCTCGTGGCCGATCACCACGGCCAGTTCATCGTCGGTCATGCCCATGCGGCGCAGCAGGCCGGTGTACACCGTCACCTTGCCGCCCGGCATCACGTGGGCGTTGAGTTCATTGGTATTGATCAGCACCAGTTCCCACGGCCAGCGGGCTGCATCGGGACGGAACTGCGCCACATGCGGAATCAGGCGGCGCATTACCGTGCTGACGCGGTTGTATTCGGGGCCGCTGGTCACCAGCTCACCCTGCGCCCGCGCCTTGGCGTTCTGCTGGTTGAAAGCCTGCTGCGAGGCCTGCACGACTTCAGCCTCGGACACCACCATCAGTTGCGAACGCTGGCCGCCGGCCACGGAGCCGGTGGTGGTACTGGCACAGCCCGCCAGCAAGGCGGTGGCGGTCACGGCCAGCAGGCCGTGGCGGAACATCGGGCGCAGAGAAGTCATGGAGGCATCCTTTCACAACAGGTTTCTTGTCCGGGGCCACAGCCCCTCCCTTCGGCGCATGGTATGCGAAAACCGCGCGACGCAGGCAAGGGGTTGTAACCTGAAGCCGGTTTGATGCCCCATCGGCGGAACTAGTTCACGCCGGCTTGAAACACTTCGCCCCGTCCCCATCTGCCGGGTTCGCCCTCGTCCGGAGGGCCCAACCACAGAACGAACCCAAGGCAACCACCATGAGTACCCATACCCATGCATTCCAGGCCGAGGTCGCACAACTGCTGCACCTGGTCACCCATTCGCTCTATTCCAACCCCGACATCTTCGCGCGCGAGCTGATCAGCAACGCATCCGACGCCTGCGACAAGCTGCGATTCGAGGCGCTCAACAACCCCGCGCTGTACGAAGACCAGCCCAACCTCGAGGTGCGCGTCTCCATCGACAAGGCCGCCAAGACCATCACCATTGCCGATAACGGCATCGGCATGAGCGAGCAGGAGGCCATCGACAACCTGGGCACCATCGCCAAGAGCGGCACCAAGGATTTCGTCAGCAAGCTCACCGGCGACCAGAAGGCCGATTCGCAGCTGATCGGCCAGTTCGGCGTCGGTTTCTACTCCGGCTTCATCGTGGCAGACAAAATCACGGTGGAAACGCGCCGTGCCGGCCTCAAGCCCGAAGAAGGCGTGCGCTGGGTCAGCGGCGGTGCCGGCGATTTCAGCACCGAAACCATCACCAAACCCGGCCGCGGCACCAGCATCACGCTGCACCTGCGCGAAGACAAGCTGGACTACCTCAACAGCTACAAGCTCAAGAGCATCATCAGCCAGTATTCCGACCACATCGGCCTGCCCATCCTGATGCCCAAGGAAGAGTGGAAAGAGGGCGAGGAAGGCCAGCCCGGCGACATGGTGCAGACCGGCGAATGGGAACAGGTCAACGAGGCCAGCGCCCTGTGGACGCGTCCCAAGAAGGACATCACGCCCGAGCAGTACAACAACTTCTACCAGACGCTGGCGCACGACTTCGAAGACCCGCTGGCCTGGAGCCACAACAAGGTCGAGGGCAACACCGAATACACGCAACTGCTGTACATCCCGGCGCGCGCCCCGTTCGACCTGTACCAGCGCGACCACAAGCACGGCCTCAAGCTCTACGTGCGCCGCGTCTTCATCATGGACGAGGCCGAATCCCTGCTGCCGCAGTACCTGCGCTTCGTCAAGGGTGTGGTCGATGCCTCCGACCTGCCGCTGAACGTCAGCCGCGAACTGCTGCAGGAAAGTCGCGACATCAAGACCATCCGCGAAGGCAACACGCGCCGCGTGCTGTCCATGCTGGAAGATATGGCCAAGCAGCAGGCCACGCCGCCGGAAAGTGCCGAAGGCAAGACCGACGTCGGCTCGGGCGAATCCGTGCCGGCCCCGGAACCGGTCGAGACCGAGGAAGGCGTGACCGACGTGGTGGACAAGAGCGAAGCCGCACCCGCCGCCGAAACTGCCGCCGCCTTTGCCGAGCAGAAGACCGGCGCCAGCAAGTACGCCACCTTCTACGCCGAATTCGGCGCCGTGCTCAAGGAAGGCCTGGGTGAAGACACCGGTAACCGCGAGCGCATCGCCAAGCTGCTGCGCTTTGCCAGCACCACGACCGACACGGTCAGCGTCAGCTTTGCCGACTACAAGGCGCGCATGAAGGAAGGCCAGGAGGCGATCTACTACATCACCGCCGACAGCCTGTCTGCCGCGAAGAACAGCCCGCAGCTGGAGCTGTTCCGCAAGAAGGGCATCGAAGTGCTGCTGATGGCGGATCGCGTGGACGAGTGGGCACTGAGCTTCCTGCACGAGTTTGACGGCACGCCGCTGCAAAGCGTGGCCAAGGGCGCGGTCGACCTTGGCAAGCTGCAGGACGAGGAGGAGAAGAAGGCTGCCGAGGCTGCGCAGGAAACCGCCAAGCCGTTGCTGGAAAAGATCAAGGAGGTGCTCAAGGATGAAGCGCAGGACGTGCGGGCCACCACGCGCCTGGTCGATTCCCCGGCCTGCCTGGTGTCGCAGGAACACGGCATGAGCGTGCAACTGGCGCGCATGCTCAAGCAGGCCGGCCAGCCGGTGCCGGACATCAAGCCGGTGCTGGAGGTCAATGTCGATCACGCGCTGATCCGCAAGCTGGCCGAGGTGCAGGACGATGTCACGCGCTTTGCCGACCTGGCGCAGGTGCTGTTCGACCAGGCGCTGCTGGCCGAAGGCGGCATGCCGGCCGATCCGGCGGCCTATGTGCGCCGGGTGAATGCGCTGCTGGCGTAACGCGCTGCGGCACATGCACTGAGAGGGATGGCGGGGCCATCCCTTTTTTCTGCGGATAATGGCGCTCTGCGACGCCGTCACCGCCGTCACCGCCGTCACCGCCGGCCCGGAATCTGCCTCTGATTGTCGTCTGGCTGCTGCCCGCCCATTGCTCCCTGTTGCTCATGTCTGCCGATCTTCTGCCACCTTCCCTGCTGGCCGTGCAGCAGGCCACGCGCGCCCACCAGCGTGCGCATGGCTGCAACGCCCACACTTTCGAGGACGGCGCCGGGCTGTGGCAACTGGTGGCCGCCCATCAGCCGCGCCGCGTGCTGGAGCTGGGCACGGGGCTGGGCTACAGCGCCTGCCTGATGGCACTGGCCAGCCCGGAAGCCATCGTGCAGACACTGGAAGGCGATGCGCAACATGCCGGCCTGGCGCGCGAGCACATTGCGCAACTGGGCCTGCAGCAACGCGTGCAACTGCACGAAGGTTCGTTCTCGGTCACGCTGCCGGCGCTGGAGCTGGCCCCAGGCAGCCTCGATCTGGTGTTCTTCGACGGCAACATGCCCGCCTTCGTGCTGGTGCAGCATTTCCATACGCTGCTCGCCCCCGGCGGCTTGCTGGTCTGCGCCAACCTGGAGCTCAACGGCCCGCAAGGCGCCCGCCGCGCCAAGGCCGAACTCAGCGATTCCGCGCGCTGGCAGCGCCTGCCCGGTCTGGAAAACGGCCTGACCTGGGTGGCACAAAAAAGGGGCGATGCGGCACTGCAACATGAAGTTACGCAATCTGGCCCATAATGCCGGCATGTCGAACTTCCAGCAGGCCCTTGCCCTGGCCGCCCATTCGCTGACCCTGAGCAATCCGAACCCCCGCGTCGGATGCGTCGTCGTGGACGCGGATGGCCGCACCCTGGGGGAGGGCTTTACCCAGCAACGTGGTGGCCCGCATGCCGAAATCATGGCCTTGCGCGATGCCGCCAGCCGAGGTGAGGACGTGATCGGCAGCACCGTCTACGTCACGCTTGAACCCTGTGCCCACCACGGCCGTACGCCGCCGTGCTGTGATGCCCTGATCGCCGCCCGTGTCAGCAAGGTGTGCATCGCCCTGCGCGATCCCAACCCGCTGGTGGCCGGGCAGGGCATTGCCCGCCTGCAGGCAGCCGGCATTGCCGTGGAAATGGCGCCCGCCGAGGTGGAGGCCGAGGCGCGCGAAATCAACATCGGCTTCATGCAGCGCATGGAGCAGGGTGTGCCCTGGGTGCGCCTCAAGACCGCGTCCTCGCTCGACGGCATGAGTGCACTGGCCAATGGCGAGAGCCAGTGGATCACCGGGGACACCGCCCGCGACGACGTGCAGCACTGGCGCGCCCGTGCCTGCGCCGTGCTGACCGGCAGCGGCACGGTGGTGGCCGATGATCCCCTGCTCAATGTGCGCCTGCCCGGTGCCACGCGCCAGCCGCACCTGGTGATCGTGGACAGCCGCCTGCGCACGCCGCCCACGGCGCGCCTGTTCGGCGTGCCGGATCGCAAGGTCTGGATCGTCACCGTCGACCGCAACACCCCCGGCCGCGACGAGCGCCGTGCCGCCCTCGAGGCCGCGGGCGCCGAAATCATCACGCTGGATGCCGGCATGGACGGCCGCAGCGACCTGCGCGAACTGATGCGCGAACTGGGCCGGCGCGAGGTCAACGAAGTGCATGTGGAAGCGGGCGCCATCCTCAACGGCGCCCTGCTCGAGGCCGGCCTGGTGGATGAGTTGCTGGCCTATGTGGCGCCCATGCTGCTCGGTCCGGGGCGGCCACTGGCCGAACTGCCGCAGCTGCAGCGTCTGTCGGACGCCTCGCGCTGGGGCCTGCACCGCATGGAAGCGGTGGGCGACGATCTGCGCCTGCAGCTGCGCAAGCGCAAGACGGCCTGAGCCGCCGCTCTTGCCTCACGGCACCGATGCCGCCGGCCAGGCCGTGCGAAATTGCCGCCGTGGCCGGGAACTTGTCCGGTTCCGGCACTATCTCACGGGTATGGCCACGCAGGTGCAACACCGCTACCCAAACGGCCGGGCAGGCGCTAGTATTTTCAGCATCAGGGCGCCGAGCCGACTGCATGCCGGCGCCGCTAAAGGACACCGTATGAAAACGACCGCACACCGCATCCTCCTCACCACCGCACTGGCGGGCGCCACGCTGCTGGCCGGCTGCGCCAATGGCAGCTTCCACCCCGGCCTCTCGGTGGGGCTGGGCATCGGCAGTGGCGGGCGCGTGGGTGGCGGCGTGTCCATCAGCACACCCATCGGCAATCCCGGCGGGCCGGTGGTGGGCAATATCGGCATTGGCGCCGGCAGCGGCGGCGGTGGTGTCGGCATTGGCATCGGCATGGGCGGCAGCACGGTGCTGAACCAGCCTGCGGTCGACAGTCCGCCGCCGGCCCGGCTCCCCGCACGCACGGATGGCGCTGCCCCGGCCGACTGGGCCCCGGTGAGCGGCAAGGCTGTCACCAGCCAGACCGTCAACCAGGCACCCGCCGGTTCCGCCTTCCGCGACTGGCCCTGGGGTGTGCAGCGCGTTTCTCCCTGAGCCGGCGACCAGGCAGCGGGCCTTCGCAGCGCATGTTGACGGGGAGTGCAGCGTCATCGTGCCGGGCGTTGGCGCACCCCGCGCGTGATGCCCCTCGGGGCGAGCGTGCTTCGCTCCACGGGCAGCAAAAAGCCCGCGCAGCCGCACTGACTGCGGCCCGCGGGCTTTGCTCTGCGCATCCAGGGGGTTGATCCCCCGGTGATGGCTTACTTGGCGCTGTAGTCGTACACGCCGCGGCCGGTCTTGCGGCCCAGGTGGCCGGCAGCAACCAGTTCCTTCAGCAGGTAGCAGGGGCGGTACTTGCTGTCGCCGAACTGCTCCAGATACACCTCCATCACGGCCAGGCACACGTCCAGACCGATCATGTCGGCCAGGGCCAGCGGGCCGATCGGGTGGTTGCAGCCCAGCTTCATGCCGGCGTCGATGTCTTCCGGCGTGGCCAGGCCTTCGGCCAGCACGAAGAAGGCTTCGTTGATCATGGGCACCAGGATGCGGTTGACGACGAAGCCCGGAGCGTTCTTCACGGTGATGGGCGATTTGCCCAGGTGCTCGGCCAGGGCCTTGACGGTGTCGTGCGTGGCGTCGCTGGTCTGCAGGCCGCGGATCAGTTCGACCAGGGCCATCATCGGCACCGGGTTGAAGAAGTGCATGCCGATGAACTTGTCGGCGCGCTTGGTCTGTGCGGCCAGCTCGGTGATGGAGATGGAGGAGGTGTTGCTGGCGATGATGGTCTCGGCCGGCAGCAGCTCGTCCAGCTGCTTCAGGATCTTGTTCTTGATTTCGGGGTTTTCGGTGGCGGCTTCGATCACCAGCTGGCAGCCCTTCAGGTCGTCATAGCTGGTGCTGCCCTTGACCAGGGCCAGAGCGGCTGCCTTGTCGGCTTCGCTGATCTTCTCTTTCTTGATCAGACGGTCCAGGCTGCCGGCGATGGTGGCCAGGCCCTTCTGTACGGCGGCCTCGGCGATGTCGACCATCACCACGTTGATGCCCTTGGTGGCACATGCCTGGGCGATACCGTTGCCCATGGTGCCGGCGCCAACGATGCCGACGGTTTGAATGCTGTTGCTCATGCGAATGCTCCGTGAGTGGACAAAATTAACCCCGCTATCTTAACGCCGCGGGGTGACAGATTCGTGCAGAGAGCTTGACGTATGCGTCATTTGGGACGCGCCCCCGTGCCTATTGCACGGGAGCGGGTGGCAGAAATGCTGCACTGCAGCTTATTCGGCGGCAGCGGCTTCGCGCTTCTGGCGGCGCTGCTCCATTTCCGCACGCATCTGCTGTCCGTCCAGGCCGCTGATGAGGGGGCTGGCGGCCGGATAGGCAATGCTTTCCTCCAGCACCATGTGGTCGTTGTAAAGCTCCAGGAACAGCTGGATCTGCTGGTACAGCATGTCCATGTCGAACCAGCTGTTGCCGGATTCGGCGGCCGACAGCGAGGGTTCGATCTCGAGCCAGTTCTGCTCGATCCAGCCGTGGTCCTGCACCAGCTGGCGCGCGGTATGGGCCAGTTCCGCTTCGTGCGAGGCCAGCAGCGGCGGGAAAATGTGGCGCTCTTCGTCCAGATGGTGCTGGCGGGCGTTGGTGTCGAGCCAGGCGCGTACTTCGGCGGTTTCGGCGCGCACTTCGGCGGTCAGGCCATCGTCGCGCATGGCATCGGCCAATGCCTTCAGGCGCAGCAGCTTGGCCTCGATCTCTCGGTGGGTCTGGTCCAGGAATGCGAAGGCGGCATTGCCCTTGCCTGCGGTGGCTTTGCTGTCAGTCATGGTCACTTCCTACGTCATGGCGCTTGCGCATCACCTGCACGGACCATCCGCAGCAGCTGCGCAAAGCGTCGGGCCAGGCCGGCCCTTGCTGTCCATTGTGATGGCAATTTCCTGACAGCGACCTTGCGCTGGCGCAACTCGGTGGAACTTTTTGCTGCTTTGCAGCAAAACTGTCCGGCAAACGCGGTTTCAGCGAAAAAGAACCGGTTGCTGGCTGCCTGCGCCATGGCTGTGACAAGGGAGCAGCCGAGGAAGGTGGGGATTGCGGATGAGGCGGATGAGGCGGATGGAGGGATGGGGGATGGGGGATGGAGTGCGGCGGCGAGAGGCACTGCCGGGGATCAGCGGGCAAAGCGGCGCCGCGTCAGCGCCAGCGCCACCCAGAAGGACAGCGCCGCCGTCCCTGCCAGAACCCCCAGATGCAGCCAGGCCTGCTGCGGCCATTCGCCCAGGAACAGCGGTCGCACCAGCAGCACCGCCTGCGACAGCGGCAGCCATTCGGCCACGTGCCGCACCAGCGGCGGCAGCTGCGATTGCGGAAAGAACACGCCCGACAGGAACATGGTCGGCGTCAGGAACAGCGTGAAGTAATAGGTGAAGAAGTCGTAGCCGCTGGCCAGTGCATTGAAAATCAGCGCCATGCTGGCAAAGCAGATGCCCGCCAGCAGCAGCACGGGCAGCACGGCGATCAGCGTAGTGGCGTGGCTGATGCCCAGCGCCAGCATCACCATCAGGATGGCGGTTGCCGAAAAAATCGCCTTGAAGCTGGCCCACAGCATCTCGGCCAGCACAATGTCGTCGAGCTGCACCGGCGCGTTCAGGATGCCGTCCCAGGTTTTCTGAACATGCATGCGCGAGAAGGCCGAATACAGCGCCTCGAAGCTGGCGGCGTTCATGGTGCTCATGCAGATGCTGCCGCTGGCAATGAACAGCAGGTAAGGCATCGTATGGCCATCGACTGTCACATTCCCGATCAGTGCCCCCAGGCCGTAGCCGAAGGCCAGCAGCCACATCAGCGGTTCGGCGATGTTGCCGATCAGGCTGGGTACGGCGAGCTTGCGCCAGACCAGGAAGTTGCGCAGAAAGACCGGCCACCAGCGCTTGCTCAGCTGCGGTGGCGCCCAGTGCGAGAGCTGCTCGCTCAGCGCGGTGGTGGCAGGGGGCTGGATGGCGGGCATGGGTCAGGCTCCTTCGCGGATCTGGCGGCCGGTGAGCTTGAGGAACAGGTCCTCCAGATTGGCGGGGCGGTGCAGCGTGCGCACATGCGCCTCGCGCTGCAGCGCGGCCAGCAGCGGGCCGGCCTGGCGCGTGTAGAAGAACACCGTTTCGCCGCTCACCTCGGTGCGATCGGCCAGGCGGGCCAGATCGGACGTGGCCAGTGCGCGAGCATCGGTGCCATATACCTCCACCACATCCGGCTCCAGATGCGCCTCGATCAGCGCGCGCGGCGCGCCTTCGGCCATGATGCGGCCATGGTCCAGCACCACCAGCCGGTGGCACAGGCGCTCGGCCTCGTCCATGAAGTGCGTGGTCAGCAGGATGGCCGTGCCCTGCTGCAACAGCCATTGCAGGCGCTCCCACATCAGATGGCGCGCCTGCGGGTCCAGCCCGGTGGTGGGCTCGTCGAGCAACAGCAATTTGGGCGCGTTGATCAGCGCACGCGCCAGGCTCAGGCGCCGCTTCATGCCGCCGGAGAGCTCGCCCGGCTTGGCATCGGCCTTGTGCGTGAGCGCGGCAAATTCCAGCAGTTGCGGAATGCGCTCGCGGATTTGTTCATCCGGCAGGCCGAAATAGCGGCCGAACACCAGCAGGTTCTCGGCGCAAGTGAAATCCGGATCGAGCGAATCGAATTGCGTCACCACGCCCAGATGCTGCTTGATGGCGAGGGCATCTCGCGGCATGGTCAGGCCGTCGAAGGCGCGGATCACGCCATCGTCGGGCGCGGTCAGACCCAGACACATGCGCAGCGTGGTGGTCTTGCCCGCGCCATTGGGTCCGATCACGCCCAGGCATTCACCCGGCGCGATGCGGAAGGACACGTCGTCCACCGCCGTGAACTCGCCGAAGCGCTTGTGCAGGTGCTCGACGGCAAACAGCGGCGGGGCGGGTGGCGTGCTCACTGGAAAGCCACCTCCAGAAAACTGCGCAGCTTGCGGCTGTGCAACTGGCCGGTGGCGCCGGTGCGCAGCAGTTCCAGTGCGCGGATGCCGATGCGCAGATGCTGGTCCACCCGCTCGCGGTAGAAGTGGTTGGCCATGCCGGGCAGCTTGATTTCGCCGTGCATGGGCTTGTCGCTCACGCACAGCAGGGTGCCGTAGGGCACGCGGAAACGGAAGCCATTGGCGGCCACGGTAGCGCTTTCCATGTCGATGGCGATGGCCCGGCTCTGGGTGAAGCGCTGCGCCGGAATGTTCTGCGCGTCCAGCTCCCAGTTGCGGTTGTCGGTGGTGGCCACAGTGCCGGTGCGCAGCACCGCCTTCAGATCGTCGCCCTGCAGCTGCGTGACGTCGGCCACGGCCTGCTGCAGCGCCTGCTGGATCTCGGCCAGCGCCGGTACCGGCACCCACAGCGGCAGGTCCTCGTCCAGCACATGGTCCTCGCGCACATAGCCGTGTGCCAGCACATAGTCGCCCAGCAGCTGGCTGTTGCGCAGGCCGGCGCAGTGGCCCAGCATCAGCCAGGCGTGCGGGCGCAGCACGGCCACATGGTCGGTCATGGTCTTGGCGTTGGCCGGGCCGACGCCGATGTTGACCATGGTGATGCCGGCATGGCCGGGACGCACCAGATGGTAGGCCGGCATCTGCGGCAGGCGCTGCGGGTGCGCGCCCTGCACGAAGCCGTCCGGGCTGCCGTGGGAGACATGGTGCATCACCACGTTGCCGGGTTCGACAAAGGCGGTGTAGCCGCTGTCCGGGTCCTGCATGGCGGCCTGGCCGAGGCGGATGAACTCGTCGATGTAGAACTGGTAGTTGGTGAACAGCACGAAGTTCTGGAAATGGCGGGCCTCGGTGCCGCTGTAGTGGCGCAGGCGCTGCAGCGAATAGTCCACGCGCGGCGCGGTGAACAGGGCCAGCGGCAGGGCGCCGCCGCGTACGTGCTGCGAAGTGCCGTTGGCAATGCCGTCGTCCATGCTGGCCAGGTCGGGCCAGTCGAAGGTGGCGTGCATGCGCTGGCGCTGCTCCACACCGAGCGTGCCCTCCACCACCTCATGCGGATCGAGCGCAAAATGCAGCGCGATCGGCTGGTGGCTGGTGGCGACCTCGAGCGGGGCGGACGGATGGTTGCGCAGCAGCAGTTCGAACTGGGTGCGGTAGTAGTCGGCGAACAGGAAGGGATCGGTCAGCGTGGTCTCGAACACGCCGGCGTGGGCCACGAAGCCGAAGGTGTGACGCTGCTCGCCGCGCGGATGCTGCGTGGCCTCGTGCGTGTGGATGCGCACCAGCGGATAGTAGGCACGCACCGGCTGCGGCAGGCTGCCTTCGGCGATGAAGCGGCGGAACTGCTCGCGCAGATGCTCGATGGATTGCCGGTAGATCGCCTGTACCTGCTGCAGCGCGGCATCGGCATCGGTAAACGGCTGGGGCGCCACGTAGGGCGGCGTCAGTGGGCTGGGAGCTTTCATGAACGTCCTGGCTGTCGCGGGGCAACGCCGTGCTGCGTGCACGGCGCAAGGTGCGAACCATTGTACGCAGCGCGAGCGACGATGCCGTGTCGGCGCATGGCGCGCGAGCACGCCCCTCGGGTGCGCTACCTGACGGGCGCCTGCCCGGAAACACGGCTTGCCTGTTGTGCCCCATCTGGGCCGGCAAGAAAAAACGCGCCGGCAGGCGAACTGCGGCGCGTTCTTGTGCGGGATGCAGGCGGCCCGCGAAAGGGGCGCAGCCTGTCGGTCCCGGGCCGGATTACAGCGCAGGGATGCGCAGTTTCTGGCCGGGGTAGATCTTGTCCGGGTGGGACAGCATGGGCTTGTTGGCCTCGAAGATCACCATGTACTTATTGGCATCGCCATAGTACTTCTTGGCAATGGCGGACAGGGTGTCGCCGCTCACCACGTCGTGGTACTGGGCATCGGAGCCGCCGCCGTCGGCCACGTTCATGTTGTTGTCCACGTCCTTCACGGCAGCCACGTTGCCGGCAGCCAGGGTGGCTTTTTCGGCGGCTTCCTTGTTGGGAGCGTCGCCGGTCAAGGTGACCTTGCCGCTGGCGCCGTCGAACATCACGTTCAGGTTGGAGAGGCCAAGGTTCTGTGCCTCAATGTAGCTCTTGATGGCAGCGCCGGCCTCGGCGTTGAGCTGGGCCAGGGAAGCGGTGTCATTGGCCGCTGCGGCTTCTTCCACCTTCTTGTGGCCGAACAGTTTTTCGCCGGCTTCCTTGATAAAGCTGAACAGTCCCATGTAGTCTCTCCTTGGTTGTGAGTGATGAGAGTTGCAGCGTATCCGCAAAACATGACAGGTACGCAACAGCCCCATGCAATTATGGTAAGTAAACGTCAACAATTCCACATGCGCGCCCATAATGCGCCCATGACATTCCTTGCAGTAGATATCGGCAACACGCGCCTGAAGTGGGCGCTGTATGCCCAGCCCGCTCCGAATGCCCGCCTGCTGGCCCACGGTGCCGAGTTTCTCGAGAACATCGAGAAGCTGGCCGAAGGGCCGTGGAAGGCCTTTCCTTCAGCGCCCTCGCGCATGCTGGGCTGCGTGGTGGCCGGCGATGCGCTCAAGCGCCGCGTCGAGGAACAGATGGAGATCTGGCCCGATCTGGAGCCACGCTGGGTGGTGTCGCGCTCCGAGCAGGCCGGAGTCGTCAATGGTTACGAATTGCCCAACCGCCTGGGGGCGGACCGCTGGGTGGCCATCATCGGTGCCCGTCACCGCATGCTGCGCGCCTGCGAGGGCCAGGCACCGCGCCCGCTGGTGGTGGTGATGGTGGGCACGGCCGTGACGGTCGAGGCCATCGACACCGAAGGCAGGTTCCTCGGCGGCATCATCCTGCCGGGCCACGGCATCATGCTGCGCGCACTCGAATCGGGCACGGCCGGCCTGCACGTGCCCACGGGCAATGTCACCGAGTTTCCCACCAACACCAGCGATGCACTCACCAGCGGCGGCACCTTCGCCATTGCCGGGGCGGTGCAGCGCATGGTGCGCCATGTGCGCGCCCACTGCGGCATGCAGCCCATGTGCATCATGACCGGCGGCGCCGGCTGGAAAATGGCGCCCTACATGGAAACGCCGTTCGAGCTGGTGGAAAGCCTGATTTTCGACGGCCTGCTGGCCATGGCGGCCGATGCGCATGCGCGCCAGCGTGCCGACCAGGCGGCCCGGCTGGCGGCCCAGGCCGAGGCGGGGGCACAGCAGCAGGGCGGCGGCACCGAAGCATCGCCGCCGCAATCGGCTGCCATGCCAGAGTCCTCGGCCGGCTTGCCCTGCCAGATGCAGGACGGCGCCATCCGCACGCCGCAAGCCTGAATCCATGCACACGCTGGAGCAACTGCGCCTCGGCGAGTTGGGCGGTGCGCATTTGCTGCGTCTGCACGAAATCGTTGCCCGGCTGCAGCCTGTATTTTCGATGGAGACACCATGATGAGCACCCCTTCTTCCCTGGCACCGACCGTGACCCTGGGCAATGGCGTGGCCATGCCCCGGCTTGGCCTGGGTACCTGGCCGATGGACGATGCCGAGGCTGCCCGCGTGGTCGCCCGCGCACTCGACATGGGCTACCGCCTGATCGATACCGCGGAAAACTACCGCAACGAGCGTGGCGTGGGCGAAGGCCTGCGTGCCTCGGGCGTGCCGCGCGAGCAGGTGTTCGTCACCACCAAGTTCAACAAGCAGTGGCACAGCGTGGAGGGCGTGCAGCAGGCCTGCGACGCCAGTCTGCAGCGGCTGGGGCTGGACTATGTGGATCTGCTGCTGGTGCACTGGCCCAATCCCGACCAGGATCGCTACGTGGAGGCCTTCCAGGGCATGGTGCGTTTGCTGGAGGCGGGCAAGGTGCGCGCCATCGGCACGTCCAACTTCAAGCCCGCACACCTGCAGCGTCTGTTCGATCTGGGGCTGGCGCCGCATGTGAACCAGATCCATCTGGACCCCTATCACGGACGCAGCGACGTGGTGCAGGTGCACCGTGAGCGCGGCATCGTCACCGAATCCTGGAGCCCGCTGGGCCGGGCCGGAGCCATGCTGCAGGAGCCGGCCATTCTGGCGGCGGCAGAGCGCCATGGCCGCACCGCCGCGCAGGTGGTGCTGCGCTGGCATACGCAGCAGGGCTATGTGCCGATTCCCAAGTCCGCCGATCCGCTGCGCCTGCAGCAGAACCTGGACAGTTTCGGCTTTACCCTGTCAGACGAGGAGATGGCGGCCATCAGCGCGCTGGACCGCGTGAATCCGGCGATGCTGGATTCGGATGTGTTCGGGCACTGAAGGCTTACAGCACGGGCGCCAGCCAGCGCTCCACCACTTTCACCCACAGCGTGGCGCCGGCGGGCAGCAGCGCGTCGTTGAAATCGTAGCTGCCGTTGTGCAGGGTGCATGGTCCGCCGCCATGGTCCGCCATGCGGTGCGAGCCGTCGCCATTGCCAATGAAGAAGTAGCAGCCCGGCTTGTGCTGCAGCATGAAGGAGAAATCCTCCGCCGCCATGGTCGGCACCTGCTTGTGCACATGGTGCGCGCCCAGCACGCTGCTGGCTACTTCATGGATGAAATGCGCCTCGTCGCGGCTGTTGATGGTGGGCGGGTAGTTGCGTTTGAAGTCGAATTCGCATTCCATGCCGAAGCCGCGCGCCAGATTCTCTGACAGCACGCGCATGCGCTGCTCGACGTGGTCCAGCACTTCCAGCGTGAAGGTGCGCACCGTGCCCTGCAGCGTGCAGGATTCCGGAATCACGTTGGTGGCATCCCCGGCCTCCAGCATGGTCACCGAGATCACGGCCGAGTCGATGGGCGAGATGCTGCGCGAGACAATGGTCTGGAAGGCCTGCACCAGCTGGCAGGCGACCGGCACCGGATCGTTGGCCGTGTGCGGCAGCGCCGCATGGCCGCCCTTGCCGCGCAGGGTGATGTGAAATTCGTTGCTTGAGGCCATCACCGGCCCGGGAGAGGCTGCCACGTCGCCCGCCGGCAGGCCCGGCCAGTTGTGAAAGCCGAACACCGCGTCCATCGGAAAGCGCGTGAACAGGCCATCCTCGATCATGGCGCGCGCGCCCGCTCCGCCTTCCTCGGCGGGCTGGAAGATGAAGTACACGGTGCCGTTGAAGATGCGGTGTTTCGCCAGATACTGCGCGGCGCCCAGCAGCGTGGCAGTGTGGCCGTCGTGGCCGCAGGCGTGCATCTTGCCGGGATGCTGGCTGGCATGCGCGAAGGTATTGTCCTCCTGCATGGGCAGAGCGTCCATGTCGGCGCGCAAGCCGATGGCGCGCGGCGAGTTGCCGCTGCGCAGGATGCCGACCAGCCCGGTGCCGCCCAACCCGCGTACCACTTCGATGCCCCATTCCTGCAGCTTGCGTGCCACCAGATCGGAGGTGCGCACCTCCTCGTAGCACAGCTCGGGATGCGCATGGATATCGCGCCGCAGCGCGATCAGGTGGTCCAGTTCGGCGGCCACTTCGGGCAACACCTGCAACTGACGGGAAGCAATGGCAACAGTCATGTACAAAGTTTAGCGCCTTGGCACGCGCTTGTCAGGACGGGATCCGATCTTGCGTGTCGCACTGCGTCGTGCCGGTATGGCCTCCATGCCAGAATGGGCGCCAACCCTTTGTCCGGAGAGCCCATGTCGCAGCCAATTCCCCTTGATCCTGAATCCATACCCACGCAGGCGGACGCCGAAACGCGTGCCATGCCGCCGAGTGGCGCAGAGAAACCGGCGACGGACGGTGCGCGGCCATTCCGCATCCTGATGGTGTGCCTGGGCAATATCTGCCGCAGCCCCACGGCGCAGGGCGTGATGGAGCAGCAGGTGGCCGAGGCGGGCCTGCGCGGGCAGATCCAGGTGGATTCGGCCGGCACCGGCGACTATCACATCGGCCACGCGCCCGATCATCGTTCGCAGGAGCATGCGCTCAAGCGCGGCTACGACATTTCCGGCCAGCGGGCACGCCAGCTGGCGGATGCGGATTTCGAGGAATTCGACCTGATCCTGGTGATGGACGAGGCCAACGAGCGCGACGTGCTGGCGCGCTGCCCGCGGCAACATCGCGACAAGGTGAGGCGGCTGGCGGTATTCGGCAGCCAGCCCCAGGTACTGGAAGTGCCCGATCCCTACTTCGGCGGTGCCGACGGCTTCGAGCATGTGCTTGATCTGGTGGAGGACGCCTGCGCGGGCGTGCTGGCCCGGTTGCAGCAGGGCGCGGACAGCAAAATGCCGCCCGCAGGCGGCATGGAAGGCTGACAGGCTGCGTCAGCGTGCAGGGACTCTGGCGGCTTGTCGCTCGCCAGGCCTCTGCAGCATCAGCGCATCAGGACAGGCTGTTGATCAGGTCGATGTACTGCTGCTTGGCGGCGTCGGTGCTGGTGCCCTTGAGGGCGTTCCAGGCATCCCACTTGGCGCGTGCCACGATGTCGGCAAAACCCGGCTTGGCGGCGCTGTTGTCGCCTTCGGTGGCCTGCTTGTACAGGCTGTAGATTTTCAGCAGGGTCTGGTTGTCGGGCTTTTCGCTCAGCTTGGTGGAGTTGGCCACGGCGGCTTCGAAAGTGGCGTTCAGGTCGGTCATGCTTTGTCTCCTGGGGAATTGTTCAACAGCCATCCCTCCCGCCTGGGCAGAAGGGGCGTGCGCCCATTGTAGCGATTATTGAACGATCGTGCTTTTTTGTTGCAACAGGATGTGATCGACGACGGGGCCGGCGCGGAATCCGCTGACCAGCTGCAACAGCACGCGCGTGATGCCGTCCACGTCGTTGGCCTGCATCAGGCCCTGCAACTCGACCAGCCGCTGCTGCAGCTGCGGCCAGGGCAGGTGCTGCTCGTGCGCCTTCATGATGCGCGGATGCTCGGTCGCCTGCGGGTTGTCGCCGATCAGCAATTCCTCGTAGAGCTTCTCGCCGGGGCGCAGGCCGGTGACCTGGATGGCAATGTCGCCGGCCGGATTCTGCGCGTCGCGCACGGTCAGGCCGGAGAGGGCCACCATCTGCCGCGCCAGTTGTGCGATCTGCACCGGCTCGCCCATGTCCAGCACGAACACATCGCCGCCCAGGCCCATGGCGCCGGCCTGCAGCACCAGTTGCGCGGCTTCAGGGATGGTCATGAAGTAGCGTGTGACATCCGCATGCGTCAGCGTGATCGGGCCGCCGTTGGCGATCTGCTGGCGGAACAGCGGTACTACGGAGCCCGACGAGCCCAGCACGTTGCCGAAGCGGACCATGGTGAAGCAGGTGGTGTTCGGGGCGGGCGTCGGTGCGCCATTCGTTCCAGGCTGGCCATTGACGGCGCCAGCGGAGGCACCGGCCCAGATGCCCGTCTGGTCGAGCGCAGCAAAATCCACCGCGCCGCTGTCCGCCAGCGCCTGCAGGCACAGCTCGGCCAGGCGCTTGCTGGCGCCCATCACATTGGTCGGGCGCACTGCCTTGTCGGTCGAGATCAGCACGAACTGGGGCACGCCGGCCTCCAGTGCCGCTCGCGCCACGGTGAGGGTGCCGAACACGTTGTTGGCCAGGCCCTGCACCGGGTTGTGCTCGACCATGGGCACATGCTTGTAGGCCGCCGCGTGATACATGGTGGCCGGGTGCCAGGTGGCGATGATCTGGCGCATGCGGTGCAGGTCGCGCACGTCGCCCAGCAGCGGCACCAGTGCCGGGGTGCCGGGCAGGGTGGTCACCAGCGCATGCAGTTCGTGGTAGATGCGGTAGAGGGCAAACTCGCTGTGCTCCACCAGCAACAGCGTAGTCGGGCCCTGTTGCACGATCTGGCGGCACAGCTCGCTGCCGATGCTGCCGCCTGCGCCGGTCACCAGCACCACGCGCTGCTGGATGTCGCGTGCAATCAGTTCGGCCCGCGGCGGCACCGGGTCGCGGCCCAGCAAGTCTTCCACGTCCAGTTCCTGAAACTGCTGCACCGCCGCCTGGCCGCTGGCCAGTTCGGCCATGCTGGGCACGCTGCGCACGTGCACGGCCAGCCCCTGCAGACTCTGGATGATGGCATTGCGCTCCGGCCGCGTCAGGCGTGGAATGGCCAGCAGCACGTCGCTCACGTCGCTGTCGCGCACCACCTGTGGCAGATCCTGCGGCGCCCACACCTCCACGCCATTTATGCTGCGGCCGATCTTGACCGGGTCGTTGTCGACGAAGCCGATCAGCGTGTAGTTGCGCGTGCTGTGGATGGCTGCCGCCGTCTGGATGCCGGTTTCTCCGGCGCCGTAGATCAGCAGCCGGCCGCGCTGGCGCATGTCCTGGCTGCCGGTGTACATGAACAGGCCGCGGATGAAGGCACGGTTGCCGCCGATCAGCAGCAGGAACAGAATGGGCTGCAGCGCGCCCACGCTGCGCGGCACATGCGTGGGGTTGCCCACGAACACCACATAGCAGCAGAAGATCACCCCATACACCGCAATCGCCTGCATGGTGGTGACCATGGCCGAGAAGCCGGTGTAGCGGAAAATGGCGCGGTACAGCCCGAACTTGACCATGATCGGGATCGCCAGCAGCGGCGCCAGCAGGTAGGTGACGGTCTGGTCGACGTGCGGCAGGATCCAGCGGTCCTCGCGCAGGCTGATGGCCAGAAACAGCGCCAGCCAGGCGCAGAGCACGTCCACCCCCATGGCCAGAAACTGGCGCGGCAGGGTGTGGCGGTTGAAGATGCGGGATTGCATGGGAAGAGGAATTCAGGGCTTGAGCAGGATGCCCAGCGTCATGCCGATGATGTGCAGGTCCAGCCAGAAGCTGCGTTCGCGCACGTACTGGCGGCACAGCGCCAGCTTGGCCGGCAGGATGGTGTCGACATAGGTCTGCTCGGGGTTGCTGCTTTGCGCCAGCAGCGTGCTTTCGCTGCGGTATTGTACGGAGGCCAGGTCGGTGATGCCGGGTCGCACGCTCAGCACTTCGGCGCGCACCTCGGCCGGGTAGAGCGCCACGTAGCGCGGCACTTCGGGGCGCGGGCCCACGATGCTCATGTCGCCCAGCAGCACGTTGATGAGCTGCGGCAGCTCGTCGAGCTTGTAGGCGCGGATGAAACGACCGCTGCGGGTAATACGCGCATCCTCGCCCACGGTGATCTGCAGGCCGGCATTGTTCTGGCGCATGCTGCGGAACTTGTAGATGCGAAAGGGCTGGCCGTGGCGGCCGATGCGCTCCTGGCGGAAGAACACTGGGCCGGGCGAATCGCGCTTGATCCAGACGGCAATGCCCAGCAGCACCGGCGCGAGCAGCAGCAGGCCGATCGCGGAGGCGGCGATGTCGAACAGGCGCTTGAGCAGAAGGGAGCGCATGGGGTCAGTGCCGACGGGCAGAGGATCGCTCAGCCCAGAATGGCATGCAGCGCCGCGATGATGCGCTCCTGCTCGCCATCGCTCATGGCCGTGAACAGCGGGATGCTGAACATGCTCTGGTAGGCCTTGTCCGCTTCCGGGAACATTTCAGGCGTGAGCTGGTAGCGGTCGCGCCAGTAGGGCTGGCGGTGCAGCGGCACATAGTGCACGCTGGTGCCGATGCCGGCATCGCTGAGCTGCTGGATCACTTCGTCGCGCGTGAGTCTGGCGTTCTCGGCCAGGCGCAGCACGAACAGGTGCCAGGAGTGCACATCGCCGGCCGGGGCGTCGGCGGGCAGAATCAGCGGTAGTTCCTTCAACGCTTCCAGATAGCGCTGCGCCAGTTGCTGGCGGCGCTGCAGGAAGGCCGGCAGGCGCTTGAGTTGCACGCGGCCGAGCGCGCCAGCCATGTCGGTCATGTTGTACTTGAAGCCGGGCGCCACGATCTCGTAATACCAGGCCGGTGTCTTGCTGGTGAAGCGGTCGAAGGCATCGCGGTTGATGCCGTGGAGGCGCATCACCTTCATGCGCGCGGCCAGCGCCTCGTCCTTGGTGATCACCATGCCGCCTTCGCCGGTGGTCATGGTCTTGT
This sequence comes from Brachymonas sp. KE5, assembly GCF_057773645.1. Taxonomy (NCBI): domain Bacteria; kingdom Pseudomonadati; phylum Pseudomonadota; class Betaproteobacteria; order Burkholderiales; family Comamonadaceae; genus Allobrachymonas; species Brachymonas sp. KE5. Next base: position 316,983 of record NZ_CM173463.1, read on the forward strand.
TGGCGTAGAAGCTGAACACGGCAGCATCGCTGGGCAGTTGGCCCGCCAGCGTGCCCTTCCAGGTGGTGGGCAGGGCGTGGGCGGCATCTTCCAGCACGCGCAGCTGGTATTTTTGCGCGATTGCAAAAATCCGGTCCATGTCACAGGCCAGACCGCCATAGTGCACCGGCATGATGGCCCTGGTGCGCGGCGTGATGGCGGCCTCGATCTTGCACGGGTCGATGTTGAGCGTGACCGGATCGCAATCGACCAGCACCGGATCGGCGCCCAGGTAACGGATCACCTCGGTGGTGGCGGTGAAAGTCAGCGTGGGCGCGATCACCTCGTCACCGGGGCCGATGCCTATGGCTTCCAGCGCCAGATGCAGGCCGGCCGTGGCGGAGTTGACGGCAATGCTCTGCACGCCGCCGCCCAGGTAGTCACCAAACTCCTGTTCGAAGGCGCGCGTTTCCGGGCCGGTGGTGACCCAGCCGGAACGCATGGCATGGGCAACGGCGGCGATTTCTTCCTCGCCGATGTCGGGGCGGGCGAAGGGGATGAAGGCGGGAGTATTCATGACAGGGGGTATTGTCGCAGGTGGAGCAGTCACGCAGCCGTGGCAGGATGCACAAGCGTCAGGAGGTGGGCAGGGCGCAACAGCATGTGGAACGATATCAGGAGCAACTCTCGATAAAGCGCTGCGCCAGCACCGGATAAGTGTGATTGGCCAGCACGAACTGCCGTCCCGCCTGGCCCATGCGCTCGCGGGTCGCGGCATCCAGCCGGGCCAGTTCGCGCAGTCCGGCGGCAATGGCCGGCGGATCGGCCGGTGGTACGGTAATACCGCAGCCCGCTTCAGCCACCGGATCGTTGCCGGCTTCCACCGAGTGCAGCACCACGCAGCGCGCCATCATGTAATCCATCAGCTTGTTCGGCGCGATACCGAAGCGGTAGATCGGCACGCGCTGCCAGCCGATGTAGGCGATGTCTACCCCGGCCAGGAAGGAGGGGATCTGCGCTTTGGGAATCGGATCGAAGAACGCCACCTGGTCCAGCCCCAGGGCAGTGGCCTGCCGTTGCAGCGCGGCCTTTTCGTGGCCGTCGCCTACCAGCACGAAGCTGAACGGTTCATTGCGCAGCAATTCGGCCGCCTGCAGCATCACATCGAGTGCGTTCGGGGTGCCATGCGAGCCGGCGTAGCCGACTACCGTGCGGCCAGCCGCTTTCTGCGCCACTATGTGCGCAACGATATCCTCGCGCAGCGCAGGCGCATCGCCCTGCCATTCATCGAGGGTGATGCCATTGGGAACGATGTGCAGCTTGCGCAGATCCAGGCCGTGACTCTGCATATGATCGGCCACCTTGGACAGCATGCTGACCACCACGTCGGCATGTTTGTAGGCATGGTTTTCGGCCGCCTGGCACAGCATGATGAAGGGATGGCGCGGCGACATGCCGCCCAGCTCGATCGGCGACAGCGGCCACAGATCGTGCACCTCGAATACCAGCTTGCAGGGCTTGCCCGTCTTGCGCGTGAGGCGGGCGATGCGTTTGGCCACCCAGATGTCCATCGGGTAGGTGCTGCTGGCGACGACCACGTCGGGCTGGAAGGTACGCGCGATCTGTGGCGCGTCCGTCCAGACCTGGCGCAGAAATGCCCAGATGTTCTTGACGCGGCCCAAGCCGTTGCCTGCGTAGGGCGGGGAGGGGTACCAGTGGTAATCGATGCCATCGATGATCTCGGACCAAGGGCCGGCAGCACCCGGCCGCACAGGCTGCTTCGCCCGCACATGGCTGTAATCCGCCGCCACCATGCGCACCTGATGCCCCGCTTGCACCCATTCGCGGGCCAGGTAGTAGGGGCGGTATTCCATGCCGTGCAGCGGGCTGCCGGCGTAGTGGTTGAGATAGAGAATGTTCATGACAAGCGTTGCAGTGTCAGCACCAGACGCTCCACTGCAGGGGGGAACAGGCCGTGGTCGTGCACCCACTGGCGGTTGTTTTCGGCGATGACGTCGGCCCGCTCCAGCAGAAGGGGCAGCATGGCCGCGCTACGGGTGCCCAGCTCGGCACTGCCGACGCGTTCGGGCACGATCCAGCCATTGTCGCCATCGCGCACCAGCTCGTGGTTGGCCGGCAGATCACTCAGAAGCGGAACGCAGCCGTGCGCCATGGCCTCCAATACCGACACGGCCACCGAGTCGCTCTGCGGCTGGCTGATGTACCACTGCGCCTGATCGTATTGCAGCGCCTGCTCGGCAGCGCTCAGTCGGCCGACGAAGCGGATGCGCTGCTGCAGCCCTTCCTGCTGCACCCAGCGCTCCATGCCGGCGCGCTCGCTGCCGTCATTGGCGACCATCAGTTGTGCCTCGGGCTGCCAGGCGGCGATGCTGCGGAACAGCTCCAGCACGCGGAAGGGCCGGTAGATCGGCTCCAGGCCGCGGTTGGCATAAAACAGCCAAGGCTGTTTGAGACTGCCCGGCGCGGGCGGCAATGCATCCAGCCCGAACGGAAAAGTCAACACCTCGCGCGCGCCCAACTGCTGCATCACCGCCGTCATGTGCTGCGAATCGCTGGTGCACAGCGTGGCATGGCGCAGAATGGCCTGCGTCAGCCGGCGATACAGCTTGCTGCGCTGCGGCGTCACCAGAATGTCGCTGCCCCAAGCCGAGGCCAGCACGCGCCCGCGCAGATGCCAGAGGCGATGCGCCAGCAGCACCAGCGTTCCGTGCGAGGTGAGGTAGTGCGGGTTGATCCAGTCGGCGTCGATGCGGCTCAGCCAGCGCGCCACGACGGGCAGCTTGCGCAGCAGCGCGATATTGCCGCCGCCGTGCGCCGGATCGGTGTTCAGGGCCAGGCGGCGTCCGGCGGGCACCAGGGCTTCCAGTTCGGGCGCGAAGCCGCGGCTGGAGCAGACCCACAGCTCCACCAGAGGCGCCAGTGCACGTGCCCACTTGAGCAGGTGCGGGCTGTTGCCGTCGCCCACCAGCGCGTAGCGCAGGGGCGCTTGTTCAGTGGGAGGAGCTGGCAGGGAAGAGAGAGAGCCTTCAGTCATGGCGAGGCGAGTGTACCGCGCAGAGCGGATAGCATGGCTTGCGGGGCTTGCGGGGCTTGCGGGGCTTGCGGGGCTTGCGGGGCTTGCGGGGCTTGCGGGGCTTGCGGGGCTTGCGGGGCTTGCGTCTGGCAGGCATTGGGCCAATAGGCCTGGAAGATCCAAACAGTGGCCACGGCGCGTATGGGGTAGGGCATGCGAGGCCTTAGTCGCGAGGCAGGGCGCCGGCCCAGCTCTCGTAAGCCGCCCGGTATTCGGGATGTGATGCCAGCCAGCGCGCATCCTGCGAGCGCGTGTCGCCTACCACCTGAGCGGGGTTGCCCGCCAGCACCGCAAAGTCCCCGAACGTGCCGCGTACGCGACTGCCAGCCGCCACCAGGCAGCCCTTGCCCAGCGTCGTCCCTGCCTCGATCACGCTGTGCGGACCGATAAAGCAATGCGCCCCAATCGCAATCGGTGCCCGGATATCACTCGGCTGGCTGCCATCGGCTGCCGCTTCTGGTGCGCCGGACAGCCGCGCCGCCACCCGCACGCTGCGATGCGTGCTGTGGCTGACGATGCTAATGAAATTTGTCACCTGCGTGCCGCGCCCGATGCGCACGCCGTTGCTGGCCTCAATGAAATTGAAATGGCCGATGAACACGTCATCGTCCAGTTCCAGCCGGTCTTCGTGCTCGATGCAGGTGCTGGGCGAAATGCGCGTCAGCGGCAGCGCACGGCTCTGCTGCATTTCACCGAACAGCATGCGGAAAAACAGCGCATGCCACGCACGGCGGCGCAGCCGGTTGAAGGCAGCGCGCAGGCGGAGCGAAGGGCTGGGGCTGGACATAAGGGGCTATTGTCGGTGATCTGGAGCGCTCATCTGGACTGAAGCATCTCGATGCACGTCGTTTTCAGTGATGCGGCGGCGCTGCTCTGCAGCGTGTCAAGGCGTGCCTGTTGAATTGGCCGGCCCTCTGTGCCGTCTCATGGCATCTCCTTCACCAATTCCTTCACCCCGGGCTCGGCCGGATCCTGCGGCTCCGGCTCCGGAATCGCCGGCCAGAACGCCAGCCGCCAGAAATAGATGCCGAAATACAGCACCATCGCCGCAGACACGGCCCAGGCTCCGGCGATCAGCCCGCCAAGGCGCAGCCCCAGCGCCAGCGCCAGCACAAACGCCAGCTGTCCCACCAGCGCCCAGCGGAAGGCCCAGCGCTGCGCTTTCCAGGCCATGGTCACCACCGCCAGCGGCGCAGCCACGAAATGGGCCGCGATATATGGTGCCAGCGCGCGTGCCAGTTCGCCGGCGTCGCGCCACTGCTCGCCAAACACCAGGTGGAACAGCCACGGCCCGGCAATCATCAGCACGGCCATCAGACTCAAGGCCACCGCCCCCAGCAGCAGCATGATCTGCCGCACGGCGCGCTGCGCATCGGCCGGCCGGGCGTTGGCCAGACGCGGATACAGCGCCTGCGACACGGCACTGCCCACCAGCGTGGCCGGCGCCTTCAGGTAGCGCAAGGCCAGCCCCCAGAAACCGGCGGCAGCCTCCCCGGACCAGGCAATCAGCAGTGCCACGGCCAGCGCATCCTGCAGCGTACCGAGAAAGGCGTGCGGCGTATTCAGCAGAGGGAAATCGCGGTATTTGGACGCAACACGGCGGAGGTCATCCGCTTGTATGGCATCGTTCGTCAACGGAAGATCCGGCTTGTCTTTGGGCAGCAACGGCAGCACGCCACGCCACCCAGCCGCAGGAGCAGGGCGCAGCAGCACCAGGCTGGCGATCATCGCCGCAGCGATCGGAGCGGCCACCAGCGCCCAGGCCGATGCGCTGCCCGCAGGCGAACGCGCCTGCCACCACAGCGCGGCCCCCAGCAGCACCTGCAGCACCGCCGTGCCGCCATACTGCAGCACCCGGCTGATCGCCAGCGCCCGGAAGCGCTGCGCCCGGTTGCTCCACATCGTCAGCAACTGCAGCAATCCCGCTGCCACCACCGCCAGCGGCAGCAGCCCGGGCAGCGGCAGATACCCCCAGCGATGCAGCGCCCACGCCAGCGGCAGGCTCAGCAGCAGCACGGCCAGCAAAATGCGCAGGCTCAGCGCCAGCAGACTGTCCGCCTCACGCGCCTCACGCGCCTCCCGCGCCATCGGCAGGGCGAACTCGTACCGCGCGCAGGCCACCACCGCCACGGTCGCGGCGATGGTGCTGAAACTGGTAAACACGCCGAACGCTTCCGGCGTAAACAGGCGCGTGATGACGGGCCCCAGCAGCAGGGGGATCAGCTGTGCCAGCGCACCGCCGGCGAGCAGCGTGAGGGTAGAGCGCAGCAGGCTCATGAGGCTTTGCGTGGTGGCGCCGCGGCGAACGACCTGCTTGCGTTCGAGACGTTGTTCAGGTCCATGGCAGGGCAATCCACCGTCACTTGGCAGCCGCCTGCCGCAGCGCCTGAATCACCGCTTCCTGCTGCGCCAGCGTCAGGTCTGCGCTCATCGGCAGGCTCATCACTTCCGCGGCAAGGCGGTCCGTCACCGGAGTGGGGCGCTCGCACAGGCCGGCGTAGGCCGGCTGGCGGTTCATCGGTACGGGGTAGTGCACGGCCGTCGGAACGCCGGCAGCCTTCAGGCGCTCTTGAATCTGATCGCGGTTGGGCACACGCACCGTGTACTGCCCGAACACGCTGTTGCGGTCCGCGCGCTGGTGCACGCGCGCAATGCCGGCCGCGTCGCACGCGGCGTTGTACAGCTGTCCGCGCACCAGGCGCTCCTGCAGCTCCCAGTCAAAGCGCTCCAGCTTGGCCAGCACGATGGCGCACTGCAGCGTGTCCATGCGCCCGCCCACGCCCACGCGGGTGTGCGTGTAGCGCTTGCTTTGGCCGTGGATGCGAATCTCGCGGCAGGCCTGCGCCAGCGCGTCATCATTGGTAAAAATCGCGCCGCCGTCGCCATAGCAGCCCAGCGGCTTGCTCGGGAAAAAGCTGGTGCAGCCGAAGGTGCTCAGGTTGCAGCTCTGGCGATCGCGGTAGATGGCGCCGAAACTCTGCGCTGCATCCTCGATCACCGGCAGCTTGCCATGGCGCGCCGCGATGGCGTTGATGGCGTCCATGTCAGGCACCTGCCCGTACAAGCTCACCGGCATGATGGCGCGCGTGCGCGGCGTGATGGCGGCCTCGATCTGCGTGGCGTCGATCAGGCCGGTGTCTTCCTCCACATCCACCCACACCGGGATCCCTCCCAACAGCAGAATCACCTCGGCCGTGGCGGCAAAGGTGAACGGCGTGGTGATCACCTCGTCGCCCGGCTTCAGGCCGAGCGCCATCAGGCTGATCAGCAGCGCTTCGGTGCCGCTGGATACCGTAATGCAATGCCTGGCGCCCGTGCGCTCGGCCAGCGCGGCTTCCAGTTCGGCCACTTCGGGCCCCATGATGTACTGGCCATGGTCCAGCACGCGCTGCATGCGTTCGGCGATGCGGTCTTTCAGCGCGGCGTATTGGGTCTTGAGGTCGATGAAATCCATTTTGATCAATTGTGGGTGGTGCATTCATGCCTCGGAAGCATGGAGATCCAAGGCGGACCTGATCCATTCAGGCACCGGCTTATCCAACTCAGAAAAAGCACTGTCTGCGTACACGACATACGGGTGCATGGGCTTGCTCCAGTTGTCGTAGATGAATGCAATGTCGACGAGCGGCAGAACCTTTGGCAAGTTTTTGAGGCTTTCCGTGTAGCGTCGACAAACCACGTCTGGATCAATGAAGTGCAATCCGCGTTCGGCGCGCTCGCGAACCCGTTCAATATTGCACTGGGGGTCAGGCAACCCAACGTAGTGCAATTCGATCCAGTAGCCGGCATCCCTGGCTTCCTTGATCCGGTGCAGGATGGTAATTCCGGAAAGCGTGGTCTCAAGCGAAAAGCTTTTGCGGCTTGCAACGACCTTGCGAAAGCGCCTTAGTGTCTCTTTTGCAGCCTGGATATCAACGGAGCGGGGATTCCGGGGCTCAATTTCGCGCGCAACGGCATCGGGATCGAGATGCAGCATGTCTGGATACGTATCCTGCTGCCGCTCCCGCATGGTAGATTTGCCGGCGCCGTTAGCACCGGAGTAGAACACCGCGAGGGGAGGCTGTTTCATTGCGTGCGCATTTTGCGCAGGACGACACTCCGGCCATCAGGATAGTGACGCACGATTTGCCCATTCGCATCCGGCTCCACGATGGAGTGATGCTTGCGATACTCCGCAAAATACGCCTCTGATCGCTGAGCTGTTTGCAGCGCGCGTGCAACAGCTTGCAAAGCCAGATGCTGCGGTGAAGTTGGATGGGCTTTCATGGACTCGTGTGACTCTTGCAATTGCCAAGGCATTGTAAAGCTCAGGGGTGCATCCCGCCAGCTTACGGTCTTTCCTGTAGTGTCACAGTGCGCCCGGCCAGCAGATACCGCTCGCCTGTATGCGGGCAAACCGCCTCTTTTTCGCCTTCCAGCGGCAACTCCAGCCGCTCCCCAAACCGGCTCATCCAGCCGATCTGCCGCGCCGGCACGCCCACCACCAGCGCAAAATTCGGCACGTCCTTCTGCACCACGGCCCCGGCACCGACAAAGGCGTAGCGCCCCACCGTGCTGCCACACACGATGGTGGCATTGGCGCCAATCGTGGCGCCCTGTTTCACCAGCGTACGCCGGTATTCGTCCTTGCGCGTCACGGCCGAGCGCGGGTTGTACACATTGGTAAACACCATGCTCGGCCCGCAGAACACGTCATCCTCCAGCGTCACGGCGTCATACACGCTCACGTTGTTCTGAATCTTGACGTTGTTGCCGATCACCACATCGTTGCCGACAAACACGTTCTGCCCCAACGAGCAGCGCTCGCCAATCCGCGCGCCGGCGCAGACATGCACCCAGTGCCAGATGCGGGTGCCAGCGCCGATGCGGGCGCCTTCGTCGACGATGGCGGTGGGATGGATGGAGAAGGATAGGGACACCATGGATCCTCAAGATTGTGATTCGTAAGCTGCCAGTTGTCTTTCGGACTCAGCCCAGGGCAAGCGTCTGCCCTGGTCGCGCATTTTCTGCAGCGCGGCGCGGGCCACCTGCGCCGTAATGCGTTGTTGATGCACCATTTCCATCAGCAACCAAACACTTCCCTTTACCTCGACTGACTCTGTCTCCGCGGCTTTCCGTAACGCCCTGTCGCCGGTCAGAAGGGGGCAGCCATGCTTGCGTGCCAGAATCAGAGCAAACAGATCGTTGCGACTAGGGGCACGATATGCCTTGCCAAGCGATAGCACCTTGCTGATGTCTTCAGCGTCCATGGTATGTATCACCAGGCCCAAGTGAGGCAAATCGCTGTGCATTGCCTCCAGCTCTTCATGGTAGAGAATATCCGGAACTGCGAATGTGCAGTCCAGGCTGAAGATGGGGAGCAACAGTCCACCAGCCTCCATGTCAATCAGGATGTTCGCGTCACTAATCAAGAGCAGCATGCTCATCCTTGACGATGCGGAACTCCTTCAGCTGAAGCAGGGACATGCTCAGCAGCTCTGCTGCCTTGGATTCGCCAATGCAATCTTCGGCCAATGCACGCAAAACCCAGTGCTGGAACAGCTGCGCTTCTTCAGAAGGGTAGGCAGGGCCGGGTTCCACCCGCCGCCATCCTTTCATGCTGAACAATCGGGCATACCGGGTACGGTATGCCTCCGAGATGATGCCCAGATCCAGCGCACGGTACAGAATGCCTGCCATTGACAGGCCAAATTCACTTTTAAGAAGTGACAGTTCCTTCATTTCAATGGATGTGCGACGCGTGCCCAAGGTGAAGAAAACTGCGGGCCGCGGAAACAGAAAAGCGCCGGCAAAACGGTTACAGGCACGCTCTTCGTCCAGTTCTTCGGCGAGCCGGCCACCCAACATCAAATGCCCCAGCTCATGGGCCAGCGTGAAGCGTTGCCGATCGCCTGGCCAGTGCCGTCCGACAACCACAACCGGCTTGCCTTGAACATGCGCAGCCAGTCCATCAAACTTCTGATCGGCATCGCCATCGACCATGAAAACGCGAATACCCCAGGCTTCGAGCACGTCTACCAGCGAGGGAATGGCATCCAGCCCAAGCTGCCAGGCGCCGCGCACTGATTCTGCAGCAGTCTCAATTTCGTCCCATCGCGTGATCCGATCAGGCAAGCCTCGGATGGGCTCAAATGCGCGGGTGCAGGCGGGCGCGAACAGTGACTCCAGCTCCAGACGACGTTCGATCAGGTCAAGCAACTCGTGCGTGATGGCCTGCAAGCGCTTTTTCGGCAGTGTGCTTCGCTTGCGGTACTCTACGGTTTCGAGTGTCACCTCTTCCTGCCGGAAGAAATATTCCGTGCGTACATTCAGCGCGCGAGCCAGACGCAGCAGCGTTGCCGAATCCGGCACATTGTTGCCATCCTCGTATTTCTGGATGGCAGTGTGCGACAAGCCGATGCGCTCGCCCAAAGCGCGCAAGGAAAGTCCGGCGGCCTTGCGTGCGCGCTGGAGTCGTGTACCAAGCATGCCAAGCCTCCCGAGGTTTACAAAAAATCAATATAGTCCAAAGATTGTAAACGCTTGAGCAGTGGAGTGCAACGCTGGAGGGTAATGGGCGGCGGCGTTACCAACACCGTGGGCCTCTGCCGCGCGGGCTCGTCTTACTTGTGCGACAGCCGCCCCAGCACCGGATGCCCCTGCCCATCCCTCGGCGCCACCACCCGCGCCGAGCGGATCACATTCACCGTCTCGATGCAGTGCCGCGCATCGTCCAGCCCGTAGCCACGTCCGGCCAGAATCTCTTCGTAGCTCACCTTGTGCAGCTCGGTAAACCCTTCGGAAAACTCCAGCTCCTCGCCGCTGATGTCGATGCTGCGGTAGGTAGTCTTCTTGCCCTTGACCTCATCCGGCAGATCGTTGGCGTCAATCGACAGAAACCAGCGCACGCGCGCACGCTCGTATTCCAGATAGCCGGCCGCCTTCTGCTCGCCGCTGTAGTGCACCACGTTGTCCTGCAGCTTGCCGAACACGAAGTGCAGCATGTCGTAAAAGTGCACGCCGATATTCGTCGCCACGCCAAAGGACTTGCGCGGATCGCCTTTCCAGCTCTCCATGTACCACTTGCCGCGGCTGGTGATGTAGGTCAGCTCCACATCGAACTTGGTATCCCGCGGGGCAGCGGCGACCTTCTCGCGCAGCGCCAGAATGGCATCGTGATGCCGCAGCTGCAGGATGTTGAACACGCGCTTGCCGGTTTCGCGCTCCACCAGCGCCAGATCGTCCAGCAGTTCGGGCGTGGGCACCAGCGGCTTTTCGCAGATCACGTCGCAGCCCAGGCGCAGGCCTGCGGTGATCTGCGGATGGTGCAGGTAGTTGGGCGTGCAGATGCTCACATAGTCCAGCGCGGTGGCCGGGTCACGCTTGAGGCGGTGCGCGTAATCGTAGAAGCGCTCGAATTCGGTAAAAAACGCGCTCTGCGGCGAGATGCTGTCGATGATGCCGACCGAGTCGTTGATGTCATAGCCCACGGCCAGGTTGTGGCCGAGGTCCTTGATGGCGCGCATGTGGCGCGGGGCGATGTAGCCGGCGGCGCCGATGAGGGCGAAGTTTTTCGTCATGGTGTGAATCGGGATGATGGCAAAACGTGCAAACCGCTATTGTGCGCCTTCCCGGCCCGCGCCGTCGCGGTATAGTTGACGATGACTTCCGCCGCTGCCTTTGCGGTAGCGCTCACTACCTTCTTTCATCCGTCGCCATGACAGACCTCACCCAGCTCGACCCCCGCGCCAAGGCCGAAATCCTCTCCCAGGCCATGCCCTACATCCGCCAGTTCCATGGCAAGACCATGGTCATCAAGTACGGCGGCAATGCCATGACCGACCCGGCGCTGCAGAAGGCCTTTGCCGAAGACATCGTGCTGCTCAAGCTGGTCGGCATCAACCCGGTGGTGGTGCACGGCGGCGGCCCGCAGATCGAATCGGCGCTCAAGCGCCTGGGCAAGCAGGGCCACTTCATCCAGGGCATGCGCGTCACCGACGACGAAACCATGGAAGTGGTGGAATGGGTGCTGGCCGGCGAAGTGCAGCAGGACATCGTCGGCCTGATCAACCAGGCCGGCGGCAAGGCCGTGGGCCTCACCGGCCGCGACGGCGCCATGATCCGCGCACACAAGCTGCGCCTGAAAGACCAGGACGACCCGAGCAAGGAACACGACGTCGGCCAGGTGGGCGACATCGAGGTGATCGACCCCAGCGTGGTCAAGGCCCTGCAGGATGACCAGTTCATCCCCGTGGTCAGCCCGATCGGCTTTGGCGCGCAGAACGAGAGCTACAACATCAACGCCGACGTGGTCGCTGCCGCGCTGGCCACCAACCTGCAGGCCGAAAAACTGCTGATGCTGACCAACATCGCCGGCGTGCTGGACAAGCAGGGCCAGTTGCTCACCGAGCTGTCTGCCGCGCAGATCGACGCACTGTGCGCCGATGGCACTATCTCCGGCGGCATGATTCCCAAGATCGCCGGCGCGCTGGATGCAGCCAAGCGCGGCGTGAAGGCTGTGCACATCATCGACGGGCGTGTGCCGCACAGCATGCTGCTGGAAGTGCTGACGGATCAGGCGTTCGGGACGATGATTCGGGCGGAGTGAGCTATTGGCCGGTTGCGGATGCCGTTCCGCAACCAGAATTGACGCATGATCCTCATCACAGGCGGAGCCGGCTTCATCGGCGGCAATTTCGTTCTCGACTGGCTGGCGCAGTGCGACGAGCCGGTCATCAACCTCGACAAGCTTACCTACGCCGGCAATCTCGAAACGCTTGCGCCCCTGCAGGGCGATCCACGCCACACCTTCGTCCAGGGCGACATCGGTGACCGCGCCCTGGTCGAACAGCTGCTGCACACCTGCCGCCCCCGTGCCGTGCTGCACTTCGCCGCAGAAAGCCATGTAGACCAGTCCATCCAGGGCCCGGATGCATTCGTCCAGACCAATATAGTCGGCACCTTCCACCTGCTCGAAGCCGCTCGCAGCTATTGCAACAGCCTGCCCCAGGCAGAGCGCGCCGCCTTCCGCTTCCTGCACATCTCCACCGACGAGGTCTACGGCAGCCTCCCACCCGACGCACCGGCCTTCGCCGAAACGCACAGCTACGCCCCCAATAGCCCCTACAGCGCCAGCAAGGCAGCCAGTGATCATCTGGCGCGTGCGTGGCATCGCACCTACGGCTTGCCGGTAATCACCACCCACTGCAGCAACAACTACGGCCCCTGGCAGTTTCCCGAAAAACTCATCCCGCTGATGATCGTCAACGCGCTGGCCGGCAAGCCGCTGCCGATCTATGGCGACGGCATGCACATCCGCGACTGGCTGTATGTGCAGGACCACTGCCGCGCCCTGCGCCGCGTGCTGGAGGCCGGCCAGCCGGGCCAGAGCTACAACATCGGCGGCTGGAACGAAAAGCCCAACCTCGAAATCGTGCAAACCCTGTGCCACCAGCTCGATAGGCTGCACCCCCGCGCAGATGGCAAGAGCTACGACACGCAGATCACCTTCGTGCCGGACCGCCCCGGCCACGACCGCCGCTATGCCATCGATGCCCGCAAGATCGAGCGCGAACTCGGCTGGCAGCCGGCCGAAACCTTCGCAACGGGCATCGCCAGGACCGTGCAATGGTATCTGCAGCATCCCCACTGGGTGGCAAACATCCAGAGCGGGGCGTACCGAGCGCAGACGATCGCAGCCGCCAACACCGCCGCGAAGGCGGTGCCATGAAAATCCTGCTCTTTGGCAAGAATGGCCAGCTCGGCTGGGAACTGCAGCGCAGCCTTGCCCCGCTAGGCGAGCTGGTGGCCCTGGGCCGGCAGCCAGAAAGCAATCCGATCTGTGAGGGTGCGCCCCTGCAAGGCAACTTCCTGCACCCCGCCGCTTTGGCAGAAACCATCCGGCAGCTGCGCCCGGATGTGATCGTCAATGCCGCAGCCTTTACCGCAGTCGACCAGGCGGAAAGCGACACTGCCGCAGCCCGCACCGTTAACGCCACGGCCGTGGCAGTCCTGGCACAGGAAGCCGCGCGCCTTGGCGCCGCGCTAGTGCACTTTTCCACCGATTACGTCTTCGACGGCAGCGGCGAGCGCCCCTGGCGCGAAACCGACGCCCCAGCGCCACTCAACGTCTATGGCCAGACCAAGCTGGAAGGCGAGCAGGCAATCCGGCAACATGGCCCCAGGCATCTGATTTTCCGCACCAGCTGGGTCTACGACGCGCGCGGCAGCAACTTTGCCAAAACCATGCTGCAACTCGGCAAGGAGCGCTCGGAACTGAACGTCATCGATGACCAGCACGGCGCCCCCACAGGTGCCGAGCTGATTGCCGACGTCACGGCGCACGCCATCCGCCAACTGCTGCGCGATCCGGCCTGTGCAGGCCTGTACCATCTGGCCGCAGCGGGCGAAACCACTTGGCACGGCTACGCCTGCCATGTACTCGATGCGGCCCGCGCAGCAGGCGCTGCCATCAAAGTGGCGCCACAATCCGTGCACCCCGTCCCGGCTTCAGCCTACCCCTCCAAAGCAGCACGCCCCGCCAATTCGCGCCTGGACACCACCCGGCTGCAGCACACCTTCGGCATCCACCTGCCCGACTGGCGCATCGGGCTGGAGCGCATGCTGTCGGAAGTCCTCACGAGCCAGGCCTGACAATACAGCCCATGACCACCCAACGCAAAGGCATCATCCTGGCCGGCGGCGCCGGCACGCGCCTGCATCCGGCCACACTGGCCATCAGCAAGCAGCTGCTGCCCGTTTACGACAAGCCGATGATCTACTACCCGCTGACCACGCTGATGCTGGCGGGCCTGCGCGACATTCTCATCATCACCACGCCGGAAGACGCGCCGCGCTTCCGGCAACTGCTGGGCGATGGCGCGCAGTGGGGCATCCGCCTGCACTATGCCGAACAGGCGCGGCCCGAAGGCATTGCCCAGGCCCTGCTGATTGCCGAGCCCTTTCTGGACGGAGCACCGTGTGCCCTGATCCTTGGCGACAATCTGTTCTATGGCCATGATCTGGCCCCCATGCTGCAAGAAGCCGGCAAACAGGAGCAGGGCGCCACCGTCTTCGCCTACCATGTCAGCGACCCGGAGCGTTATGGCGTCATCAGCTTCAACCCCCAGGGCCAGGCCGTGCGCATCGAAGAAAAGCCGGCGCAGCCTGCTTCAAGCTATGCCATCACCGGCCTCTACTTTTATGACTCCAGCGCCAGTGCCATCGCCAAGAGCCTGCGGCCCAGCGCACGCGGCGAACTGGAGATCAGCGACGTCAACCGGCACTATCTGGAGCAAGGCGCGCTCACTGTGCGCATCATGCAACGAGGCTACGCCTGGCTGGACACGGGCACGCACGAAAGCCTGCTCGATGCCAGCGGCTTTATCGCCACGCTGGAGCAGCGCCAGGGCCTGAAGATTGCCTGCCCCGAAGAAGTAGCCTGGCGCAACGGCTGGATCGACGCCGCGCAACTGCAAGCGCTGGCCGAGCCCCTGTGCAAGAGCGGCTACGGCCGCTATCTCATGCGCCTGCTTCAGGAAGGGCGCATATGAAAGCCGTGCATCTGCCTATTCCCGGCCTCATGCTGCTGGAGCCCACGGTGCATCATGACGAGCGTGGTTTTCTTTACGAAAGCTTCAACCAGCGCGCCTTCAACGAAGCCACCGGCACCCACTACCAGTTTGTGCAGGACAACCATACGCACTCGGCCAAGGGCGTGCTGCGCGGCATGCACTACCAGACGCAACAACCCCAGGGCAAGCTGTTGCGTGTCGTGCGGGGGGCTGTGTATGACGTGGTGGTCGACATCCGGCGCGATTCCCCTGCTTTCGGGCAGTGGTACGGCCTGACGCTGAGCGAATCAAGCTGCAGCCAGCTCTGGATCCCGCCGGGGATGGCGCATGGTTTTCTGACGCTGAGCGACGGTGCGGAGCTCTTGTACAAGATGACCGACTACTATGCTCCCCAGCACGAGGCATGCCTGGCCTGGAACGACCCCGCTGTAGGCATTGCGTGGCCGCTGCAGCAACATGGCATTGCTCAGCCCACGCTGTCGGCCAAGGACCAGGTGGGCAAGGCCTTGCACGAGGTTTAAAGCCGAAAAACCGCAAACCCCTGCGCCGCCGCATCATGGCGGTCATACAGGCTCTTCACATCGGCCAGAATGGGCTTGTCTCCCCGGCACAGGGGGCGCAGTTCGGCAGGCGTCATGGCGCGGTAGGCACTGTGCCCCACGGCCACCACCAGCACATCCACCGGGTGCGCAGCATCAATGGCCTGCAGCTCGATGCCATACTCGTGCCGCACCTCATCCGCATCCGCTACCGGATCGCTCACCACCACCTGCATGCCCCAGCCCTGAAACTCCCGCACCATGTCCACCACCTTGCTGTTGCGGATGTCGGGGCAGTTTTCCTTGAAGGTGATGCCGAGAATGCCGACCTTGCAGCGCGGCGCGTCCATGCCCTGCTGCAGCATCAGCTTGATGGTATTTCGCGCCACGTAGCGCGCCATGTTGTCGTTGATGCGGCGGCCGGCCAGAATGACCTGCGGGTTGTAGCCCACGGCCTGGGCCTTGTGGGTAAGGTAGTACGGATCCACGCCGATGCAGTGCCCGCCTACCAGACCGGGGCGGAAAGGCAGGAAGTTCCACTTGCTGCCGGCCGCTTCCAGCACTTCGACGGTGTCGATGCCGAGGCGGGCGAACAGCACGGAGAGTTCGTTGACGAAGGCAATGTTCAGATCGCGCTGGGTATTTTCGATCACCTTGGCGGCCTCGGCCACCTTGATGCTGCTGGCAGGGTAGGTGCCGGCGGTGATGATGCTGGCATAGAGTTCATCCACCACCTTGGCAATGGCAGGCGTGCTGCCGCTGGTGATCTTTTTGATCTTGGTGAGGGTGTTGACCTTGTCGCCGGGGTTGATGCGCTCGGGGCTGTAGCCGCAGTAAAAACCCTGCTCGGGAGGCACTTCGCCTTCGTTGCCGCTGTGGATATAGCGCAGGCCGGAAGCGCGCTCCAGCTCGGGCACGCACACCTCTTCCGTAGCGCCGGGATACACGGTGGATTCGTAGATGACCAGATCGCCGGGCTTGAGCACGCGGCCGATGCTGGCGCTGGCCTTGATCAGCGGCGTCAGGTCGGGCTGCATGGCATCGTCGACCGGAGTGGGAACGGTCACGATAAAGATGCGACAGGCAGCCAGATCGGCCGCATCGCTGCTGTAGCGCAACTGGCTGGCTGCAGCCAGTTGCTCGGCTGTGGTTTCGAGTGTGCTATCGTGGCCGCCCTGCAGTTCGGCGATGCGGCGGGTGTTGATGTCAAAACCGAGCACCGGACGGTGGCGGCCAAATTCCACGGCCAGAGGCAGGCCGACGTAGCCCAGGCCGACAACGGCCAGAGGCAGGGTGCTAGAAGTTTCCATAAGGGGAAAGAAAAGTTGATCTGCCGCAACGCCACCCGCATCTCGCAACGCCGAGTCACGACATTGTCACGTTTTAGTAATAAAACCGAGACCTTGGGGTGCCGCAGATAGAATAACCCAATTATAGAGAGCATGTTGCCACCAGTTTGCGCCCCCGGCAGCATGCACACGCAAGGAACAAGCAACCCCTATGGTTCAGAGCATTCGCAAAGCCGTTTTCCCGATCGCCGGCCTCGGCACCCGTTTTTTGCCGGCTACCAAGGCAAGCCCCAAGGAGATGCTGACAGTGGTAGACAAGCCGCTGATTCAGTATGCGGTAGAAGAAGCATACGCTGCAGGGATCCGACAAATGATTTTCGTGACTGGCCGCACCAAGCGTTCGATCGAAGACCATTTCGACACGGCTTACGAGCTGGAGTCGGAGCTGGAGGCGGCCGGCAAGCATGAACTGCTGCAGGTGGTGCGCAGCATCAAGCCGGATGACATGCAGGTGGTGTATGTGCGTCAGCACCGGGCTTTGGGGCTGGGGCACGCGGTGCTGTGTGCGCGTGAACTGGTGGGCAACGAGGCGTTTGCCGTGCTGCTGGCAGACGACTTGATGGTGGGAGAGCCATCCATCACCTCGCAAATGGTGCGCCAGTACGAAGAGTGGCGCGCGAGCATCTTGGCTGTGCAGGATGTTCCGCGGGAGGAAACGCGCCGCTACGGCATTGTGTCTGGCACTGCCCTCAACGACAGATTGGTGGATGTGAGCGGGATTGTGGAAAAGCCCAGCCCCGAAGATGCCCCCAGTACGCTGGCTGTGGCGGGGCGCTATATTCTCACTCCTGGAATTTTTGATGAGCTGGCCAACCAGCAGCAGGGCGTGGGAGGGGAAATCCAGCTGACCGACGCCATAGCATCGATGCTGCGCAGAGAAAAGATTTTTGCGTTTCGATATGAGGGAATGCGCTACGACTGTGGGAGCAAGCTGGGTTTTTTACAGGCAACCGTAGATTTGGCGCAGCAGCACGCAGAAGTAGGAGATAGATTTACCGAATGGTTGAATACGGCACGTTGACCCGGTAGCAAAAAATTTACTGACGATATCTCGTTAACAATGAAGATAATTTTTCGCTATTTGGTGTTGTGGCTGGCGAGTGTGATACTGCCGGCCATTTTGCTTTTTGGCATTCAGGTGCCTATTTCAGAAAACACGTTGCTGGTAAGCGCTGTAATCGCATTGCTCTGTAGTGCCGGGGTTTTGTATTCTGTGCGTAGTCTGTCCCGATTTCCGGGGAACAGAACCTGGGGGACCCTGCTGCCGGTGGTTGTGAGCTGGTACGGGATGTCTGCCATGCTGGTATTGCTGTTTCGCTGGCCCTATTCCGTGGTTTACTTGACGGTTAGCTTTGTTTTTTGCTTTTTATTCGTTCATTTGGATTATTGGTACAACGAGGGCCGAAAAGTTCTGTCGCTGGCATACGTGCCGATTGGGCGCGCTGAAGATGCGCATAAAATTCCCTATGCCCAATGGGAGCGATTGGAGCACCCTGTTTTACCTCTCAAAGCGATAGATGCTGTGGTGGCCGATCTGCATGCGCCTGCACTAAGTACAGAATGGCAAAAATTTCTTGCGGAGTGTACGCTTAAACATATCCCTGTGTATAACTTGCGGCATGTGGAAGAGTCATTGACGGGGCGTGTGCGCATCCGCCACATGTACGAAAATGACCTTGGTTCGCTGTTGCCGTCATCCACCTATATGGTGGTCAAGTATCTGCTTGAAGTGGCACTGATCATCGTTTCGTTGCCTGTTGTTATTCCCATCATGCTCATCACCGCGCTCTTGATCAAGCTGGGCGATGGGGGCGATGTTTTTTATAATCAGGTGCGCGTGGGCTATCGCGGCGAGCCCTTCAAAATGTACAAGTTCCGCAGCATGACTGAGTGCAAGTCTGCAAATAGTCATCAGACTACCACTGTGAATGATGCGCGTGTCACATCGGTGGGAAAGGTGATTCGCAAGCTACGCATTGATGAATTGCCGCAGTTCTGGAACGTAATTTGCGGCCAAATGAGTTTGATCGGTCCCCGTGCGGAGTTCAAGAAGTTCGCAGATGAGCTAGAGGGGAAGGTGCCATTTTATCAGTATCGGCACATTGTTAAACCCGGAATCACAGGGTGGGCGCAGGTTACCCATGGGTATGCCACAGGAGTGGATGAAACGCAGGTTAAAATCGAGCACGATTTTTATTATATAAAAAACTTCTCGTTTGGCTTGGATTTTTTAATCGTTCTGAAAACGATTCATACCATGCTCACGGGCTTTGGCGCGCGTTAGCCAATAGAAAGACGATAACGATGCGTATGGCTTGAATGGCGATGTATGGCTGGAACAGGGCATCACTCTTTGGGAGAGGCTTTTAGCTATGAGCACTCTTGAATTGGCCTAACCGAGAGATGAAACCAGCAGGGGGGTAAACAGTCAAGTTGACAATCCTGCAGCAATCTGTCTTACAGCTTGCGTCGCAGAAAAGTGTTGCTCAAATAATCGACGACAACGATTAGAAATCTCAGCATCTGTTTCTACTTGTCGAAGCGCAACCTCAGCTAAGGTGTGCAATTCATCGATTTGGTTGCTTTCGCAAACTTGGCCTACTTGTTCGCTGCGTATCATTTGAGCCAAATCGTTCCCGGTGTTGACGTTGGCAAGCACGGGGAGGCCGCTTTGCATATACGTGAGAAATTTTCCGGGAATGTTGTGGGATTTGTGCCTTGGGTCTAGCGCAACGATGCCGACACTACACTGTGCGTAGAGATTGGGGATTTCATCGGGGTGGATCTCGTCAAAAAACACCACATTGTCCAAGTTGCGCGACTGAGCTTCAGCGCGTAGTCGTTGCACATCACTGCCGCGCCCCACGAAAAGAAAGCCCACGTCCTCGCGCTTCTGTAGCTTGCCGGCCAGATCGAGCAGGATGCTCATGCCTTGGGCCACTCCCATATTGCCAGCATACACAAAGACTTTGCGTCCTGCCAAAGGCGTTTGATCCACCCTGATGGTGCATGGAGTTTCCGCAGGCTTGTCCAACCAGTTTTGCAGTACTTCCAATGTGCGCCCGGCGCCTTGCTTCCATTGATCAAAATAGGCTAAGTTGCCAGGTGTTTGCACCCCGATTACGTCAGCCACAGAATATTGGTATCGCGCTACCGCATCAAAAAAGCGATACGGAAGACCCCTGCCCATCAAACCCATGTCAACCGCCCATTCGGGGAAAATATCGCGAATGATGAGGTAAGTCTTGCAGCGGCTAGCCGTCTTTAAGGTGTTGACCAATGGGCCATGGAAGATGGAAGGTGCATACCACACAACACCATCCCATACTTGCTGTGCCAGTGGACTCTTGTACAGATTGCGCCGCATGAAATAAGGCATCAGGAATTCGCCAATTGTGCGACGAACGTAGCCGATGTCCTTTGTCTGCGGCGCGCGCAGGCGCAACACCTGCGCGCCGTCGACGTGTTCCAAGAGCCAAGGGCTATCCAAGCTTGGGGTTGGGAGCATGATGGTGAGTGAGTGTCCCTGCCGAGCAAATTCGCGTGACAAATCGCGAAGTTGCACGGCTGCGGAGTTGCGCAACGGCGGAAAAGAGTCTGCAATCAGTGCAATTTTCATCCGGCGTACCGTCAATATTGCTTCCAGACCACGCGCTTCACATAGTCGGTATAACTATGAATTATGCGCACCACTTTATCGCTTACATTAGGCATGCAGTAATCGGCTACCAAGCGCAGATTGCGTTCCGTGCCACGTAATTGGCCTTGCAGAATGGCCAGACCTTGGCGAACGCGATCGACTTCCAAGCCAACCATCATCACCGCTGCCTCTTCCATGCCTTCGGGCCGTTCGTGCGCCTCGCGGAGGTTCAGCGCCGGGAAGTTGAGGATGGAGGATTCTTCGTTGATTGTGCCGCTATCAGACAGCACCGCTTTTGCCTGCATTTGCAGGTTGACGTAGTCATGAAACCCCAGGGGCTTTAGCAGACGCACCAGCGGGTGAAACTTGGCACCAGTCGCATCCACGCGCTTTTGTGTACGCGGGTGCGTGGATACCACAACCGGCAATCCGTAGTCTTCAGCCACAGCGTTGAGCACTTCCACCAGCTTGGAAAAGCTGCGATCGGATTCGATGTTTTCCTCGCGGTGGGCGCTGACCACGAAGTACCCACCTTCCGTGAGCTGCAGGCGAGAAAGCGCATCCGAGGCCTGTATTTGTGGCATGTAGTGGTGCAGCACTTCATACATCGGGCTGCCGGTCTTGATTACCTGATCCGGTGGCAGCCCTTCGCGCAGCAGGTAGTCGCGAGCAATCGTGCTGTAGGTGAGGTTGATGTCGGCCGTGTGGTCCACAATGCGGCGGTTGGTCTCCTCAGGCACGCGCTGGTCAAAACAGCGGTTGCCGGCCTCCATGTGGAAAATCGGCACTTTACGCCGTTTGGCAGGAATCACCGACAAACAGCTGTTGGTGTCCCCTAGCACCAGCATGGCTTCGGGCTGAACCTGCGCGAGCAAGGCATCCACGGCGGTGATCAGGTTCCCAATCGTGTTGGCTGCACCGGTACTGCCTTCCGCGCTGTTCAGGAAAAAATCGGGCTTGCGTACTCCCAGGTCGTCAAAGAACACCTGGTTGAGTTCGTAGTCGTAGTTCTGGCCGGTATGGACCAGCACATGGTCGCAGTGCTGATCCAGCGCGGCCATGACGCGGGAAAGACGAATGATCTCGGGCCGGGTACCGACCACAGTCATGACTTTCAGTTTTTGCATGGAATAGGGTGTTTATAAGGTTAGACGTTACAGGGGACAAGCATAGGTATCAGGGCGCTGACGATCAAAAATCTCGTTAGCCCACAGCATCACGATCATTTCGTCGGAGCCAATGTTTGTGATGTCATGCGTCCAGCCCGGTACGGTTTCCACGATTTCGGCCTTGTCGCCGCTGGTGCATAGTTCGTGTCTTTCACCAGTCTGCATATGGCGGAACTTGAAACGTGCCTGCCCCTTGATGACCAGAAATTTTTCGGTCTTGGTGTGGTGGTAATGTCCACCACGCGTAATGCCAGGGTGAGCCGTAAAAAACGAGAATTGCCCGCTGTCTTGCGTCTTGAGCATTTCTACAAACACACCTCGGGGATCTCCGTGTTGTGGCACTGCGTAGGTGAAAGACTCCACCGGCAAATAGCTCACATAGGTGGCATACAAGGCGCGCACCAAGCCGGTGCCAACGCGCTCGGTGAGCAGTGTGTTACGGCTGTCTTTGAAGGCCTGAATCAAGCGCGCGAGCTCACCCACGGTAGCGGTATATTGCGGCGCCACGGCAGCAAAGCCTTCTGCATCGAAAGCGCCGTCTGCGCCATCCATCAGTTGGATAAAGCGCTCGATCACGTCATCCACATACACCAGCGTGATAGTGGCAGCTGGGTCGTTGACCTGAATTGGCAAGTCTCGCGCGATGTTATGGCAAAAAGTAGCCACTGCAGAGTTGTAGTTGGGCTTGCACCACTTGCCAAAGACGTTGGGCAGACGAAAGATGTGTACCGGCACCCGGTGGCTGCTAGCGACTGCCTGCAATGCCTGTTCGGCTTGGTGTTTGCTTTGGCCATAGGGATTGTCGCGGGCGGCCTGGATCGAGGAAGTGTAGATCACCGGAATCTTCCTGCCAGTTGCTTCAGCTACAGATGCGATGGCCTGAGCCAGCGCATGCGTGAGGTCGGCATTTCCAGTGGTGAAATCGGCCGGATTTTGGGGGCGGTTGACCCCGGCCAAGTGAAACACGAAATCAACCTGCTGCAGCAACGCAGGCAGCTCGGCTGCGTCATTCGCGCGGGTAAAGCACACGAACTCCACATCCTTGCGTTCGGCCAAGTGTAGTTGGAGGTTCTTGCCCACAAAGCCATTGGCCCCCGTGATAAGCACCTTCATACGGTTACTCCTCTGCTACGGCGTGCTCACCGCGCGCAATGCGCTGCATGAAGTCGAGCTTGAGCAGCAACTGCTTCATCCCTTCGACATCGAGACGCTGGGTGTTGTGGGAGTTGTAATCTTCTTCGTGCTCGGCGCGCGTCAGTTTTTGATCGCCTTGCTCGACGAACTTGGCGTAGTTCAGGTCGCGCCCGTCGGGTGGAACGCGATAGTAGTCGCCCATGTCCACGGCGCACGCCATTTCCTCTCGACTGAGAAGTGCTTCATACAGCTTTTCGCCATGCCGTGTGCCCATGACCTTCACCGGGTGATCTGGCTTGTTCATGACGTCCAAAATAGCCTTGGCCAAGATTTCTACTGTTGCAGCGGGGGCCTTTTGCACAAAAATGTCGCCATTATTGCCGTGTTCGAACGCATACAGCACAAGATCTACCGCATCGGCTAGCGTCATCATGAAGCGGGTCATGCTGGGATCGGTGATTGTGATGGGATTGCCGCTGAATACCTGATCCACGAACAGAGGAATAACTGAGCCGCGCGAGGCCATCACGTTGCCGTATCGCGTACCGCAGATGATCGTACCGGTGCCTTCCAGGTTGCGACTGGCTGCGACCATGACCTTTTCCATCATGGCCTTGCTGATCCCCATGGCGTTGATGGGATAGACGGCCTTGTCAGTGCTCAGGCAAACAACGCGTTTTACGCCGGCCTGAATAGCGGCTTCCAGTACGTTTTCGGTGCCGAGCACGTTGGTGCGAACCGCCTGCATAGGATGAAACTCGCAGGAGGGTACTTGCTTCAATGCAGCGGCATGAAAAACGTAGTCTACGCCCCGCATGGCTGCCTGGACACTGCGTTCGTCACGCACATCGCCGATGTAGAACTTGAGCTTGGCGCTGTTGTAGCGCTTGCGCATGTCGTCTTGTTTTTTCTCATCGCGGCTGAAGATACGAATTTCATTGATCTCTGTAGGCAAAAATTTCTTGAGGACGGCATTGCCGAACGAACCAGTTCCGCCGGTAATCAATAAAGCTTTGTTCTTGAATGGCATTTGTAATTAATCCTAAATTTTTTTGTGAGCGTGTCTGAATAGTGCAATATTAGATTCAATGGCATCGCGTTGCGTGAATTTTTCTTTGGCCCACAATAGTACACGCTTACGCATATCCTTGTACTCCTTTTCGGGCATTTCAGACAAACAATTGAGTGCAGCACTAAATTCATCTGGTGAGCCAAGAGGTAAATCCCAACCGATACCTTGCTCTTTAAGATTTCGCCATGGAGTTGTGTCCGAAATTACGAGTGGAAGAGCGGCGCAAAGGGCTTCTGCAATGACGTGACCGTAATTCTCACCTTTCGTCGGAAGGTAAAAAACGTCGTATTTACTCATAGTTGCTACAACGTCTGCAGGATTTAGGGGGCCTTTATATTCGACGGTAATATGGGTGGGGAGCGTTTCAATCACCCTCTGACACTGCTCCCAATAGGAAATATCTTGTATCGGGCCATATACGTGGTAGATAAAAGGGTGTTTAATATTGCGCGTAGACTCAAGCGCCATGAGAAGGTTTTTTATTGGTGAAATGCGAGATACAAATACTGCGCGCAGCGTGTTCGACTGGCGTTCATGAGAGGGTTCGGCAAAATCTTTGGATCCTATGTCTTCGGCGATACGGATATCTACTTTTGGCCCAAGGGTTTGACTAATATCTCGAAGTTCAAAATCACTCGATGCCTGAAATGTAACTCCATTCTGAAGTTTGAGGAGTTTGAAGGCGGCAATAAAAATACGCTTTTTTATTGGTTTAATTTTTAGTGCGCCACGGGATAATTCTCCCCGAGGTCCCAGCACAATTTTCTTCTTTAAGAATTTGGCTAGCAATAATGGGTAAAAAGAAAAACGCGGAGAAAAGAAGCTATTCAAATAGATAACATCGTAGTTTTTCTCTCTGAGGATATGTGCGATTTGTTTGTAGCCGCGACTGCCGGGTTTTGCGTAAAAGACTGATGCATTGCCTACTTGATTCCACTCTCCACAGACAATCGAGGAGTAGGGGGCGCTATCGCCAAGATCTCGGTCATTGGTGACGAGCTGAAAAGAAATTTCTTTATCCGTCTGCTCTATCAAGTTCTTTATAGTCTTTATAGGGCCGCCACCTTTGTAACCAGGCAAGAAAACGTCGGAGAACGCCAATATCTTAAGGGGCTCGTTAGGTGATAAGTCAGACATATGTTGGTTGGCTTGCAAAAGGGTTGTAACTGGAACGTATGTGACTCAAGTGGTTTGATGCGCATTGTGCCAAGGCGGAACAGGTCTCTCCCGCACGCCCGCACGGTGCTCAAGCAATTCTTGCAAGTATTCAGCGCCGGCCTGCGCCCCCAAGCTGGTGGCCCATTGAGCGAGTGCGGTGCGCATTAGCCCGTTCACACGACCCCTATCCACAGCCTGTTGCAACAAGTTGGTTAGTTCCATCCCGTTTCCAGCTCTGAATACCCCCCCGATTCCGCTAGCTCGAACTACCTCGGCCGAGCCGCACGAGTCACTGCAGATCGCAGGAGTTCCCGCCATTAGTGCCTCTGATACCACAGCGCCCCAACCGTCATGGCGGCTGGGTAGCACTAGGCAATCAGCCTGGCTCAGGTGTTTTGGCACCGCTGTAATAGACATCTGTCCCATCCAACGAACCCTATTCGATAAACGGGCGTGGGCCAAGTCTTGCAATTCCTGCTCCAGCGGCCCGGATCCAATCACAGTGAGTTCGAATTCGCGATGGAGCTCGCTCAGCGAGGTGATCAGGAGGTCAACGCGTTTTCTTTCAATGAACTGCCCGACATAGATAAATCGGAATGCTTGCCCTTCAGTATCTACCGTCGTATCTTCCGCCATTCCATCCGGCAAAAAGTAGGCAAATGGAAACACATTCTCGTGCGCCACACCACGCGCCACGACCCAAGTGGGCGTTAGTGCACCTGTTGCGAGGACCCCGTCCAAATGTGGTCGTGCTTTAGCGAATAATCGGCGGTATTCGAAACGCTTGATGATCCCTCTCCAACCGGTATCCTCTACCGTTTCCATCACCACCCACTGACGCAGGCGACGCTCTGCGAGCGCGGTCTGGGCAACGCTTACAAGACCATTGCCTCTAATACCCTGACAGATGTGAATGGAGAGTGGCGGCGCTCGCTCTACGAGTTTACGCACTGCTTCTTTACTTGGTGCTAGTTCAAGCTGCGCCGGAACAAGGTCAGGTGGCCCCCAACCTTGGAGCGCTCGGTCTTCTGTCATAGGTTGCTCAGCCACATACACGACCTGGCACCCTCGCTTCGCGAGGGCTGAAGCGAGCCCAGCCATGTGCGGACTGACGATGCGTTGCCAAAACCAGACAGAGAAAACATCTTGCTTCATCTCAATGTCCCTTTCGTTTGTCCAGCGGAAAATATCCAGCCAATCAAAACTAGCGAAAGCAATCCAAGGCCACCAGGTGAAAACAAGGTAGATTCACCCAGGTTGAGCAACAGCGTCGTTATCGCCACTGCGAGAGGTGTTACTCCCCCGCGTGCTCCTCGACTGAGTAGCATTAAAATCCAAGCAATAACGCCAATCGATCCGATCAAACCTACCTCCTCCCATACTGCAAGGGGGAGCACACCTTTCTCGACCGCAGCGCCGGTGGGCAAGCCAAGTAGTGGATCACGCGTGACTTCCATTTCGTCGGCTTGCGATGCAATACCGAAACCTATCCCGAAAAACGGATCGACTTCGATATTTTCCCACATCGGGTCCATCAAGATCCCGCGCGAGTTTTTATACGCATCTACGAGATCTGTTATTGAGGCCCTTCCGCTCTTCGAAAGATAGCTTGCAGCAATGTCTGCAAGTTTTGGCGCAGCTAATGTGGAAACAATTAGCACTATAGTGCCGGCAAGGAACAATCGACGACTCCGCAAACCCGGTAGCACATCCTTCACGCTTCGTCCCGACAATGCCGGCGCTGTGAGCACGGCAAGAAAAATTCCTAGAACTAACGCCAAGCCCGCGGTACGCGCTTCTGAGAACACAATCATGGCAAGACAGGTGCCAAGGACAACAAAGGTCCACCACGAAGGCCGGGGGCTCGAAAAAAGCCGACTCGCAGCCCAGGCCCCGAGCAAAGCCATGGTTGGTCCAAAAGCTTGCGGTTGATTTAGCACACCTTGAAAACCCGTGCCATTTGTTAGGTAGCCCAAAGGTATCGCAATGAGAGGGAAGCTTACCAGCATCAAAACGATGAGCCCTGCAAAAATCTGCTGTGATAGGATTTCGCGCTCATCCGCACGCAAGCCAGACCAAGCAGATATCAAAGTAGTCATCGTCAAGGTCCAAGAGACGGCTTTTAGTAGCGAAACATCGATCATCGGGCTGAAGAAAAAAGCATGAACGATGAAGAAACCACCTAGGACAAGTGTTACGAACGTTGCCAGTTGAATACGAATGCCGTCACGGAAGAGCTCGCTACGGCTCAGTACCGAAAGTGCCGCAGCGAAAATTACCGCATATCTACCCATACTTGAAGCCGTAGCGGGGGGGGCGATCCCAGGACTGATCATTGTGAAAAACCAGGACACAGCAAGCGCTTGTATAGCATGTGTACGGCCAGCCAGTGCGTAGCCCGCGATAACCAGATAGCTGAGATTCGCAGTAGGCGTTGAAGCGATACGCATGGCCAGAGCCAACCCAAGCAGCAAGAACGAGACACCAAACGCTTTGAAGCGTATTGGCCCGAGTGTTGTGTGATATCTCATCATGCTTTACTCGCTTGTATTGACTCAATAGTTCCGACTTCAGAAGCGGGATGCCGTCCGATAATGTGACTTGGCACTCCGCCTACCACGCAGTGGTCTGGTACGTCATCTTGTACCAAAGAGCCCGCTGCAATCATGCTGCATTTAGTGATGGTAATTCCACGTAAAATTGTCGCTGAAGCACCAATCCAAATACCGTCTTCGATCTGTATAGGTAAAGAATAACCGAGGCCTGCAGCACGACCCGGAGTTTGTAAAAAGTTCATGTGTGCCGGTGACTATGCTGACTCCCGGCGCGATATCGACGTTTCGTCCGATTGAAACGCTAGCATCCCCGCCTACGATGAGTGCCTCATGCCCGATCCAGGTGCCGTCACCGATTGATAAGCTACCGCTTAGAAAGAAACGTGCGCTGGAAATAACTCGTACGTTCGAGCCGACAGTCGCGCCCGCCCACCTCAGCAGCAAAGCCTTAAGTTTGAAAAAACGCGTTGCGGGTAAACTAGCGAAAACAGCATGGACGATATGCAATCTGCCGGACTTCATCAAACGACTCCCCTTTTCCTACCAATGCTCACAGTAAGAACTGCTAGTGCTAAAGAGGAAAACCCAAGTGCCAAAGCGCCACCCCAGGCGCCTTGTTCGTCGACCGCCATAGCGGTAACTACGATCAAGCTGAACCAAAGAAGAGTCATCAAGAACCATACCCGCTGCCCTTCTGCTATGACGATCGCATTACCCACCGTGTTGACCGGTGCTGACGGAATTGCTGCAACAAGAAACGCTCCAAGTAGCCACTTGTCAACTTCATAAGAAGATCCATAAAACTTAATCAGCCACGGGCTTAGGGTAAATCCGCCGACAGACACAACACTTGCGGCCACCAAGGTCACTACTGCGCCTCTACGTACCAACTCTCGGCTGCCATTCTGATGCAACTGCAAGCGCGAGCGGACGAGTCGAGGTAGCAGGACGCGGGAAACCGTTCCAGGAATGAACAAGGCCAGTGCGTACCACTGCAAACCGATCGCGTATAGCGCGAAGCCGTGTTCGCCGGCTGGGCCGGTAAGAATGATTCGACCAACGACCCATGAACCAGAGGCGGCAAGCAGCGATACACCCAACATTGGGCCCGCAAAACTAAGGACGTTTCGAAGTTCTGGACGACCCATGCGCGCATGCCGGACAAGTTTGTGCCAGCCGACTTCGCGCAATACCACTATCGTGTTGCCAGTAGATTGAATCAGGCTTGAAACCACAAAGGCTGCCATTGCAGCGACGGCAGAACCGGAGAAGCCGGCAAAAATAGCGCCGAAGATCAACACCATTGCCGAAGCACCGGCAGTCAAAGTCGCTGCCGAATATCGCTCCAACCCCACAATACCGCCGCTGGGAACAACGTCCAATCCCATTGCAAAGACGCCAAGTGCTAGTAGCCAACGTGGAACGCCCAACCCGCCATCCATCCAGTTAGCTGGAAGTAAGAGGACTGCAAGCGCAAATGCAAAACCTACAATAATCGACAGTATCCAGAGGGTGCCAATTGGGGGCATCTTGGCATCTTCGACGTGCCCGCTTTCAGCAAAAAATCGTGAAGCGGTGACACCAAGACCCATTGCAGCGTAGGCTGCAAGCATAGAAACTGTTAATTGAAAGTAGCTGTAAGCTGCAAATGAGTTTGTATCGAGGGTGCGTGCAAGCAGGATCGCGGCAACAACGAGGCTGCCACGGCCTAGTATGTGGGCGACGGTCGACCAAATTACATTACCAGCGATTGTGTTAAGACGCATATATATGCCTCTTTATAGTTTTCCACAGGCGAGCGATATTTAATGACTCTGAATTGCTCACAGAAGAGGGTGGATCCGCTTCGGAAGGTTGCATGTGTTTCAGCGGATCTTGCGCGAGCGGCCGTTCGCCATAATCTATGGATGGTTGAGGCAAATTTCCGTTCACTTAAATTTGCATTTTCTGTAGAAAATGATTGTAGACCTCTGCCAGAGTAAGCTCCGTGCCGTTGGTCGTAGAAATCTGTCATTAATGTCCCAATTTTCTTTTTTCAGTGCTTCATATTCCTCCATCTTCCATTTTAAGAGCCGGTTATAATTATGGCGCAGCCTCCTCGGCAACGCCGCTGGGCGTCAAAACATACACATAACCAATTTGTTCTTGGAGCGAGCGAAATTCTGCATCTTGACCCAGCTTTTTTGGATCGGGGCGCTTGGTACTAGTTCAAGTTCACACTGCCCACACTAGCCCCCATTGGGCGGGCCAGTTCGCGTTGAGTCATGTCAGGCTTGTCCTGTGCAGACTTCCACAAGCGCGATACAGAGCTTGCTACATTTTGACATACGTTGATCTCCGGTGGTTAGGTACGACCCGCCATCCTCCCCGAAGGGTCGCCACCTCCGCTCGCATAGAAACCCTGTTTACTAATGATATCTAGCAGGACGAAGGCGCGTCTCTCGGCGTCAGTGGTTTGGGTAGCTGGCTTTCCACCAGCAATTGGCCTCTGGGATGATGTGATTGAGCTTACACAGCCATTTCATCAAAGCTCATCCCACCCATTCAGTGTGAATCATATGTACTTATGCGCTTCGATTGTCCCCGTTTAGTGTTCCCCATAAAAGAATCGATGTGTAAACATACATCATGGTTCCGCTATTGTGAGGAAGGAATGATTGGGTCAAGCCATATGCAGCATATGCAAGTGGTATAACCATTCCCGCCATGCTTAGCGCGCGCGCCCGCGAATTCATGCTGTTCTTTAAACGGTTGCTAAAAGCAAAAAAAGGTGCAAAATAAGCGAGCAACAGGATGATTAAACCAGCCGTTCCACGTTTAGAAGCTGCATCCAGGAGTTCGTTGTGCGGATGGTTGAATTCTGCCAGTATGGGGTCGAGACGCTTTTCATCAATCGCCTTCCTTTTTTCTGTCATGTAACCTAACTGGGTCCATCCAGACAGTGGTTTTGCGCGATACAGATCCCATCCAAATTGCCACATCTGTAAGCGTGCCCCTACCGAGGTGTTTGCAATATTGTTGATCGAGTAGCTATTTACCTCTTTTTTAATAAGCAGTATCCGCTCCTTCATAGCCAATTGAGGGATCTGAAGCACTGCAAAGCCGGCAGCGGTGCCTATGAGCGTAATCGCCAAGACACTGCGCCAGTTGCCTGCAAAGGCCAGGTAGGCCAGAAACAGGCCAGCGAGCAGGATGAGCGCCAGCCAGCCACCGCGAGAACCCGACAAAAAGCTCGCAAATAGCCCACCGAGGAACCCTGCAAGCAGCCATCCACGCCATAGAGTTTTTTGACGGGAAGGCACCAGCCATCCGCATAACGCCATCATCCCCAGCAGAAGCGCCAGGTTTCCAAACTGGATGGCGTTAGTGAAGCCCTGGGCCCGAAACCAGCCGGCCCGAAAAGCCTCGAGGGAGTTGAATGCCTGATAGACAGCTACCGATGCCGCTCCGATGGCGCCCACAACCAGCCCATGCCAGAGCCAGCGCGCTTGCGGCGGTCGTTTGGCCAAATAGAACAGACAGGGAAGCGTCAGCAGAATCTTGAGCGGTTTTTCGAGTGCCGATCCCCGCTCCCCACTCAGCCAGCCATCAACAAGCCAGCTAAGGGCCAGCAGCGCAAAGCTGCCATACATCCACCAGACTTCCTTGGGCAGCGATACCTTGCCCCACCACAAGCGGATGTTGACCAAGCTGACAATGATCAAGAGCGCTGGCGCATAGCTATACCCGCTCGGAAGCACCAAGGATAATGCCGGCAGCAGAAAAAGAGCCGCGCTGCTCCAGAAATGATCAGGCAACCGTGCTGGCATTATTCACCTTTTGAGCTGTCCTATCTCTGTACGTCCGCCAAGCAGGTAGCATAAAGCCAAGCAACGCACCCAGCGTAGCTCCCAGTGCGATCCCGCCAGTCAAGAGAAGCGGTTTGTTGGGCGATACCGGACCAACAAGACCCGCGGGCTCGATAAGGCCCGTGGCGTTCTGGCTCACCGCCTGCCTGCGATCCTCCTCCATTACACGTTCCACGGTTTTCTCGATCAGGGGTTTGTGGCGCTCGGATAACAGATTGGCCGTCGTGTTCACTGTGGCGAGAGCTGCTGCGGGAACAGCCGCGCGTGCGCTGATCTGCAGGTAGTTGTCCGACTTTTTAACCTCCTTGTAGGATGCAGCTACTGTGTCAAAAACGCCGGGGTGAGTTTTCTGCAGTTGCCTGGCGACGTCCTGTTGAAAACCCTTGCTCTGCATGCGCGCGATAGTTTCGGGGACTGTTTCGGCCAGTATTGTCACGCCGACCGGGGTACCCGGCATTGCGGAAGTCGTGCCCGGCTTGAGGCCCACGGTAACATCAACAGGCGCAAGCCGCACAATGCCGCTTGCCTCACTCATACTGGGGAGTAATCAGTTGGCACAACGCCAGTCCGGCGCCAGCTCCGAGTACGGCGCCTGCAGTCCACCAACGCCAGCGGCGCAGGAATTGGTCCAGCAATTGCATTGGATCCATCTCGTCGCTGAAGCCAGGACCTTGTGGGGGCTGGAAGTCGTTGGGCACTTGTGTCATGGAGAATTTGGCTATAGATGCAGCCCGTTATTTTGCCACTGTATTCGGCTGGTCAATACCTCGTTCAAGAGCGCCCCAAGCGCAGGCCTTTGCGTAGACAAGTCAGTCAGTGGTTGCGGTCATTTTCTTGCGCTCATGCAGAAAGCTGCGCCATGCAGGCAGTCCGAATCCAAGCAAGGTGCCGATTGCGCCACCCAGTACCAAACCCGCCAACACCAGCAACTGCTTCTTGGGAGAGACAGGGCGTTCCGAAACTCCCACAGGCTCCACCAGTTCGGTGCTCCGCGTGGTGGGGGAGAGTCTGGAGTTTTCCAAATCCAGCAGTTTCTGGCGCAAGCCTGCAAGCGTTCCTGCTTCGCTCATGCGCGCAAGCTCCAGATAGGCTCCGTCTTTGGAGGATCGCGGCTTCAGGATGTTTTGTACCGAGCCCTGTTGGGCTTCCAGGGCCGCCAGGTTCTTTCGGGCAAGGTCAATGCTGCGAGAGACTTGGGCCAGGCGCTCCTGCATGAGGGGTTGCTGCCGCTCCTTCAGCACTTCGAGCGCGGTGGTAATCACGGCGTGGCCCAGCGCAGGACTGCCGGCCTGTATGGAGATGGCAAGATAATTGCTAGCATCCTTCAGTGGTTTCAAAACGGATTTGGCGGCCAACGCCTTGACCCAGGTCTCTTTCTGTGCTGGCGCCAGTTGACCCCGCTGGACAAGACGGTTTGCCACTTCTTCGCGGAACGCCAGGGTTTGCATGCGCACAATGGTTTCGGGTACCGTTTCAACCGGGCTGGCTACCTGAGCTATTTGTACAACCCCATTGGCTTCGTATTTTGGCGGAATGACCAATGCTGCCGCGGTGCCCAGAACGCCCCCCGCCAATGCGCCGCCCAGCCACCAACGCCACTGCAGCAAGAATTGGTGGATCAGTTCAAGGAGATTGATTTCATCGTCTGGTGATGGAGTGGACGGGCGCTGGTTCATGGGTGTCAATGTGTGCATCACCGCGCAGTATGACCCCGAAATCTGGGGGGAGTGTGACGCCCATGCAAGTGTTTGATACCCTCTGTGAACCTTGCCTCATTTTGTAAAAATACATGAAAATCAAAGGCTTGGAAGAAAGTTTGGTCGGTGCTCGTTTCCGCGTATAAAGGTGTTATGGCGCTGCGTTGATCCATCGGCTGCTTCATAATGGCATGCATGATTGAATTGCAAGGAGGGCACCTATGCGACTGTTGCTGGTAGAAGATGACCAGATGCTGGCCGATGGCATCAAGCAGGGCCTGTCGTCCGCCGGCGGCTATGTGGTGGATGCCGTGGGCAGTGCCGAGTCGGCGCTCGATGCCATGACCTCCGACACCTTCGACGCCGCCATCATCGACGTGGGCCTGCCCGGCATGAACGGCATGGAGCTGACCGAGCGCATGCGCGAACGCGGCCAGACCATGCCCGTGCTGATGCTCACCGCACGCGATGCCCTGCAGGACCGCGTGCAGGGCCTGGATGCCGGCGCCGATGACTACATGGTCAAGCCCTTCGAGTTGCCCGAGCTGCTGGCACGCCTGCGCGCGCTGCTGCGCCGCTCGCAGGCCGCTACCACCTCGGTGCTCACGCTGGGCCCGATCGCGCTCGATACCGCCGCCCACCAGGTCACCGCCGATGGTCAGCCACTCGACGTCGGCCCGCGCGAGTGGACGGTGCTGCAATACCTGATGCTGCACGCGCCCAAGCCGGTCAGCAAGGAAAAGCTGCTGCAGGCGCTCACCGGCTGGGACAAGGAAATCACCCTCAACGCGGTCGAGGTCTACATCTCGCGCCTGCGCGCCAAGCTCGAGCCGCACGGTATTGCATTGCGCTCGATTCGGGGGTTTGGCTACCGTATTGAACAGAAGGCGGCTTGATGCATCAGGGCGGGGATGCCAGCGCGCATGCGGCGCCTGCCGCAGGGCAGGGTGCGTCCCCGGCGCAGGGGGAGAAAGAGCCTCCCGTTTCCATGAGCGGTGCGTCCGCCTCGGCCTCTACCCTGGTCGACCGCGTCAACCCCGTCCGCATCCAGCGCCGCCTGCTGCTGATGCTGATCGTGCCGCTGGTGTTGCTGGCCCTGCTCAACGGCTATATGGACTACCGTTCCGCCGACAACTCGGCGAGCGAGCAGGACCAGCAGCTGCTGCGCCTGGTGCCGCTGCTGGCCGATTCCATCATCGCGGTGGGCGCACATTCCGGCGATCCGCCGGTGTTGCTGCTGGCGCCGCCGGTGGAAGAATTCCTCAAGGAGCGCGAAGGACTGGTGTCGTACAAGGTGTATACGCCCAAGCGCAAGCTGCTGCATGGCGATGACAAGCTGCCCTCGGTGGTGCCGCTCACGCAGGAGCCGGAGTTTTTCAGCCAGGAGGTCAAGGGCGTCAACTACCGCATGGTGGTGCAGCGCGTGCCCAGCGTGGCGGGCGACGTGATCGTGGAGGTGGCCGATGCCTCCGATCCGCGCAAGCGCTGGCTGCAGCAGGTGCTGGTGAAGGTGCTGCTGCCCAACCTGTTCCTGATTGCCGTGGTGGCATTGGGCATCAGCTGGGCCGTGCAGCGCGCCATGCGGCCCTTGCGCGACCTGATCCTGGCGGTGGAGCGGCGCTCTCCGCGCGATTTGAACAGCATCGACGAGCGCAGTTCGCCCGAGGAAATCCGCCCGCTGGTGACGTCGCTGAACCGGCTGTTCGGCATGGTGAACGCGCAGGCCGAGAGCCAGCGCCGCTTTGTGGCCGATGCTGCGCACCAGTTGCGCACGCCGCTGGCGGGCCTGCAGGCGCAGATCGAGGCCTGGAGCGAGTCGGTGAAGCGGCAGCAGGAGCTTGCGCGGGCGGAGCGGCCGGGCGTTGGGTCCCGCAGTGAGCAGGCAGCCGCCGCACCAGGAGCAGGGCAGGCCACGGCGCCATCGGCCGCTTCGGGTGTGGGCGCTGCGCTGGGCAACGATGCGCGTCTGGTGTGGAGCGAGGCCTTGCAGAAGGACGTGGTGCAGGTGCCGCTGGAAGAGCTCAACCGCCTGCGCGCCGCCACGCGACGCACGTCGCAGCTGGTGCACCAGCTGCTGTCGCTGTCGCGGGCCGATGCCGATGTACTGGAAGTGCAGCACATGCAGGCGGTCGACCTGAAAGACCTGTGCGAAACCCTGCTGGAGCAGCATCTGGATGCGGCTGCGCTCAAGAACATCGATCTGGGCCTGGACGTGACGTCGGTCCGCGTGATGGCGCATGCGCTGTGGCTGCGCGAGCTGCTGAGCAACCTGATCGTCAATGCGCTGCATTACACGCCCGAAGGGGGCGTGGTGACGCTGCGCTGCGGCGTGCAGTCCACGGTGGCGCGTCAGCAGCGCTGGAGCATGACGCCCGACAGGCCGCAGCGCCGCCCCTTTGTCGAGGTGGAGGACAACGGCCCGGGCATTCCGCGCGAGGAGCGCGAGCATGTGTTCGAGCGTTTCTACCGCATGCCGGGCACCAAGGGCGAGGGCACCGGCCTCGGCCTGGCCATTGCGCGCGAAATCGCGCACCGGCACCAGAGCGATCTGGTGCTGAGCGATGGCATGCCGCATGAAGGCGGTGGCGGGCACGGCCTGCGCGTGACGCTGCTGTTCAATGCCTCGCTGTTGCGTGAGGGCAAGGCAGAGGGCGGCGGCGTGACGGGAAAGCAGGAACTGACGAGCCTGTGACGGCGTGAGTTCCGCTTCTGCGGCAATGGGGTTTGCCGCAATGGGTGTGGCGCGAGCCGCATGCTGCCATGGCCAGCTGGCGCGTCTGCAGGCTTAATCCATCCAGCGGCCGCCTTTTTCTGGCACGCCCACGTAACGGGGCGGCCGCAGATCGCCCGGTTCGATATAAGCATGCCGGAAGTAGGCTTTGCAGTATTGCGGCAGGGTGTTGCGGATTACCGAGATGGTCTGTGTGGTGCAGCTGAGCTCCTGATCGTCCCGGCGCAGGGAACCCGGCAGGCGGGTGTTGGTCTGCGGTTCGCATACGGTGACTTCCTTCCTTTCGCGCAGACGGGCATTGAGCGGTCCTGCCTGGCAGGACTCTGCGGCATTGGCCATGGCAGCGACCAGAGAGCGCATGCGTTCGTCCTGGTTGGCGGAGGGACACAGGCGCAGAAAATCATGCCGCGCCTGGATGGTCTCCCAAGGCTTCTTGTGGCGGATGCTGAAAAAGCGCTGCAGCGAAGGCGTGCATTCGCTCGGGCGCGATCCGCTGGACAGGCACAGGATGGCCTCGCAGGCCAGCTTGGTGTCGCCTTCGAACAGGGTGGAGGCAGGGGCAGGCTGGGAGAACACCAGCGTGGCACTTGCGACAGCGAGGGTGTGGCGGAGAAGGGGTGGCGGCATGGAAACTCCAGGGTGAGGGACAGGAAAAATCGGACGGGGCAGGGCAGGGAAGCTGGCGCTTATGCCGGGCCGGGCGACCGCGGGTGCGCACTGGATGCGCAGGGTGGCTGCACAGGCGGCAACAGGCGCCGCCTGAATCTGCGTTCGCGGTAGTAGCGGATCTTGCGCGCCAGCACCGGTTGCTCCATGCCTTCGATCAGCAGGATCTGGCGCTCCGGACCCAGGGCCTTGATCTCCTGGGGCAGCAGCAGGGCGCGGCGCTCTTCCACTTCGGTAAAGCTGGTTTCACGCCCGCTGCTGCGCTGGCGGCGACGCAGCGTGGTGGTGCCGAGCATGTCGGCGTAGTCGTTGGCATCCTGCTGCTCGCGCGGGGCGAACAGGATTTGCGTGGCGTGGTTGGTGGCCAGCGTGCGCGCCTGCTCGCGCCCATAGGTCGCGTCGAGCTGGGCCATGCTCTGCACGATGGTGAGCAGGCGCAGGTTGTAGCCGGCCATGTAGCCTACGGCGCGGGCGATGATGTCAATCTTGCCGATGCTGGTGAATTCGTCCAGCATCAGCAGGCACTGGTGCCTTAGCGTGGGGTCCTGCTGTGGCAGCGTGCGCGTGTTCAGGCTGATCAGCTGGGAGAAGAAAAGGTTGAAAATCAGGCCGGCCTGGGCCAGCCGGTCGGGTGACACGCACAGGTAGATGGACATGCGCTTGCGGCGCACGTCGGTGAGCAGGAAATCGTCGGCACTGGTGGCCGCATCGAGCAGCGGATCGGACCAGGGCAGCAGCGGGGCGTGGAAGGTGCCCAGGATGCTCGACAGCGTTTCTTCCGCCTGGCCGGCAAAGCCGGAAAAGGCGTGGTGGCTGGCATCTGACAGGAAGTCTTCCTCGGCCATCGACCGGAAATGTTCCCGGGGCGAGATGCCCGGTGAGCCGGATGCAAGGCGATGCAATCCGCCGAGCGTGGGGTAGGGCGTGGCCAAACCCAGCCGCATGGCGCGGTCGTGCTGTTCGAACAGGTACAGCGCCAGTGCCAGAAACACGTTGCGCGCATGGTCGATGAAAAACTGCTGGTTGCCGCTGCCGTCGCCATCCGGATAGAGCATATGTGCGATCTGGCGCAATTCGCCCACGCGCAGGGAAGGCTCGGCCGGGATGTAGCGCAGCGGATTCCAGCGATGCGTGCGGCCGTCCGTGGCAAAGGGGTTGAAGACGAAGACTTCCTGGCCGATCTGCCGGCGGTAGCCGCTGGTGAGCGCGTGGTTTTCGTGCTTGATGTCGAGCACCACCACGCTGCCGGGGTAATCGAGCAGCACTGGAACCACAATGCCCACACCCTTGCCCGAGCGAGTTGGTGCAGCCAGCAGGATGGCGCGTTGTCCGTGGTCGCGCAGGTAGCGTCGGCCATGACGTCCGATCAGCACGCCGGTGTCGGAGCGACGGAAGACGCCGGCGCGTGCCAGATGCGAGCCACTGGCAAAACGGGCATCGCCGTGGGTGCTGCGGGCAGGTGTGCGCCACAATGCGGCAAGCAGGCCCAGCCAGAGCAGGGAGGCCAGGCCCAGCCCGCTGGCGCCGGACAGTCGGATGGCCTTGGCATGGGGCTGGTAGCTGGGGTGTTCCAGCAGCCAGGCATAGGCCCACCAGGTGCCCCAGCCTGCCTGCCGGTGCTGGAAGTCGAACCACCAGTACAGCATCTGGCCCGCCGCCCAGCTGCCTGCGGCAAACAGCAGGGGCAGGCTGAGCAGTGCGAGGGAGAGGCGGGCGGCCGGCTTCATGTGCGTGCGGGTGAGGGTGAGGCAATGCGCCGACAGGCGACGCGGACCGTGGAGCGGCGTTTTTGCAGCAGCGGCTCGAGCAGGTAGGCATCCGGTCCCTGCACGTGCAGGCGGTAACGTCGTTGCGGCAACTCCTTCTGCACCAGCAGCAGCCAGGCATTGAAGTTGCGTTGCATCTGGCGGGCAAAGGCGGTGCCCTGGTCAAACGGGGGCAGCAGTGCAAATGACTGCACCTGTTCCGTCATCTGGCCTTTCCGAATAGAGTGCCGACCGCTGGCGCGCGTGCGCAGGCGGTAGCTGCCTGCGCCTTGCGCGTGTGACTGCGCCTGAAAGACGAGCGAGGCATTGCTGCTCCATCGCCCCTGGGCATCGGCGCTATAGGCAATGCGCTGGGTCAGCGTGCCGTCGGGCAGGCCGGGCAGGTTGCGCAGTGGCACCGGGCTGCTGGCGCACATCCAGTGGCCGGCCAGCGGGGCTTGCGCAGACCTGTGTGCGGACTGGGGCGCGGCCGCTAATGCTTCGGCAAGGGGGATGATCAGGCAGGCCAGACAGAGCGCTTGGGCTCTTCCGAGCATCGTGTGTCGAATCATGCTCATGGCGCCGGCTCCCCCGCTTTTGCACTGCCTTCGGGCTCGAAGCTGATCCCCGTAATGCGCCGCTGTCCCGCATGGGCCTGCATATGCACCACGATGTCGATGGTTTGGCGCAGCAGCCGCTGGATGACGTCAAACTCCAGCCCGGCACCTTCGGGCGAGGCCTTGACCATCAGCGCCAGCTGGTCCCAGGTCTGGGCCACGCTGCCGGCATGGCAGCTGGTGATGGAGCCGGGGTGGCCGGACGCGCAGTTGCGGATGAAGTAGAAGGACTCATCCCCACGCAGCTCGGCCAGCAGGATGCGGTCCGGTTTCATGCGCAGGCAGGCTTCCAGGCACATCTTTGCGGTGAGATTGCCAATGCCCTGGCCGCCCTTGGAGTAGAGCAGGTGCACCACGTTGGGCTGCCGGATGAAGAGTTCACGCGCATCCTCGATGGTGATCAGCCGCTCTTCGGGCGGAATGTGATACACCAGTGATTTCATGAAGGTCGTCTTGCCACTGCCGGTTGCGCCGGACACCACGATGTTCTTGCGGTACAACACGGCCTGGCGAAAAAAGGAGGCGTAATCGCCGGAGTCGCGCAGTTGCAGCAGCTCTGCATCGTGTGCGCTCAGGGCGTGCTGGCCGGCCGCAATGCCGCCGAAGAAGCCCTCGCACGCATATTGCTCAAGACTGCGCGTGTCGCGCGATGGCAGGCGGATGGTGATGGACACCGTGCCGGCCTCGACCGCGGGCGGCACCACGAACTGCGCGCGTTGCCCGGATGGAAAGGTCAGCGATACCATCGGCTCGGTCGCCGTGATGCGCTGCCCGGTATTGCTCTCGTTCACTACCGTGGTGCAGAAGTGCCGTGCACGCTCGTAGCTCAGGCCGTCCACGGGCAGCCACTGCCAGCCGCCGCGTGTTTCCAGATACACCCCGCCGGGGCGGTTGATGCAGATTTCCGTCACGTCAGGCCGGGACAGCAGCTCGGCAATCCCCAGCACCTGGTACTGGTGCTGCAGAAAACTGTCCGAAAGGCCGGCAGGGTCCATCCCCGGTGCGCCGTCGAAAGGCGGGCTCATGGCTGCAGGACTCCGGCAAAGTCGATGTCGCGCGAGGCGTAGATCGTGACCAGTTCGCCCTGGTTGATGGTGACCGTGGCGGGACGGTTGGCTGCGCCCTGCAGAGCATGGCGCGCCGCGCTCTGCAGGGTGTCGGCCGTGCGCGACTGGTACGGGTTGATCTGGCGTGTGATGACACCGGTTTCGGGTGACAGGGCGGTCGTGCTGTTGCTTGCCGCTGCAGGCGCATGCACGGCGCTGGCAATCTGCACGGCATCGCCGAGCAGGCTCACCAGCAGGGCAGAACCGATCCGGCTGCCCCAGTGGCGGTCGATATGGCCGGGATGTCCGGCAGCGCCCAGTCCGTCCACGCCCGGGCTGCTCAATTGCACGTCCATGCCGTCGGGCGTGAGCACGCGTTCCCACAGAACGGCAATGCGGGCGACATCATTGCTTTCGTACTTGTACTGCCCGGTGATCTTGGCGCCACGGTCGATCAGCAAGGTGCGTCCATTGAGCGAATAGACCGGCTCGGTCACCACGCAGGAGGTGAAGCCGGGCAGGTCGCTGATGATGCGTGTTTCGAGCACGCAGCGGATATAGGTGCCCCGCGGCATCAGCGTGTCGGGCGATGCGTTGCGGCTCACACTGCCTTGCGCGACGACGCTGGCGGGTGCGGGGTCTCCGCCCCCCTGCAGCACCGGACCGCCATTGCTGCGCTGGTCGGTCAGGCTCTCGCGGGGAGAGGGGGAGGCCGTGGATGCGGATGTGGCACGGGAAAACTCGGCAGGAGTCGGTGTACTCAGCGGCACAGGCATGGCTGTGGGGGCTGGCGGCAGCGGCGGCAGTTCGGGGAGCGGTTGCGGTGCGGCGGCAACCGGCATCAGCGTGTTGGCGCTGGCCATCAGGGTGTCTGCCGGCAATTCCACTACCTCTGAGCGGGGGCGCGCTGGCTTGCCCGGCCCGAACAGCGAGAGGCTGTTCATGCCCCAGGCCAGCGTCACGGCGCCGGCACCGCCAATGGCCGCAAGAAACAGGAAGCCCTTGCGGTTGAGCTTGCGCCGGGGGCCGCTGTGCAGCACGGGCTCGTCCTGCAGTGCGGGCTCCTCTGGCAGGGATGCAGGAGCATCGGTCATGGGGAAAGTCGGATTCATGGCTCGCTCCTGCGCAGGGCCAGTGCGCTGTCGCCGTGGCGCAGGACCAGATAGCGGTACACACCATGCACGGTGATCTGTTGTTTGCGGTAGCTGCTGTTGACGATGAAATCCTCGCCATCGGCCGTCTTGCGCCCGAATACTGCGGGAACGCCTCCGTGGATCTGCAGGCCTGGCGGCAACTGGATATAGGTCAGGCGGCCATCGTCATGCACCCGAGCGGGACGCAGCCATTCGGAACCGGGGCTGGCTGCATAGTCGTAACGGGATGACGGTTCCGGTGCTTGTGTTGCTCCCGCATCGGCATGCGCGTTATCGGCCGACACGTTTGCAGCCGTGCTTGCGCCGGGGTAGCTGAAACGCACGCGGTAATGCACACCCGCAGCGCGCGCTTCCTGCAACGTGCGCCAGCGCTTGCCGATCACTTTCAGATCGAACAGGTAGGAGCGCTGGCTGGTGCGGATGTACATATTCGTGTCCGCCTGCGGGCTCTTGGGCTTGATGTAGAAAACGTTGTCGCGCCGCACCAGATCCCAGTTGGAGCTGAAGCCGGTGCCGAAATCCTTGACCTGCTCGGACGGGCTGATCTCGATCTGGGTAGCCAGACCGGGGGCCGTATGCACGGAGTAGATGGTGTCCGGTGCGTAGGCGTAGCTTTTGACGGCCTGTGCCTGCGCGGCGCACGCTGGAAGTGCCAGGGCAATAGTTGCCAGCCAGCGAAGAGTGGCGGGCCTGGAAGCAGCGCGGCGCTTACATGGTGCCAGCATGTGCACCTCCTGTTGTACTGGGAAAGGATTGTCCGGCAGTGGGCCAGGGGGTTGCCGGCTCTGGGGTCGTGGTGGCAGGCGCCGGTGTCGCCAGTGCGGGAGAGGGGGCGGTGACGGGCATCGTTCCGATTGCTTCCGGATCGACGCGATAGCTGTGCACGCGGAAGCCCAGCGGGTTCTCGATGCGGCCTTCCTCGTTCATCTGCAGATGCGGGTCGTAGCTCACCTTCATGGTGGCCAGACGAGTATCGAGCAGGCGTGCCTGGCCGCTAGATTTGTCGAAAACCCAGCGTTCGAAACGCACGCTGGCAGCAATCGGAGTGCGGATGTTCCCGCCGTCTTTGGCCGCATCGCCCCAGGTCAGCACGGTGCTGAGGATCTTCACGCGCAAGGAGGCGTTCTTGCCGTAGAGCGTGTCGGGGTTGTCGGGGTGGCTGGGCGTGTATAGCGCCTGGTATTCCTTCAGGGCGCTGCCGGTGGCCATGGCGTGCACCACCTTGCGATCACGCCGGTTCAGCAGCTCCCAGTCATACGATTCGCGCGCGATGACGAAGTGGGCCACATTGCTCTTGTTGATGGCCTCGCTGGCGCTCAGTGGTGTGTCGCCCGCCTCCAGCCGTGCGACGCTGCTGGTGCCGCGATAGGGGTCGGCCAGCACCAGATAGGGTACTTGCTCCTTCAGCGGCATCACCAGCGCATAACCGCCCGCAAGCAGGATGGACATGGCGCCCGCTCCCATGGCCACGCGCCAGGCACGCCGCTCGCTGCGGCGCACCTGTTCGATCAGGCTGGTTTCGAAGTCGCGCGCTGCGGTCAGCAAGGGCTGGACAGCGTCGCCCGTCGGTTTCTTTTTGCGCAGCATGGCGATTACTCCCGCTCCGTCACGGTATCTGACTGCGGCACGAGGGATGCCTGCGCGGCGTTCTGCGCGTGCGAACGGGTGGCTGTCAGCGCAACGGGAGCGCGCGCCGTACGCGTTTCCATCCCCGCATCTTGCGCGGGAAGCGGTTTCCAGTTGCCGCCGAACTCGGGCGGTGCGTGCCCGGTGCCGCACCCCGCCACGGCCATGCACACCAGCGCCGCGATCGCATGGCGCCCGGGGAAAACGAAATCAATCGTGGACAAGTGTTGTCTCCAGATGCAAAAAGTAATTAATAGGTGTTATTATTGCATCTTAAGTTCTCGTTATCGAGTGGTCATCATAAATTTTTCTGTCGCAAGCCCATGATGCTGGATTGCCCTGATATGGCCCTGCCCATGCACGTGATGCAGCACGTGATGCGCGTGGAGTCGAGCTTCAACCCTTATGCCATCGGCGTGGTCGGCGGCCGCCTCGAGCGCCAGCCGCGCAACCTGCCCGAGGCGGTGGCCACGGCCAGGATGCTGGAAAAAAACGGCTTCAACTTCTCGCTGGGGCTGGCTCAGGTCAACCGCTACAACCTGGCGCGCCATGGCCTGAACAGCTACGAAAAGGCGTTTTCCGCCTGCGACAACGTGCGCGCCGGCAGCCGCATCCTGCAGGAGTGCTACCAGCGCGCCAATGATTGGGGCAAGGCGTTGAGCTGCTATTACTCCGGCAATTTCGTCACCGGCTTCCGCCATGGCTACGTGCAGAAGGTGATGGCCAGCATGGCCAGAGCGCTGCCGCCCGCCGCGGGGGTGCCCGCGGGAGTGCAGCCGATTCCGGTTTTCCGTCGGGGTACACGGACCCCGCCCGCTGCGGGAGTGGCGGCTCCTGTGCGTACATCGCCACCACGCGCGGCAGTGCCCATGCCCATGCTCTCCGGAACAGCCTCGCCCGGAGCGCCGATGCCGGTGAGTGTTGTCCAGCCAGTAGAGCCTGTCGTTCTCCCGGCGGCAGCTTTGCAGGCAACTCCAGTTGCCCACGAGCCGCGCGACGGCAGCTTTGTTTTCTGATTTTTTCCCAACCTGTTTGAAAGGACTTTTCCGTGACTTCCACCTCTCTCGCCACCCCCTCGCCGTTCGCCTCTGGAGCGCGTGCCGGCCGCATGCTGCCCCGGCTGCTGTGCCTGGCGGTCTGTGCCGTGTTTCTGCTATTGCCTGAGATGGCCCATGCTGCCGAAGACCTGTCCGATGGCGGCAAGGTGGGTGAATTTCTGGGCAAGGTGAAGGCGGCTCTGGTGCCCATTTCCGTAACGGTGGTGACCATCGCCTTCATCTTTGCCGGCTACCAGATCGCCTTCAACCACAAGCGCATCACCGATGTGGCGCCGGTACTGGTCGGGGCCATCGTGATCGGTGCCGCTGCCCAGCTGGCCGGCTGGTTCA
This sequence comes from Brachymonas sp. KE5, assembly GCF_057773645.1. NCBI lineage: Bacteria > Pseudomonadati > Pseudomonadota > Betaproteobacteria > Burkholderiales > Comamonadaceae > Allobrachymonas > Brachymonas sp. KE5. The sequence goes on from NZ_CM173463.1 coordinate 360,742, forward strand.
TCAGCTGACGCCCCGGCATGCAACGGCATACCCTGTTTCGCGGCTGCACGCGCCCGGCCATGTTCCTGGGCGTGCCCTACGTACCCTTTTTTCTGGGGGCGGGCGTCTGCGTGCTGATGGCCGCCTGGTTCAACCTGTTCTGGTTGTTCGCATTGCCGCCCGTGATTGGCGCCATGCGCCTGCTGGCCAAGCAGGACGAAATGATCTTCCGCCTGCTTGGCATTCGCCTGCAGTTCTGGCTCAAGGCACGCAACCGTCGCGTGCATGCCGGCATGTGGGTGTTCACCCCTAACCAGCACCGTCGCCTCCCCTGACTTTTCCTGCCATTCCATGTTCACGCCCGATACCGCCATCAGCAGCTTCATTCCCCTGTCCAGCCATGTGGCTCCCGAGGTGCTCAAGACCACCGCGGGTGACTACCTGATCTGCTGGCGCCTGGAAGGCCTGCCCTTCGTCGGGCGGGAGGAATGGGAGCTGGGCCATCGCCACGCCACCTTCAACCGCCTGTTGCAAAGCCTGCGTGCGCCCGACTACGTCAACGTCGCGTTCTGGACGCACGACGTCCGCCGCCGCAGCGCAGTGCAAAACGCCGACCAGTTCGACGAAGCCTTCAACCAGCAGCTGTCGGATGCCTACTATGCTGCCCTGTCGGAGCAGAAGGTGCTGCAGAACATGCTGTATTTCACCTTGCTGTACCGGCCGGTGGTGGAAGGACGCCATCTGGTGGAAAAGTCCACCAGCATCACGCAGTTGCAGGCCGAGCAGGATCAGGCCATCGCCAAGGTGATCGAACTGGCCGGGCATGTGGAGGCGGTGCTGCACGACTATGCACCCGTCCGTCTCGGTATGTACGAAGCCGACAACGGCACCGTTTTTTCGGAAGCGCTGGAGTTCTTCAGCTACCTGCTGAACCGCAGTGAGGAACCGGTTCCGGTGCTTGCGGCACCGGTGTACGAGTATCTGCCCTTGTCTCGCCATCTGTTCAGTGCGCGCGGCGGCGATTTCGTCGTACGCACGCCGGAGGGGCGCAGCCACTATGGGGCTGTGCTCAATATCAAGGAATATCCGGAAACCACCTTCCCGGGCGTGCTCAACGGCCTGAAGTACCTCGATTTCGAGTACGTCATCACCCAGTCCTTCACCCCGCATTCGCGCCACGCCGGACTGCGCGCGCTGGAACGTACCAAGGGCATGATGGTGTCCTCCGGCGACCGGGGCGTGACTCAGATCATCGAGCTCGACGACGCCATGGACCAGCTCGCCAGCGGCAACTTCGTGCTGGGCGAGTACCACTTCACCATGGCCCTCTATGGCGATAGCCAGGAAAGCCTGCAACGCCAGATCGCCGAAACACGTGCCGAACTGGCGCATGCCGGCTTCGTCTCGGTGAAGGAGGATCTCGCGATTGCCGGCGGCTTTTATGCGCAGCTGCCGGGCAACTGGCGTTACCGGCCACGTTTGGCCAATGTGTCATCGCTCAACTTCCTGGGCCTGAGCCCACTGCACAACTTCGCCAGCGGCAAGCGCAGCCAGAACCCCTGGGGCGATTGCGTGACCGTGCTGCAGACCACCAACCGCCAGCCGTACTACTTCAACTTCCACGCCACCCATCCAGGCGAAGACAGCTTCGGAGAAAAAGCCATCGGCAACACGCTGGTGATCGGCAAATCGGGCACCGGCAAGACAGCGCTGATCAACTTCCTGCTGTCGCAGGCGCAGAAGTTCAACCCCAAGCCCACCATCTTCTTCTTCGACAAGGACCGTGGCGCCGAGATCTTTGTGCGTGCCTGCGGCGGCAACTATCTGGCGCTGGAAAACGGTCAACCCACCGGCTTCAACCCCCTGCAATGCGAGGCGACCGAAGCCAACACGCAGTACTTGGTCGACTTGCTGCGCCTGCTGGCCGGCAAACCCCACTACAGCGCCGGCGAAGAAGAAGACATGCTGCAGGCCGTGCGCGCCATGCTGGACACCCCGTTGCATCTGCGCAGCATTTCCAACCTGCAGAAATCGCTGCCCAACCACGGTGACGACTCCATCTACGCCCGATTGCGCAAGTGGACGCGCGCCGGCGCGCTGGGCTGGGTGTTCGACAACCCGCAGGACACCGTCGATCTTTCGGCTGCAAACATCATTGGCTTCGACTACACCGACATCATCGACAACCCCGAAGTCCGCACCCCCGTCATCCATTACCTGCTGCATCGCCTGGAGAGCCTGATCGACGGCCGTCCGCTGATGTACGTGATGGACGAGTTCTGGAAAATCCTGGACGGGGAGGGCGGACTGAAGGAGTTTGCCCGCAACAAGCAAAAGACCATCCGCAAGCAGAACGGCCTTGGCATCTTCGCCACCCAGTCACCCGAAGACGCACTGCGCAGCGATATCGCCGCCGCCCTGATCGAGCAGACCGCCACGCTCGTGCTGCTGCCCAACCCGAATGCCGACCGCAAGGACTACATCGACGGTCTCAAGCTCACGGAAAGCGAATTCAAGGTCGTTACGGCGCTGGACGAACGCAGCCGCTGCTTCCTCGTCAAGCAGGGGCACGCCAGCGCCGTGTGCCAGCTGGATTTGCGCGGCATGCATGACGAACTGGCCGTGATTTCTGCCTCCACCGACAACATCGCCGTGCTGCATGACGCACTGCAGCAGGTGCAGCGCGACCTTGCGCAAGACCAGACGATGCGGCCCGAGCACTGGCTGCCCCGTTTCCAGGCACAGCGCAAGGGTGCGCGCAATTCCGCACCGTCTTCCGATACGCGTGCTTCGGAACAGCAGGCGGCATGACCCGACTCCCCCGATTTCCTTGATTTCTCACATTGGAGCATCAGCCCATGGCAAACCGAAACTACCAGGACTATCTGGCCGCCCTGGCCAAGCGCGAAAGCGGCGGACAGGCAGACCCCTACCAGGCCGTCAACAAGCACGGCTATCTGGGCAAATACCAGATGGGCAAGCTGGCGCTGATCGATGCTGGCTTCTACCGGAAGGATGGCAGCAGCAACAATGACTTCCACGACCACAAGTGGACCGGCAAGCATGGCGTGCACAGCCGGGAGGATTTTCTCAACAGTCCTGAAGCGCAGGAGGCAGCGGTGCATGCCTATAACCGCGCGCAGTGGCGCACGATCCGCAAGGAAAAACTCGACCAGTTCATCGGGCAGAAATTCGGCGATGGCCCGGTCCTCACAGCAAGCGGCCTGCTCGCCGGAGCGCATCTGGTCGGGGTCGGCAACCTGGAAAAGTACCTGGAATCCGGCGGAAAAGTCGTACCGCGCGATGGCAACAAGGTGCCGATTACACGCTATATGCAGGAGATGGCGGATTACGACGTCCCCATGGCGCGAGCACGACAGACGAGAACTCAGTCATCCCAAATCGGCGAGATCGATCCGGTAGTGCGACGTGACGGTCATGAGGCGCAGCCCAACGCGGACATGCGGTACAAGGCGCCTGAAGCCAGTCGGGCCCATATGGTGCTTGACTACGCGCTCGAACGCTTCCGCACAGGCTACGAGTACGGCAGGGGAGACGGCAACTGGGCTACGCAGCGCCGCAATAACAGCAGCCCGGATGGACGCACCGATACCAGTCGCAATGGGCAGGATCTGGATGGCGATGGCCGTCGGGGTATCGACTGTTCGTCGCTCGTATATCAGGCCCTGAAAGGGGCGGGATTCAAGTGGCGGTACAGCTATATGACGACGAGTCAGTTGTTCGACAAGAATGGTACGACTGCAGACGCAGAAAAGTATTTTCAAGTGCTATCAGCGGACAAGGGGCGCAACAAGGGCTATGAGCCGGGCGACATTCTGATGTTCAGGGGGAACGGGAAGAAGGCGGGTCAGCACGTTGGCATATTCCAGGGCTACGATGAGCAAGGGCGCATGCAGTTTTTCGGCTCTCAGGTCAGCACCGGTCCTGCTACGGCAACCATTCGACCAGGCGGCACCTGGGATGGCAAGAGCATGCATTTGCTGGGAGCCCTGCGCCCAAGAGCAGAGTTTTTCAAAACCCAGACGCAGGAGGGCGCCGCGCTTTCAACGGGGAAGACGGTTGCCGAGCCTGCACTGACAACGTCTGCCGGCAAGCGGAGCAAGGCGATCGATGTGACCCCTGAAAGTCAGTCAGGCACCATCATTGAATCGTCTGTGCATTCGACGCCGGCAAAAGCTGCACCTAAGGGCAAGCAACCCGATGCCATTGAACTGCTCTGGAACCTGCGCTACAAGCACATGGGAGCCGATGCAGTACCCGATGCCATTCAAAGCCTGAGCAGAAAAGTGCAGCAGGCGTGCTCCGCATTCGACGCACTTCAAACCGCTCGCGTGACCCACTATCTCGCCGATCGTGCCGAAAAAGCGCAGCTGCCGCTGCAGGCAATCGGCGAGGTGCTGCGCGAAGCCCACGGAGGGCGCGACCTGCTGCACGCGATCCACCAGAACCGCAGTCATGTTGCCAGCGCTGACATCAACAAGGCGCTGCAGTCCGCCCTGGAACCCGCACTCTCCCTCAATCCGACGATCCAGCCCACCCAGCAGGTTGCGACACGTTCTTCCCATTGACCCACTTCTGCCGGCAAACCATGGACTCCCGAAAACCCTGTATTGCAGCACTCCGCAATACCGAAAACACGCACCGCGATAGTGAACCCGTGGCGAGCCGCCCCGGCTTGCGCGCTGATTCATGCATGGGCAAAACGCTTCGATTCCTGGCATCCGCCCCGCTGGTACTGGCGGCAACGTTGCTGCTGGCCCCCGTGTCGGGTTCAGCCCAAATCCCCGTCACTGACGGCGCTCAGATCGCCAACGACAACCTGCTGCAGAACGCCATGCAGAAGTTTTCGGAAGAAGTGATGGGCAAGCAGTACATGCAGAAAATGCTGAGCGAGGAAACGATCAAGAAATACCTGGCAGACGAGGTGATCAAGAAGCAGATCGGCGAAAAATTGCTTCAGCCCATGGTGAATCAACTCTCGGTCATTCCGGGCGCCAAGGCCTTTCAGGGCATGGTGGAAAAGGTGGTCCCCGGGCAGATGACGGCGACCGACCGCAACTTTGGCGAACTGAAAACCACGACCGAGGCCGTGCTGGATGGAAAGCACAAGATGGAAGATGCCGTCACGGCGTTCTTCAAGGGGGAGACGCCCCCCGCCTGTCCGAAGGTTTCGGGCGAGTTGACCGACAACTGCGTCAAGGCGCGTAGTGCCCTGGCCGCGCAGCTGCAGGAAATCCGGACTCTCTCCGATTCGCTGGAATCCCGCAACAACGCTTTGCGCGACATGCTCGTCGACAAGAACTACAGCTCCCTGGCAGAGCTTCAGCAAAAGCAGTATGTCATGCTGACCCTGCAGACCATCATTGCCAACGACAACATGCGCATGCAAACGGCCATGGCCGCCTACCAGAACATGCGCGCACTCTACCAGGAGAAATACAACGAAGCCGTTCAGGCGCGTACCAATGGCGGGTCCGGGACGCTGCTCGAATCGGTCAGTCGTGGGGCGATTGCTGCTGCAGGCGTTACGGCAGGAAGGGCGGCTGCGCAGCAAGTTGGCTCCAACCGAATCTTCGGTCGCTGATCTCGCACGATTTCGGAGCACGCAAGCATGCTTGACGGATACATATCTGCTGCGCTATTTGAAGAAATCCGCAGCTACATCGTCGACCTGATCGGACAGTTCGGCTATGCCGGCCTCGGTCGCATGATGGCGTTTGCAGGCGCAGTAGGCACCGTGTGGCTGACCATCTGGTTCATGGTGCAGGGCTATCGAATCGCGACCGGGCAAAGTCGCGAAAGCCTGCACGTCTTCATCGTGCGTGCGATCACCGTGACGGCGATTGTGGCGGTGGCGCAGGGGCTGGCCATTTTCGGTCAAGACCTAGCCAGCCTTGTTCTGGACTTGCGCAACAGCATTGCCCTGGCCATCACCGGAGGGGAATACGAAGACCCCTCCAAAATGGTTGGCAAGGTGCTGACAGGCATGCTCACCTTGCAATTAGCCATGGACCTGGCGCCGGTGTTGGGCCCATCGTCGGGCAACAACCTCAATATGGCGAACACTTTGTCGTTCATCACGGGAGCCGGCCAGGCGTTACCGGCCTTGATCGCCGGGGGCCTCATGCTCCTGAACGAAATCGCCATGCACCTGTGCCTGGTGATGGCACCGCTATGCCTGCTCGCCTATGTCTTCGAGCAAACCCGCTTCATGTTCGTCACCTGGGCCAAGTTCACCGTCAACACCCTGTTCAGCATGGTTGTCATCACGGTCGTCACCGTGATCGCGCTCAAGGCCACCATCATGCTGGGAACCGCGCTGCTGGCCATGGATGGGGTTTCCTCAGGACTGGCCTTTGCGAGCGTCACCACAGGCACGCTCTACCTGCGCGACATCGCAACCATCTCGGGCGGACTGGGGATGCTCCTGACCACGCTGATCCTGGGGACCCCGCCGCTGATGACTAACTTCTTCAGTGGTCAGGTTGGTGCAATCTTTAGTGGGTATAACCAGGTGGGTAGTGTTGCTGCTGGCAACAAGCCGGCGGCCGGGTCACAGGATTTTTTGAGATCTAGAAACTCCCATGAGAATGAAGAGAGTGCTGTTCATAAGCATAAAGCGATGCCGGAGTTGAAAAGGTAATATTCGTACAATGTGATTATGAAAAAAATTTATACATTTTTATTTATTATTCTTCTTGCTTGTTTTGTTGAGGCTCAGCCTATTAATCCGTGGTTGGCTGACGGGATAAATAGGGGAATTCAAGAGGGTCGACAGGTTAACGGATATCCAAGGTATGAAACGAGAGATTGGGAAACGCAGAAGATAAAAAAACTGCGTGATACGAAATTTTATGGAGCGATAGCAATGACTCCTGACAATCCATCTGCACTGACTTGGGGGGGTGGGGAGCTGAGTGAGTCTGCAACACGTGAAAAAGCATTGGGTGCTTGTCCTAAATCAAATTGCCGCATTGTGGCTTCGTTTTCTAATACATGTGCAATGGTGGCATTGCCGGATGGCAGTAAAGGAATCGACGATATTTTTGTCGGAATGGACCAGAATCCGGAAATTGCAATTGATAAGGCGTATGGGAGTTGTGAGAAGAAGTTCGGAAAGGGGCGGTGTCATTATTTAGGGCGCGAGAAAAATGCAAAGCACACCGCCTTCTGCGTCGGTTACGACTACGGCATCTATTCCACCAAATAATTCAAATAAAACTATCCACCCAAGCGCCCCCGCATCTTCCTGCGGGGTGCTGGCATAGCCTCCGCCGTCACCCTCACCAACTCCCCCAACCACTCCCGCCTCTCCCACAAATCCGCCTCAACCAGCAAATACATCTTCGCCCCCGGATAAGGCGCTCCTTCCACCACGGGATCCTGCATGGCGCGCCCCGCCACGGTCGGCTTTACAAACAGCTGGTCATCACACACAAACGCCACCGGCTTGCCATCCCAGTACACGCAATATTCCCCGAACATCTTGCGTGTGGTAATGGGGAGAGAGCGGTCCAGCTGGTCCAGCAGAAAATCCATGGTTTGCGGCGACGTTCCCATGTGCTGCTCCTCGGTCGGTCATTCAATCGGTATACACCACCCGGATATGCGGCACGCTGCGCACCCCGGGTTGCTGACGGAGAAATTCACGCAAGAACTCCACCAGCTTTTTTTCGCACAAGGCGATCACGGCCGGATCAGAGGCCAGTAGCCGGCCCTTGCTGGCGGATTCATCCGCGGCCTTGGCATACAGCTGAATCACGGCAGCCTTTTCATCCGTCAGCACTCCGCCGGACAAGACTTTGTAGCGCAAATTGCGCACGGCGGGGCTGGCGACCATGCGCGGCTTCTTCAGCCGTATCTCCAGCCCGTCTGCCGTCGTCCGCAAATCAAACTGCCCCGGCCCCAGGTCATAGCCAAACGGGTATTCCGCCGTGTACCAGACTGCCACAGTGCCGCTGGAAGAAAATCCGAGCAGAAAGCGCTCGATGACTTCCGTCACGCCTTCGTCACGCACCACCGTCGCAGTCAGCAACTTGGTGTGCTCGGCCAGCGCCTGCTTGCCCAGTGTCAGATAGCTGGTATAGCGCGAATAGCCCAGCAATTCTTCCTGCGTCCGGGTAACGGCCTGCTGCAGCGTGTGCGCCTGTTGTTCAGCCACCTGCAGCCGCCCGCCCATGACCCACCACGTCAGCCCCGCGCTGGCAGCGGCCGCCAGCAATGCAGTCGCAACCGGCAGCAGCCAGGCACCACGGGCCACTGCAGTTTCAGCGGTGCCGGGCATCGCCGTTCAGCCCCGCCAATCGTTACACGTCACGCACAATGCCGCGGCGCGCATGCTCGATCTTGGTGCACTTGTTCGACACCACGTTCAGGCCCGCAGCCGCCGCCTTCTGCTCGGCCTCCGGATGGTGGATGGAGAGTTGCAGCCACAGCGTTTTCGCGCCGATCGCAATCGCCTGATCGGCCACCGGCGGCACATCCTCGCTCTTGCGGAATACGTCCACCATGTCGATCGGATGCTCGCCAGCGTCCTTCAGCGCTTTGGCCGCCGCTTCCAGATCGGCGTAGGGCGTTTCACCCAGCACCTTTTCGCCTTTCTGCGCCAGCACCGGATTGACCGGAATGATGCGGTAGCCCCCGGCCTGCAGGTAGTGGGCCACTTCGTGGCTGGCACGCTCCGGGTTGTCGGACATGCCGACAATCGCCACCGTGCGGGTCGTTTCGAGGATGTGGGTGATATCGTCCATGGAACAAGTCTCCTGGCAGTGAAAAAACCGTTATTTCAGGGTAGATAGCGCCTCTTGCACGGCGTTCAAGGTCAGCACTTCGGTCAGCACCTGGGGCTGGCCGGGCTTTCCGGGGTCGTGCAGCGCATACACCGGCACGCCGTTGCGGCCCAAGGCATTCAGCGAGGCGGTAATGGCCGGATCGCTGCGCGTCCAGTCGGCGCGCAGCAGCAGCACCTTGTGTTCGCGCATCGCGGCCAGAAACGCCTCGGTCGACATGACTGTCTTCTTATTGAACTGGCAGGTCACGCACCAGGCGGCGGTGTAGTCCACAAACACCGGCTGTCCGGCCGTCAGGGCCTGCTGCACGCGCTGTTCGCTCCAGGGCTGCCACAGCGCTCCGGCCTGAGAGCCATCAGCAGTAGAGTTGGCAGAAGCAGGCGCAGCAGCAATTAGCCCCCCATACCCCGCGCCCAGCCACAGCAGCATCGCGGCAAACACCCCCCCCAGCACCACACGCAGCTTGCCGCTTCGCCCCAGCGCCCACAGCAGCGCACTGCCCGTCAGCAGCAGCGCCAGCAGCGCAATCGCACCGTCGATGCCGCTCTGGTGCCCCAGCACCCACAGCAGCCACACCACCGTGGCAAACATCGGGAACGCCATCAGCTGCTTGAAGGTGTCCATCCACGCCCCCGGCCGCGGCAGCCAGCGCAGCACGCGCGGGAAGAAGCTGCCCAGCAAAATCGGCAAGGCCAGACCCACCCCCATCGCCATGAACAGCAGCAGGGCCTGCAGCGCCGGCAACTGGATCGCATAGCCCAGCGATGCCCCCATGAACGGCGCCGTGCATGGCGAAGCCACCAGCACCGCCAGCACCCCGGAAAGCAGGGCGTCACTCACCGGATGCCGCGCCGTGGCCTGCGCCAGCGCGCCGGGCAGCACCTGCCCCACATGAAACACTCCCGCGAGATTCAGTCCCAGCACGGTAAACAGCCCGGCCAGCGCCGCCACCAGCCAGGGATTCTGCAACTGGAAGCCCCAGCCCAGCTGTTCTCCAGCAGCCCGCAGCACCAGCAGCAATCCGGCCAGCGCCGCAAAGCTCAGAACCACGCCCGCCGTATAGGCCAGGCCACTCACACGCTGCTCCCGCGGGCTATGGGCATGGCGCGCAAAACTCATAACCTTGATGGCAAGCACCGGAAACACGCAAGGCATCAGGTTCAGCAGCAAACCCCCAAGCAGCGCGCCGCCCAGGGCCAGCCAGAACGTAATGCCGGCCGCGGAGCCGGAAACAGGCTTGGCAGGGGCCGCCTGCGCATTGGCTCGCAAGGCCGCCGCCAGCTCGGGCGACATCTCAGCCGGGCTCTGTGCCGCCGGCCAAGTGCCTGCCACCGCCACCTCGGAGCGATAAGCCGGCCCCGCGGCATTGCGCACCACGCCATCGGCATCGACCACGCCCCGCACCGCCAGCACCACCGGCAGACGCTCCGGACTCTCCAGCCGCATCTCATGCAAAGGCAGCTCCATCTGCCAGCGCTTGCCTTCCCAGCGCTGCTCACCCGCGGCAGCAGGCGTGATGATTTCCGGTGTTTCCGGATACAGATTCAGCACCTTCCCCTGCCAGGCCTCAGGAAGCGCCTCGCTGCTGAACACAATGCTCTTGCGCTGCGCATCGACCTGCGCATGCACAACGCCATCCCCACCCGGCAGCGCCTGCGGCACCGCGCTCTGCGCCGCCTCGAACGCTGCCGCATCAGCCACCAGCGGCTGTCCCGTCGGCAAGTCCAGCACAAACTTGCCCTGCTGCGGGATGCATTCCTGTTTGCAGACCAGCCAGTTGGCCTCCAGCGCCACCTTGATCGTGCCGCCGGCATCCGCCGTTGCAGGCACCGTCACCGCTACAGGCAGCAGCACACTGCCGTCATAGCCATAGTTGGCGAGGGGGCCCACGGGCAGCTTCGACGGCACCGGCCAGGCAATCTCGCCCGCCTGCATGCCGGCAGGCAGTGTCCAGCGCAGGCTGGTGGCCTGTCCGCTGTCTCCGGGATTCTTCCAGTAGGTATGCCAATGCGGCGCGTGCATCAGCTGCAGGCCCAGCCACAGCGGCTTGCCGGCCTGCACCCCCTGTGGCGCATGGGCCAGCAGGCGGGCTTGCACCTGTTCCGTACGGACTTCATGCGCCGCCGCAGTCAGCGCCGAAAAACTGGATCCGCCCTGTGCCAGTGCATGGCCGCCAGCCAGGCTGGCCACCAGGGCCAGTGCGATAGCGCTACTGCGGCGCAGCAAGGGCGCTTGGCGCAAAGCGAAGGTCGTTCCGGAAAGTCGTAGGGTCATCATGCAATCATCAAACGCCCCACGGAACTTCGGCAGGGGGCAGCAGTTTTTTCAGCGAACCATTATCCCCCTTGCGCCAAGACCCCACAGCAAGGTGCCAGTCAGTATGATGGAGGGCACCATGCCAAGCACGCCTATCCCCCCGTCGCGCTATTGGGCCGACCTGACCAGTCCGGACTTCGCCACGCTGGACCGCGATCGCGCCATCGCCATCCTGCCAGTTGCCGCCATCGAGCAGCACGGGCCGCACTTGCCGCTGCAGGTCGATACCGCACTGGCCGATGCCATGGTGCAGGCCTGCCTGCCGCATCTGCCGGCAGACTTGCCCGCCTTGTTCCTGCCCACGCAGGCCGTGGGATACAGCCCGGAACACACGGCTTTCCAGGGCACGCTCACGCTGCGCGCAGAAACCGTGATCCGCCTGTGGACCGAAATGGCGGAGTGCGTGGCAGCAAGCGGCGTGCGCAAGCTGGTGCTGTTCAACACCCACGGTGGCAACGTGGGCCTGCTGGACGTGGTTGCGCGCGACCTGCGCGCGCGCCTCGACATGCTGGTCTACACCACCAGCTGGTTCAACCTGCCACTGGGCCAAGCCGCCGAAGCCTTCGATGCCCACGAGCACCGTTTCGGTATCCACGCCGGCGTCATCGAAACCAGCCTGATGCTGGCCATCCGTCCGGACCTGGTACGCATGGACAAGGCAGGAAATTTCTCCAGCACCTCCGAACAGCGCGCCGCCCAATTCCCCACACTGGGCAATGGCCGCAGCGCCAAGCTGGCCTGGCAGATGCAGGATTACCACCCCTGCGGCGCAGTCGGCAACGCCGCCGCGGCCGATGCCGAACGCGGTGCAGCCCTGCTGCGGGCCAGCGGCCAGGCCCTGGCTACATTGCTGCGGGAAATCGACGCGCTTCCTGCCGACACTTTGCGCAACGGAGCAAGCGCCGTCCGGTAACCGCGCCTCCGCCGAGGCCTCTCTCAGGCCGCCAGCTGCTGCTCGATCGTCTGCGCCAGCAGCGCAATGCCGCGATCGATCTCCTCCGGCGTCGCCGTCACGAAGCTCAGGCGCATCGTGCTCATGTCGGGCTGCGTGTCATAGAAAGCAGCCCCCGGCACATAGGCCACCCCCTGCTGCACTGCCAGCGGCAGCATGGCGGCACTATCCAGCCCGTCCGGCAGGCGCAGCCACAGGAACATGCCGCCCTTGGGCGTATTCCAGCTCACGCCATCCGGCATGTGGCGCTGCAGCGCGGCCAGCATCGCCTGGCATTGCCCCTTGTACAGCGCACGGATGCGCTCCAGATGCCCATCAAGGAAACCCGGCTGCGTCAGCACCTCATACGCCAGACGCTGGTTCAGGCTCGGGCTGTGCAAATCCGCCGCCTGCTTGGCCTGCAGCATCTTGGGATACACCTCGGCCGGCACCACGGCAAAACCCAGGCGCATGCCCGGTGCCAGCACCTTCGAGAACGAGCCCAGATAAATCGACTGCTCCGGATAGAAGCTCGACACGGGCGGCGGCGGCGGCGCATCGAACCACAGCTCGCCATAGGGGTTGTCCTCCACGATCGGCAGACCCAGCGCATGGCAGGTCTTCGCAATCTCCTGGCGGCGGTGCGCCGACAGCGTCAGCCCGGTCGGGTTCTGGAAATTGCTCAGCAGATACAGAAAGCGTGCGCGGTAGCGCAACTGCTCGCGCTCCAGCGACTCGAGCTGCAAGCCCTGGTCGTCATTCGGAACACTGAAAATCTCCGGCTCATAGGCAGAAAACGCCTGCAGCGCACCCAGATACGACGGCGTCTGCACCACCACACGGCTGCCCTCGTCGATCAGCACCTTGCCGACAAGGTCCAGGCCCTGCTGCGAACCGGTCGTGATCAGCACCTGGTCCGGCGAAACCTCCCACGGCAGCGACTGCGCCACCCACTCACGCAGCGGGGCATAGCCCTCGCTCGCCGCATACTGCAGCGCGGAGCGCGGATGCTCGCGCATCACCTTCTCGTAGGCCTGGCTGAACGCCTCGATCGGAAACGAATCCGGCGACGGCAGGCCACCGGCAAAACTGATGATGTCAGGCTGCTCCGTCACCTTCAGGATCTCGCGGATGATCGACGGACTCATGGCTGCTGCCCGGTTGGCAAACTGCCAGCTTTTCATGGTGGACTCCTTGTACGACAGCAGGCGCCAGTGCACGAAAAAGCGGCCTGCCGTTTCCAGCTATGCGGGGGTTGTTCTAGTGTGCGTCCATTGTGGACCAAGTTGCCCGCGCGATACGCTTCAGCCTGCAACAAATGGAGGGCTTGACGCATGAAAAGATTTTGGCTGCGCAGCACGTCAGCCAAAGAAAAACCCCTGCGTGCATGAAGCAGGCAGGGGTTTCGGGCAGATGGTGCCGGCGACCGGAATCGAACTGGTGACCTACGCGTTACGAGTGCGTTGCTCTACCAACTGAGCTACGCCGGCATTCGCTTGTGCGATAAACCAGAATTATAGTGCGATGTTCCCCCAGAATGCCAGCCCTCGTGTGGCATACCGCACGTTTTTTCTGATTCACAGCATCTCATCCGGCGTAAAAGGAGCGGCCAGCTTCAGCAGAAACTGCAGGGTCGCGCTCGCATCGGGCTCGCCATGCTGCACGGCCGGCTCCACGCCCGCAGGCGCGTGCCATTGCAGGCGCCCGTCGGGTGCCAGTTCCAGCCGCCACGCCCCTTCGCGCACGATCGGCGTCACCCGTTCCCGGATCAGCCGGCCCAGCAGGCGGCTTCGTATCAGCACCGCCACCTCGCTGTTCTGCAACTGCGAACGCAAATCCAGATTCATCGAACCAATGCCCAGCCAAGTGTCATCCATCAGCACCAGTTTGGCATGCAGGCTCGCATGCCTGGCCTTCCCGGAAGAACCAAGCGCACTGCGCACCGATTGCGGCTGCAAGGCCCGCATCTCATGCACCTCCACGCCCAGCTTCAGCAACTCCCTGCGGTAACGCTCATAGCCGATATGCGCCAGCGGTGCATCCGACGACGCCAGCGAATTGGTCAGCACCACCACCGCGATGCCACGCCGGCGCAAGCCGGCAAACACCTGCATCATCTGCGCGCCGGGCACGAAATAGGGCGTCACGATCAGCACGGATCGGCGTGAAAGCCGCATCAGCCCCAACAGGCCGCTCACCACCTGATCGCCGCCATCCACATCGCGCTCCTCGGACGACAACTTGGCCGGCGCATCGGCCAGCAGGGCGCTTGGCGCCCAGGTCCATGCCACTTCCTCCAGTGCCATCGCACCTGGCAGCTCCGCCGGAGCAGGAGCGGCCACTGATTCGCCCTCTGCTTCGTCGCCCCCACCCGCCCGCGCCGACGGATTGCTTCGTCGCATCGCCACCATGGCCTTCAAATCCCGGCGGCTCATCAGCTGCTCCACGGGATACGCCAGCGGATGATTCCAGTACCGGTCGAAGCTGCGCGACATCGCAGGCACCAGCGCTCCGATCGCCAGCACATCCAGATCGATGTAATTGCTGTCATCGGCCTGGCCGAAATACGCATCGCCCAGATTGCGTCCGCCCACAATCCCCGCGACGTTATCTGCCAGAAACAGCTTGTTGTGCATGCGATGCTGCAGCCGCGAAAAATCCTGCAGCGCCGACAGCGCACGCAACTTGCCCATGCTGCGCCCCGCCGGCAGCGGATTGAACAGCCGCATCTCCACATTCGGCACAAACGCCAGTTGCAACACCTCCGCATCCTCGCCCTTGGTATGCAGATCATCCAGCAGGATGCGCACCCGCACCCCGCGCGCCGCAGCCTCGCGAATTGCCGCCAGCAGTACGCCGGTCCCCGGATCGTTGTGAATGGCGTAATACTGCAGATCCAGCGTGCGCGTCGCCTGCCGGGTCAGGGCGAGCCGGCTCGAAAAAGCACTGTCAGCAGAATCCAGCAGCAGAAACCCCGTATCGTGCCGGGATCGGGACTGCTTGCGCAAGGCACCCGCCAGCTTGCTCAGCGGAGTCACGGTTCCTGCCGGGAGAGCCTGTGATTCGGTGCGCGGCCCCGGCGGGGGCAGGGTGCCGCATCCAGCCAATACCAGCGCTGCCAGCAGCCCCCAGACCCACAGCAGCACGCGCCACAACGGAAGAGGGCGGGTAGCAGTCAATACAGGAGCAGCAGGCGGCATGGCAGAAACAATCAGGCGATGCCGGATATTAGCGCGAGTGTGATGCTTCTTGGGGCAGGCATTCCCGCAGCAGGCAAGGTCCAGCTTGGACAAGGTGCCGGCTGCATCCTGTGTTGCCGATGCTTGCTTCCCTGTATAGCCAAGGCACCAAGCATCATCGCCTAGCATCCGGCATCCGGCATCCGGCATCCGGCATCCGGCATCCGGCATCCGGCATCCGGCATCCGGCAGCAGACTGCCGCCACCTACCGGCAAAAATGCCGGCTGACCTCAACCTCCGGAAGGCTCAGCCATGCGCCGTCCCCAACTGCTCCCATCGCTCCAGCGCCACCATCAGCGCCTCTTCGATCTCGCCATCCCGCTGCTGCAGGGCAATTGCCCGCTGCAGGTTCGAGGCATATAGCGAACCATCGGCCAGCTCCGCGCGAATTCCCGCCTGCTCCGCCTCCAGCGCCTCGATCTGCCCGGGAAGCGCATCCAGTTCCCGCTGCTCCTTGTAGCTCAGCTTGCGTTTGCCTCCGCGACCCTGCGCATCAGCGCCCGAACCCGACCCGGGTGGGCCCGCAGTCCCGGAACCGGCTACGCCCGATCCTGCTGCACCGGCCTTATCAGTCCCAGTTGCGCCCGCAGTCCCAGTTGCGCCCGCGCTGCCTCCAGCCGTAGTAGCGGCTCCGGCCTTCGGCGCAGCGCCAGCCCGGCCAGCCGCCGCCTTCTCCATCGCTGTCGCCCGCTGCGACTGCGTCAGCCAATCCTCCACGCTTCCTTCATACTCGCGCCAGCGCCCATCCCCTTCGCTCACGATGGTGCTCGTCACCACGTTATCCAGAAACTCCCGGTCATGGCTCACCAGAAACACCGTCCCCTCGTAGTTCTGCAATAGCTCTTCCAGCAACTCCAGCGTATCGATATCCAGATCGTTGGTCGGCTCATCCAGCACCAGCACATTCGCCGGCCGGGCAAACAGCCGCGCCAGCAACAAGCGGTTCCGCTCCCCACCGGAAAGACTGCGCACCGGCGAAGCAGCACGAGCCGGACTGAACAGAAAATCCCCCAGATAACTCTTCACATGCTGCTTGCGGCTGCCAATCTCGATCCACTCGCTGCCCGGACTGATGAAATCCTCCAGCGTTGCATTCAGATCCAGCGCCTCTCGCATCTGGTCAAAATACGCCACCTGCAGATTGGCCCCTTGACGCACCGAACCGCTGTCCGGCGCGATCTCGCCCAGAATCAGCTTCAGCAAGGTCGTCTTGCCCGCCCCATTTGGGCCGATCAGCCCCACCTTGTCGCCGCGCAGAATCGTCGCACTGAAATCCCGCACGATCACCCGCTCGCCATAGCGCTTGCTCACCTCGCTCAGTTCTGCCACGATCTTGCCGCTCGGCACCCCGCTGGCAATATCCATGCGCACGCTGCCCAGCGCATCCCGGCGCGCCGCGCGCTCCGCCCGCAGCTTGTGCAAGCGCGCTACCCGGCTCTGGCTGCGCGTACGCCGCGCTTCCACGCCCTTGCGGATCCACACT
>NZ_CM173463.1:387500-390000 GCF_057773645.1 Brachymonas sp. KE5
GCAAACTCCGAATACCGCAGAGTACAGCCTGGGAGACAGAGCACCGGGTGCTAACGTCCGGACTCAAGAGGGAAACAACCCAGACCGCCAGCTAAGGTCCCTAAAATTGGCTAAGTGGGAAACGAAGTGGGAAGGCTAAAACAGTCAGGATGTTGGCTTAGAAGCAGCCATCATTTAAAGAAAGCGTAATAGCTCACTGATCGAGTCGTCCTGCGCGGAAGATGTAACGGGGCTAAGCCAGTTACCGAAGCTGCGGATGCACAGTTTACTGTGCGTGGTAGGAGAGCGTTCTGTAAGCCTGTGAAGGTGCGTTGTAAAGCGTGCTGGAGGTATCAGAAGTGCGAATGCTGACATGAGTAGCGTTAAAGCGGGTGAAAAGCCCGCTCGCCGTAAGCGCAAGGTTTCCTACGCAACGTTCATCGGCGTAGGGTGAGTCGGCCCCTAAGGCGAGGCAGAGATGCGTAGCTGATGGGAAACAGGTCAATATTCCTGTACCGATTGCAAGTGCGATGTGGGGACGAATCTTAATAGGTGATCCGGGTGTTGGATGTCCCGGTTTAGGCAGAAGTAGGCGTGCAGTAGGCAAATCCGCTGCACATATACCGAGGCTGCCGATCGAGCGAGCATGGCTTGCGAAGTCACTGAACGGGGTTCCAGGAAAAGCCACTAAGCTTCAGCTTGCAACGACCGTACCGCAAACCGACACTGGTGCGCGAGATGAGTATTCTAAGGCGCTTGAGAGAACTCTGGAGAAGGAACTCGGCAAATTGACACCGTAACTTCGGGAGAAGGTGTGCCCTAGTAGTGTGATGAGAGCATCTGAGCATGAACGGGTTGCAAAAAATTGGTGGCTGCGACTGTTTATTAAAAACACAGCACTCTGCAAACACGAAAGTGGACGTATAGGGTGTGACGCCTGCCCGGTGCTGGAAGATTAATTGATGGGGTGCAAGCTCTTGATCGAAGTCCCAGTAAACGGCGGCCGTAACTATAACGGTCCTAAGGTAGCGAAATTCCTTGTCGGGTAAGTTCCGACCTGCACGAATGGCGTAACGATGGCCACACTGTCTCCTCCAGAGACTCAGCGAAGTTGAAATGTTTGTGATGATGCAATCTCCCCGCGGAAAGACGGAAAGACCCCATGAACCTTTACTGTAGCTTTGTATTGGACTTTGAACGGATCTGTGTAGGATAGGTGGGAGGCTTTGAAGGCAGGATGCTAGTTCTGCTGGAGCCGACGTTGAAATACCACCCTGGTGCGTTTGAGGTTCTAACCTAGGTCCCTGAACCGGGACTGGGGACAGTGCATGGTAGGCAGTTTGACTGGGGCGGTCTCCTCCCAAAGCGTAACGGAGGAGTTCGAAGGTACGCTAGTTACGGTCGGACATCGTGACGATAGTGCAATGGCATAAGCGTGCTTAACTGCGAGACTGACAAGTCGAGCAGATGCGAAAGCAGGACATAGTGATCCGGTGGTTCTGTATGGAAGGGCCATCGCTCAACGGATAAAAGGTACTCTGGGGATAACAGGCTGATACCGCCCAAGAGTTCATATCGACGGCGGTGTTTGGCACCTCGATGTCGGCTCATCTCATCCTGGGGCTGTAGCCGGTCCCAAGGGTATGGCTGTTCGCCATTTAAAGAGGTACGTGAGCTGGGTTTAAAACGTCGTGAGACAGTTTGGTCCCTATCTTCCGTGGGCGCTGCAGATTTGAGGAAGCCTGCTCCTAGTACGAGAGGACCGGAGTGGACACACCTCTGGTGTACCTGTTGTCACGCCAGTGGCATCGCAGGGTAGCTAAGTGTGGAAGAGATAACCGCTGAAAGCATCTAAGCGGGAAACTCGTTTCAAGATGAGATCTGCCGGGGGCTTGACCCCCCTGAAGAGTCGTTCTAGACCAGGACGTTGATAGGCTGGATGTGGAAGTGCAGCAATGCATTAAGCTGACCAGTACTAATTGCTCGTGCGGCTTGACCCTATAACTTTGGCTGGAAGAGCCAAGGATGTTATGCCAGGCGCAATCAAGATAAAGAAGCTGATGGATGACTCTATGAATTCGCTGTGCTGCTCGAGCAGCAGCATGGCACCCCGTTAAAGCCTGATGACCATAGCGAGTTGGTCCCACTCCTTCCCATCCCGAACAGGACAGTGAAACGACTCAGCGCCGATGATAGTGCGGATTCCCGTGTGAAAGTAGGTCATCGTCAGGCTACTTACAGCCAGGAAAAGCGCCCCGTGAGCACGGGGCGCTTTTTTGATCGGTCGCTCTTGACGGATCAAAAAAGCGTGCTACAATGCAAGGCTTTCCCGCACGAGACCTTCTGTGTGTGGGGTCAAGAAGGGTTGAAAATTCTTCTTGACGGCAGTGAAAACTGTGTTATAGTGTAGGGCTTCGCTGATCGCGGCGAGGCGAGTGAGTCTGGAAGGGCTTGCGGATCATTAAAAACATACAGCCGATAAGCGTGGGTGTTTGCGGAGCCGGACTTTGGTCTGGCGTGT